>SVSO01000027.1 GCA_015064195.1 Oscillospiraceae bacterium
ATATATATATATACTGTTAACAAATGGTGAAATTATATGAATTTTGTATGAATTATCTTCGGGAGGGATCGTTATTCAAGGGGGATATTTGATTTGTGAATATTTAGAGGTTCCCTAATATTACATTAATCTTACATTTGCAAAAAATCTCTTGCAATTTTTCTGCATTTGGTGTATCATATAATCATGAAAGATACAAAAGACGCATCCGATAGAACGAAAGGAATGATTTTGATGCCGATGCAGACTGCTGATATGGAAGCGCAGGTTTTGTCCGATAAGAGCAAGACGATAACCTTCACCGTCCACGATGAAAAGGAGGACGAGACAAAGCGCACACTCAGTGCAATTTACGAGGCTCTCCGCGAAAAGGGTTATAATCCGATCAATCAGCTTGTCGGCTATATCCTTTCCGAAGACCCCACATACATTACGAACTATAAGAACGCCCGCAGCCTGATCCGCCGCATTGACCGCGATGAGCTGCTCAATACCCTGGTGCGGAATTATCTCGGCGTTTGATCTCTTATGGACGTATACAATCTTCACACGATGCAGAAAGAGGAGGGCGTCAGCTCTCCTCTCTCTGTAGCTTTAGGAAATTTTGACGGTGTTCACGTCGGTCATGCGGCACTGATCACCCGGGCGGTGGAGATCGCAAAGGCGCGGAGCATCGCATCTGCTGTCTGGACCTTCGCCGACGGTGCGGATGCACTGCCCAACAAGCCGGCGGCAAATGCCATCACCACCACCGAAGAAAAGCTGGCGCTTATCGCCGCGCTGGGCGTGGATTACGCCATTCTCGAAAGCTTTGAGCGGGTGCGAGGCTACTCGCCGGAGCGGTTCGTAAAAGAGCTGCTGATCGGAAAATGCGGTGCGGTCTGCGCAGTCTGCGGCTTTAATTTCCGCTTCGGCGCAGGCGGGCTTGGAACCGGCGACACCCTTGCTGAGCTGATGCGGCCCTATGACTGCATCGTTGTTCCGCCGGTGTATGCGGACGGCATACCGGTCAGCTCCACCGGTGCGCGGCTGCTCATTGAAGCGGGGGATATGGAAGGAGCGGCGCGGCTTCTCGGACGGCCGTTTTCCATCGATTTTCCCGTCGTTCACGGCAAAAAGCTGGGACGTACCATCGGCATCCCCACCATCAATCAGCAGTTCCCCGACGGTCACGTGATCCCAAGAAGCGGCATCTATGCCTGCAAAGTGGAGATCGGCGCGGAAAGATTCCCCGGTGTTGCCAATGTGGGCATCCGTCCCACCATCGCCGAGGATTCCCACACGGTCAACTGCGAGACCCATATCATCCACTACACAGGCTGGCTGTACGGAGAGAATATCAAGGTCTCCTTTTTCAAGCGGCTGCGGGATGAGATCAAATTTGACAGCATTGATGCACTGCGGGCGCAGATCGAGCGCGATATCGCAGGCACTCTCGATTACTTCTCGGACGAACAACGGAAGGAATGCGATTCATGAAACAGCGAATCACGGCTTTTGTGCTGGCACTGCTCTGTATTCTGCCCCTCATGCTTCCCCTTGCAGCAGAGGATACTGCGGCGGCGGAATCGACGGCGGAAGAAACTACAGCCGAGCCTGCACCGGAGACAACGGCTGAGCCGGAGCCGGAAGCCCCGGAGATGATCCTTGACCCGGGCATCGAAAATGTGGGCGCGGCGTGCGTATATAATATTGAAAATGACCGCTATATCTACGAGCTGGACGCGGATCGGGTGATCTATCCCGCATCCACGGTGAAGCTCATGACCGCCATTGTGGCCATCGAGCTGATGGGCAGTGATATGCAGCGGAAGATCGAAGTACCGGCGGAGGCCATCTTCCGGCTCAAGGGCAACAATATCGCCCTCAAGCGCGGCGAGGTGCTGACACTGGAGCAGCTGCTCTATGCCCTTATCTGCGGCGGTGCAAACGATGCGGCAAACACGCTGGCGATCGAGGCGGCGGGCAGCATCGAGGCCTTTGTCGCCCTGATGAACGACAAGGCGCAGTCCATCGGCGCGGTGAATACCAACTACACCAATCCCACGGGTATGCACGATCCCGCCATGGTGACGACGGCCAGAGATACCGCCATTATCGCCACCTATGCGCTGGGAACGGTACCGATTGCAGATATGTCCTCGGTGGAAAAATTCGTGCTTCCGGCGACAAACAAGGCCGAATCCCGCACGGTTTTCAATAAGAACTACTATTTCGCCACCAATATGGAGTATCTGTACATCTGGAAGATCCCCCGCGGCCTCAATGCGGGCTATACGATTGAAGGCGGCTACTGCGTGGCAACGACGGCGACCCGTGACGGCCTCACCTATGTGGTGGTGGTCATGGATGCCAAAGCGGACGAAAAATACATCTATTCCTACACCGAAGCGGCGGATCTCATCAAATGGGCATTCAACACCTACGGCTATGTGAATGTGCTGACCACGGCGGATATGATCTGCGAGGTGCCGGTGCGGCTTGCCAGCCGGGTGGACTATGTGACCCTGTTCCCGTCGCAGAATATCGAGCTGTATCTGCCGACAGCCATCGATGTTTCCAAGGATATCGAGCTTGACTGGCATCTGACGGAGGATTCCCTGACCGCGCCGGTCAGCGAAGGGCAGGTGGTCGGATCGCTGACCGTCACCTTCAACGGCACGGATCTCGGCACATACGATCTGATCACCCGAAACAGCGTCAGCCGCAACAATGTGCTGTACGTGCTGGATCTGTTCCTCAGCTTCACCGAGAGCGGCGTGTTCAGGGCGGCGGTGGTCATATTGATCCTCGCGGCGGCCGCATATGTGGGCGTACTGATCTTCATCCGGACGAGAAACAATCGCAGAAGAACCGTATCAAGACAGATCGCACCGCAAAATCGTCAGCGCAGACGGTGATCATGACAGAATTATGAAAAAATCGGGAACTTTTTGTCCCCGGCCGGCGTCATATACAGTAATAACGACAGACTCAATGAGAATGGAGACGGACAAATGCTCACACTGACCGACGTTGTAACCGCATCACCGCCCACCGCCGACGGCTTCACCGCATCGGCGCTCATCCTGATCGGCGCGATTATTGCGCTGTTTGTGGTGATGAAAAATAAGCTGAAGAAGAAATGAAGACTGCCGTCACGGTGAACCGTGACGGCAGTTTTTTAGTCGTTTTTGAGAATCCGGTAATTGTAGAAGCCGCGCTCCCACTCGAATTCGATGTGCCGGTTATCCGGCAGAGGAATGCGCATTTCCAGCGACTCCACATCGCGGGGAATGTGCGGGCGGACGTCCACGTCGGCAAATCCGGGGGTCTTGGGCGTCACACCGAGAATGTCCTCGATGAGCACCGAGATCGGTGCACTTGCCCACGGATGACAGAGGCTGGTGTTCCACTTCTGATCCTTGCCCCACGCCTCAAAGCAGGTGGTCGCACCCTCGCGGATCATCTGATACCACGAATGGATGGAGGTGTCGGTGAGCAGTCGGTAGGCATCGGTGTACAGATTCATGCGGCAGAGGGCCTTGAGTACGAAATATGCCATGTAAACGCCGCAGTTGAAGCCTTTTTTGCGGATGAGATCGGCGATGCGGCCATGGGCTTCCGGTTTCGCAAAGCCGAAATAGGCGGGAAGCACATTGGCGTGGAGCGAGGTGTGATCGCTCGTTTCGCTGTCGGCATACAGGCCGGATTCCTCCCGATAGAAGCATCGGTTGAAGGCTTCGATGAGGGCCTCGGAACGGCGTGCACCTTCCTCTAACTTGATGCCCAGGATGTCGATGATCTTTTCGGTGCAGATGACCGCGCCCACGTAGAATGCGTTGATGACGTTATGTACGCCCGGGCCGATGGGCTTGTCCAGCGGGAAGTCATAATCGTCCCGCAGCATGGTCGGCCAGTCCACCAGATTCCACTTGCAGTCAACGCCGTCCAGCAGTCCGTCCTCCCGCTGATATTTTTCAAAATAGGAGAGGAGTCGGTCACAGACCTCCAGCATTTCGCGCAGTCCGTCCTCATCGCCGGTGAAATCCCAGTACCGCAGTGCCAGAATGGGGAACTGCAGGGAATAATCGGCGATCTCCTGAGAATAGGAGCCGGGTGTGACAGCCATCAGACCTTCATCGATGAAGGCGGATTCCATCTGATTTTTCACCGCCTTGACAAACAGGCGGGTGTCGCCGGTCAGCCAGAGATGCGATGCGCTCGTAATGGTGAGGTCGCCGGCATACTGACCCTTTTCGCGGCCGGGGCAATCGACGAACACTTCCTGTGCGCCGAGCTTTACGCCGGTTTTGCAGATATCGAAAACCGCCGACAGTACCGGATCGCTCGTTTCGAGCTGACACGCTTCGTCATCGAACGGCCAGTGCCGCTCGACTGCACACACAGAGACGATTTCCACGTCATCACCGTACAGCAGCTCCGCGTAACGGAAGGCCTTGTATTCGTACTGATCGATCAGATTCTCGCCTTCGCAGAGAATGACCGTCTCCTCGTAGTGGCAGTTCGCGCGGGTTTTGTATCGGATTTCCGTCTCAGGTGTCAGCTCACCCTCCGTGCCGTTTGCAAGCTCCTCCGCCATCCGGATTCTCACCGTGCTTCCGTCATGCGCGCGGACAGTGATGCGGAGCGTCGCCGTCGTCTCGCGGCCGAAATCGAGAATGCGCGAGCCGTCGCGGATGATCTCACCCACGGCTTCGATCTCATGCACATCCAGCGTTCCCACCGGCTCGTCGGCAAAGACAAGATCCGTCTTTCCGAGCCGTGCCCGCTCCCACGGGGTGAGCGGAATGCGCAGATCCCGATCCTCCGAAAACTGGGTGTCGTAAGCGATGCGGCGTGTGCCGATGAAGGAGCGGTCAACGGCGCACTCCCACGTTTCATCGGTCTCGAGAATGACTTCCTCGCTGCCGTCCGGCAGAATACCGATGACCGCGCCGATCAGACCGCAGCGCAGATCGCCGCTGTTGTAGGCGCGGTTGATGAGTCCCTGATAATGTACCACGGCGGTGAGCATATTCTCGCCACCATGGAGATATTCGGTGATGTCAAGGCTGTTGTACTGATAGCGGAAGGGATAGCCCTGTGCCGGGCCCTGCGCGATAAAATTGCCGTCAATATACAGCTTGTAGTAATCGTCTGCCGTCAGATCCATGCGGATGCGCTCATACCGTCCCGGCGGAACGGTGAGCGGATGACGGAAATGGATATAGAGATTCTTCAGCTCGTCCGGATGGGAAAGCTCTCTCGGTTCGCTTTCGCGATGATAGACATCAAGAGGCGGCAGATAGGCGAACTCGGCGAGCGTTATAAAGTTTCCTCTCAGCATGATTAAAAGGGCATCTCCTCGTCGTCAAGGTCGTAGTATTCCTCAAGCTCACGGCGGCGGCGTCGTTCCTTCAGGCTCTCAAAGAGGCTCTTGAACAGCAGCACCAGCAGAAGGATGGAGGTCACGGTGCAGACGGAGATGACGATGAGCTTTGCCACGGAGATCTTGAAATCGCCGCGGGCGGAGAAGGTGAGATAGGGCTTCTTTTCCTTCTTTCTGCCGTAGAAGGAGGTGGTGAAGTCAAAGGTCTGCTTGAGGGTCAGTCCTTTGGGGCTGTAAAGCTGCTTTGACAGCTTTTTCATATCCTTGCGGATTCGTTTTCTGAGCTTTGCCATGTTGTTACCATGCCTTTCTTCCGTGCCGGAGGGCCGGAATATCGTTTATTTTTTCTTTCCCGACAGATTCGGATTGATGCCGAACACGCCGAGGATGCGAATGTTTTTCGAGCCGAGATAATAGGACAGCCAGCCCACGAGAATGGCGGGCAGAGTGATGATGATGAACCACCACCACACGTCGAGGATGGTCCATTCGGGATAGAGCGCATTCTGGAGCAGCTTGATGACACCGAGATACATTCCTTCGAGCAGCCGGGCCAGCGTGTTGCAGATAAAGCTCATATTGGCGGCCCATTCCGCACCGGTCGCCGTGGAGATGATTGCGCCTGCGCCCATGAGAATGGCCAGCAGGAGATTGGGAATGTTGGCGCAGAGTGCGAGGAAGAAGCCCTTCATGGGGAATTCCTTCATTCTGCCGCCGTCGATACGGATCTTGTCCTTGGCACCGATCTCCCAGCCGTTGACGTAGAGCAGATAGAGATAGAACAGGATGGAAAAAATGCTGGATACGAGCAGAAATGTGGAATTGGAGCCGGTCGCCATGGCGAGCATGGTGCCGAAGATCGTCATGCCGAACTGGGTGACAAGCATTTTTACCATGATATAGGAATTTTCTTTAAAAAAGCCGAGCATAGCATCACCTGTGAAAACGCGGACTTGGCGCGTGTAGTATATATATATTTTATAAACATCCGAGGGCTTTTTCAAGGGGTTCCCTTAAAAATTTACACTTTATTCGTGAAAGCTTTACCGGAACGGCAGAGAAGGCAATGCTTGACAAATCGGCGCGTGTGAGTTATAATTATGGTAAAGATAGATTTTCACACACCGGAGGAGATTATGCAGACTCTTGTGAATTACGATGAGCTGCCCGAGATCGTGCGTCAGTTTATCAGCTACAAGCTGACCGTACAGGGCCGCTCGCAGAAGACCATGGACGAATACGCGCTGGATCTGCGCACTTTTTTTCGCTGGCTGACGGCAGTGCGTACCGGTAGGGATGTACGGGTGATGGATGAGGATGCGCTGGCGGCAGTGGACATCACCGGCGTGGATCTCGCCCTCATCGATTCGGTGAAGCCGGAGGAGATCTACAGCTTTCTCCATTATGTGCTGGAATCCCGGGGCAACAAATGGTCGGCCAGAGCGCGCAAGCTGTCCGCCATCAAGAGCTTTTACAAATATCTCACCGTCAGCATCAAAATAACGAACCACAATCCGGCCAAGGATATCGACAGCCCGCAGAAAAAGAAAACCCTGCCGAAATATCTCACGCTGGAGGAGAGCGAAGCACTGCTGGAAGCGGTGCGCGCGGATACGGATTCCCGCACAAAGGAGCGGGACTCCTGCATTCTCGTGCTGTTTTTAAATTGCGGGATGCGTCTTTCCGAGCTGGTGGGCATCAATCTCTCCGACATCGACCGGAACATGGAATCCCTGCGCGTCATCGGAAAAGGCGCAAAGGAGCGCATCATCTACTTAAACGATGCCTGTCGTGCGGCGATCCGTGCCTATCTGCCCGTCCGCGCAGCGGATGAGGTTCAGCAGAAGGATAAAAATGCCCTGTTTCTGTCCTCCCGCCATGCCCGCATCAGCAACAAAACGGTGCAGTGGGTGGTGTACAAATACCTCAAGGCGGCGGGGCTGGAAAACAAGCATTTTTCGACCCATAAGCTGCGGCATACGGCGGCGACTCTCATGTATCAGAGCGGCAACGTGGATGTGCGGGTGCTCAAGGACATCCTCGGCCACGAACAGCTCAATACCACACAGATCTACACCCACGTCAGCGATGAGAGCATGAAGCGGGCCATGGCGCAGAATCCGCTGGCGGGCTATCGTGCGGGCGGGCGGAAAAAGGATAACGATGACGACGACGATGTATGATCTCGACAAAACGCTGTTTGTCACCGATCTCGACGGGACGCTTCTCCGGAGCGACGGCACGCTGTCAATGCGCACGGAGACGGAGATCCGGCGCATGACAAAGTGCGGGCTGAAGCTGGCCTTCGCCACGGCGCGATCCCTTCAGACAGCACGAAAGGCGGCGGGGAATATCGTTGACACTCTGCCGCTCATTCTCCACAACGGCACGTTTATCAAGCTGCCGGGCGAATCGGATTATGCGGTGAAGAATCTGCTTTCCGACGTGCCGTATCTGGCAAAAACGCTGGCGGAATGCGGCATCCATCCCTTTGTGTATGCCATTCACGGAGGCGTGCAGAAATTTTCCTATGTGCCGTCCCTGCTGTCACCGGAAGCGGCGGCATTTCAGGCAACGCGGCAAGGCGATCCGCGGGATAATCCGGTGACAGAGCTGGCGGAGATCTGGTCGGGCGAGGTGTTCTATGCCTCCTGCATCGGCAAAGAAGCCGATCTGCGCCCGGCATACGCGAAGCTGACGGAGCGGTACAACTGCCTGTTTGGAAAGGATTACTACAGCGGCGACTGGTGGCTGGAGATCCTCGCGCCGGAAGCTTCCAAGGCGAATGCGGTGGGACAGCTGAAGAATCTGCTCGGATGTGAGCGGGTGGTGGTATTCGGCGATGGGCATAATGACATCTCCATGTTTCGTGCGGCGGACGAGGGCTATGCGGTTGCCGGTGCATCGGAGGAGCTGAAAGCGATGGCCACCGCGGTCATCGGGGCAAACGATGAGGATGCGGTGACGGCGTGGCTTGCGGTGCATTTATTTACAGAATGCACTTGAATCATCCGGATAAATATGGTATGATAATAACAAGAGCCGGAAACTGTTACCGGCTGAAAAAATCCATCAGGAGAAAAATTTTATGAAAGTTCTTGTAGTAAACGCGGGCAGCTCGTCCCTCAAGTACCAGCTGTTCGACACCTCTGACAATTCCGTTGCCGCGAAGGGTATCTGCGAGCGCATCGGCATCGACGGCCGCCTCACCCACAAAATGGCCGGCCGCGACGATTATAAGGCGGAGCTTGCCATGGCCAATCACACCGAGGCCATCAAAGCAGTCATTGCCGCTCTTACCTCGCCGGAGCACGGATGCATTGCCGATATGAGCGAGATCGAAGCTGTCGGTCATCGCGTCGTTCACGGCGGCGCGTATTTCTCCGAATCGGTGCTGGTGGACGATGGTGTCATCGCCAAGCTGGAAAAATGCATCGACCTTGCACCGCTTCACACACCTGCTCATCTCATGGGCATCCGCGGCTGCATCGAAGCCATGCCCGGCACACCGCAGGCACTGGTATTCGACACCGCTTTCCATCAGACCATGCCCGATTATGCGTGGATGTACCCCATCCCCTACGAGCTTTACGAAAAGTATTCCATCCGCCGCTACGGTGCGCATGGAACATCCCACCGCTTTGTGGCCGGCGAAATGTGCAAGATCCTCGGAAAGACCGAGGGCACGAAGATCGTCACCTGCCATCTCGGCAACGGCTCGTCAATCTCCGCAGTCAAGGATGGCAAGGTCATCGACACCTCCATGGGCTTCACACCCCTCGACGGCGTGGAAATGGGCACCCGCTGCGGATCCATCGATCCGGCCATCGTCACCTTTATCATGGAGCATGAGGGCTTCACTCCCGCCGAGATGAGCGATTTCATGAACAAGAAGTGCGGAATGCTGGGCGTATCCGGCCTTTCGAGCGACTGCCGCGACCTCGACGATGCGATTGCTGCCGGCAATAACCGCGCAAAGCTTGCGATCGATATTCTTGCATATCAGATTAAAAAATATATCGGTCAGTACGCGGCGGCCATGAATGGTCTTGATGCAGTGGTATTCACTGCCGGAATCGGTGAAAACCGGGACGAGATCCGTGCGGCGGCCTGTGCCGATATGGAGTTCTACGGCATCAGGCTGGATGCGGATATCAACGCAAAAACCAGACTGCAGGGCGACATCGTGAAGATCTCCGCCGAGGATTCCCGCGTACCGGTCTACGTCATTCCTACCAACGAAGAGCTTGTCATCGCCGCCGACACTGAGCGGCTGGTGAACGGAAAATAATCAACGAGAGGATATAATTATGAAAAACTGCTTCAAGCCCGCTGACATCCTGCTGCCGGAATTCGCGGCGGATGCCGGAAAAATGCACACATGGGCGTGTGTTGCCTGCGATCAGTACACCTCCGAGCCGGAATACTGGAATGATGTGGAAGCCATCGTCGGCGATGCACCGTCAACCCTGCGCATCACACTGCCGGAGCTGTATCTTTCCGATGCGGCCGCCCGCATTCCCGCCATCAACGCGGCCATGGATGCGTACATGGCGCAGAATGTGCTGTGCGAGCATAAAAATACCATGATCTATCTGGAACGCCGTCAGAAGAACGGCAAGATCCGCCGCGGTCTTGTCGGCGCGATCGATCTTGAGTGCTACGATTACAACAAGGGCGCGAAATCATTGGTACGCGCCACCGAGGGCACGGTGCTGGAGCGCATTCCGCCGCGCGTGAAAATCCGCGAGGGCGCACCGGTGGAGCTTCCCCACATCATGATCCTCATCGACGATCCGGCCCACACGGTCATCGAGCCGCTCATCGGCAATACAGACGCGCTTGCGCAGGCTTATGATTTCGATCTCATGAAGAACGGCGGCCATGCGTCCGGCTGGTTCTTGTCCGATCCGGAGATCGTCCGCGTCACAGATGCGCTGGAGGCTCTCTGTGCATCCGAAGCCGCAAAGCAGGACTGCGAGAATCCGCTGGTGTTCGCCATGGGCGACGGAAACCATTCACTGGCATCCGCAAAAGCGTTCTGGGAGCAGACCAAGGCGGCGCTCACCGAGGCTGAGCGTGCATCTCATCCCGCACGGTATGCGCTGTGCGAGATCGTCAACATCCATGACGAAGCACTGGAATTCGAGCCCATCTACCGCGTGGTGTTCGGTGTGAAGCCGGATGCGCTCATCTCCGAGCTTGCGGCGTATCTGGACAGCCTGCCGGCGAGTGACATCGTGCCTCAGAGCTTTGAAGTGATCGCCGGAGAAAAATCCGATACGCTGACGGCGAAGAATCCCACCTCGCTGCTTCCGGTGGGCACGCTCCAGACCTTCCTTGACGCCTACATCAAGGCCCACGACGGCGTGAGCGTGGACTACATCCACGGCGTGGAATCCACCCGCAAGCTGGCATCGGCCGAGGATGCGGTGGGCTTCCTGTTTGAAGGCATGGGCAAGAGCGAGCTGTTCCCCACAGTGGTGCGCGACGGTGCGCTCCCCCGCAAGACCTTCTCCATGGGAGAAGCAGATGATAAGCGCTTCTATCTGGAAGCGAGAAAGATCAAATGAGGTGACATCATGCTGACAACCTTCACTCCTTATTCATTTGAGACTGCCGCGCCGGAATCGGTGGGCATCGACAGCGCTGCCATCGCCGAATTCGAGGCGAGAATCCGCAAGGAATCCTGCGGTCATCAGGGCTATATGCTGTGGCGCAGAGGCAAGCTGGTCGCTTCCTCCATCGCATCGCCCTATCGTGTGACCGACAAGCGGCACGTGTATTCCATCAGCAAGAGCTGGACCTCCACTGCCATCGGCATCGCCGTGGATGAGGGTCTGCTTTCCGTGGAGGACAGCGTGATCTCCTTCTTCCCGGAGCTTCTGCCGGAGACGGTTTCCGACAATCTGGCGGCCATGAAGGTGAAACACGTGCTTTCCATGAATACCGGCCATGACACGGATACGCTGGGACGTGTGGGAACGGCGGAGCCGGAATGGGCGAAGCGCTTCCTGTCGCTGGCGGTGGAGCATGAGCCGGGCACTCATTTTGCATACAATTCCACGGCGACCTATATGCTGTCCGCCATTCTGACAAAGCTCACCGGTATGCGGATGCTGGATTATATCCGTCCGCGCCTTCTGAATCCGCTGGGCATCAAGGATGTGACGTGGGATGAATCTCCCGACGGCGTGAACACCGGCGGATGGGGCATTCACGTTTCGCCGGAGGATATGCTCAAGCTGGGCATCCTCTATCTGAACAAGGGCGTATGGAACGGCAAGCGTATTCTCTCCGAGGAATGGGTGGAGGCCGCATCCTCCTATCAGTCGGACAACAGCGCAAACGGCAATGCGGACTGGAAGCTGGGCTACGGCTATCAGTTCTGGCGGTGTCAGCACAACTGCTACCGGGGTGACGGTGCATACGGTCAGTACATCATCGTATCCCCCGATACCGGAAGCGTGATGGTCATCATTTCCGAAACGGGCGATATGCAGAAGGTACTGGACATTTACTGGGAGACCATCCTTGCATCCATGACCGATGGCATAAATCCGGTGAAGGGCGAATTCGATATGAGCGCACAGCCCTTCATGCCGCTGCCCACCGGCACGGCTGACGCACACGCGCGCCAAATCAAGCTTGACAGCAATCGCTTTGGCATCAAGGCGATGAACATCCGTCCCTGCGGGAACGGGCTTGCCGTGACGCTCACCGGCCCGGAGAAATATTCCTCCGAGATTGTCTGCGGCTTCGGTGCATGGGAGTACAATCGCCTCGAGCACAATCCCATCGCGCCCAATCAGTTCCTCAGTGCCGTACAGCTGGGTGCGCCCACGGAGATCGCCGCATCCTATGCCATGGACGGCGGCATTCTCAAGCTGCGGCTGGTATTTCTGAGCAGTCCCCACGGCATCATGCTGGACATCGGGGAGAAATCGCTCAGCCTGACCGCCACTCTCGACCGCAAGCCGACAGAGGTTGGGCTGATTTGACAAAATTGTTCATTGATATTTGTGCGTGATGCACAAAATAAAATCGTGTCAAGGATGTAAAATCTCACCGTCTGCTCTTGACAAATGCGGAAATTTGCAGTATGATATAAGTGTAATCATTGAAAGGAGTACAAACAAATGAAAACTGTTGATATCAAGCTCTCCTCCATCGAGGATGTACGCAATTTTGTAAACATCGTGTCCAAGTATGAAATGGACATTGACCTCATGTCCGGCCGCTATGTGGTTGACGCGAAGTCCATCATGGGCATCTTCTCCCTGGATCTGCTGAAGCCCATCCAGCTCACCGCTCACGCTGAGGATACCGACGCGCTGATGGCTGACATCAAGCCCTATATCATCTGAGTACAGTAAAAATTCAAACGGATACACCGCATCGAAACGAGCTGTGTATCCGTTTTTTTAACGAAAGGAAAGAAAAATGACAAGAGAATCTGAAATCAGAGCGCTTCGGGAAACGATCGCCGCCTTCGACCGTGCGGATTTCGGAATGTCCGTCACGGCGGAGTTTGAAAATCCGCCGCGAACCTTCCCCATGCCGGAACACAATCCGGTGCGCGGAATGCATCCCCGCCTGCTTCTCACATCTGCCGATCTTGACGGGATCCGCCGCGCACTGACGGCAGAGGAAAATGCGGCAGCCGCCGCAGATTTTGCCCGCCTTGCCGACGACACCCGGGACGGCGTGCTTCCTCCCCCGACGCTCCATCGTCACGGCCGCCGGGGAAACCACAATTTCGACAATGAACTGCTGGCCTCCATTCAGGCAAGAGCGCTGAATTATCTTCTGACCGGCGACGCGGTGTACGGCTACCGGGCGATCTGTGCCATGCTGAACTACATCCGCACCATGAATATCCGCTGGATCGGAAGCGACCAGTGCCGGGAATTCGGATTTGCCGCATACATCGCCGCCTGCGTTTACGACTGGTGCTACGATCTGCTGACCGATGAGGCGAAATTCCTCATGACCGCCGGCATCGAGCATCGGATGTTCACCGGCACGACGGAGGATACAATCCACGCAAGCTTCCACGGCGTCCGATTTGAGATCGGATTCCCCCCCTGTGAGCAGGGAGCGGTTGGCGGACACGGAAGCGAAATGCAGCTTCTGCGCGATTTTCTGGCTTACGCGCTGGCGATTTATGACGAATATCCCGCGTGGTGGAATTACGGTACCGGACGGATCTATGACGAATATGTGCCGGCGCGGAATTATTACTATGAAACCGGCATGATCCATCAGGGCATCCCCTGCTACAGCACATGGCGGTTCTTCAGCGATCTCTATTCCGCGTGGATCCTTGAAAAGAGCACAGGAGTGAATCCCTATATCGACAAAATGGGCGAGGTCATCCTTTCCATCATCGCAAGAGAGACGGCGGACGGACATTTCATGCACTCCGGCGATACCTTCATGGACAGAGTCAATCCCCAGCTGAACGGATGCGCGCTGGTCACATCCTATCTCTACCATAATCCCACCCTGCGCGCTTATGCAAAGTTCAGAGAGCTTGGCTTCTCGAAGTTCGATTACGGCACCTCCTCCGTTCTGCCGGCGGAAATGCTCATCCTGTCCTCCGGCGGCGTGGAATGCGCGGCTTCTCATCGGGAGGGCATGGCGCAGATCACTTACAATCCCTATCCGCTGGGCGAGATCGTGTCACGCACCCGCTGGGACAGCAAAAACGCGGCGGTGGTGCTGACCAAGATCGGCGAGCGCACCGTGGGCGGTCATGAGCACGCCGATTCCGGACATTTCATGATCTACTACAAGGGAATGCTGGCGGATGATACCGGACTTTACACCGGCTGGGGCAATCCGCACCATACCTATTATCACCGTGCCGCAATTGCTCACAACACGCTTCTCATCTTCAATCCGGAGCATTACGACGAGGAGCCGGTATACAATGAATCCGGACGGCTGACCAACGCCGCACGGTATTGGTACGCGGGCGGTCATACGGTCATGTGGGAGCCGGTGAATGTGGATGTGTGGAAGCTGCCCGGCCACAATACCGGCAAAGTCACCGGCGTGCAGTATGCATACAAGCCGGATGGTGTGACGCCGGATTATACCTACATCAGCGGCGAGATCACCGAGGGCTATCCGGAGCATACGGCGGACTATGTGGGACGGCGGATGCTGACAGTCTATACGGACGATCCTGCATATCCGGTGCTGCTCTTTGTATCCGACCGCATCGATGCCTGCGACGCATCCTTCAAAAAGAGCTTCCTTCTGCATACACTGAAGGAGCCGGTCATCGATGCCGGAAAGAGACAGGTGTACTTTGACAACGGCAAGGCCACGCTGTTCCTTCATTCGGTGGCGGGCGGGGATTCCATCCGCGCATACGGCGGCCCGGGAAAGACCTTCTGGCACGTTCAGCATGGTGAAAATAACACCGATCCCACAGAGCTGGACGGCCCGCACTGGGGACGTGTGGAGATCTCACCGAAGCCGGGCAGAAAGTCCGACTGCATGATGAATGTTCTCACCGTTGCGGACGGCGTGACGGATACCTGCCTGCCTGTCCGCGGGATCACGGGCGACGGCGTGCAGGGGGCAAGCGTTGGCGGCATCTGCGCCGTATTTGCCACGGATACCGCTCCTGTCGGCGGACGGATCTCCTTTGCGCTTGCGGAATCGGAAGCGCGCTGCTTTGCCGCAGGTCTTGCCGCCGGAACATGGACTGTGACGGTAAACGGACAGCCGATCGGCAGAGCGGAGGCCACGGAGACGGGCGGACTGCTCATCTTCCGCGCACCGGCCGGCAGGATCGAATTGATAAAAGAGTAAAAAAATGCGCCGCGCATCAATTTTTGATGCGCGGCGGTTGTTATTCCTCCCACGAATACTGCGTCAGCTGACCGTCGCCGCGCAGACCCTCGAAATCCCGCTGGCGGAAGACCTCGTAGACGGCGATGGCGGCGGAGTTGGAGAGATTGAGGGAACGGAGTGTATCCCGCATGGGAATGCGTACACAGCGTTCGGGATTTTTGTAAAGCAGCTCCTCCGGCAGTCCCTTCGTCTCCTTGCCGAACATGAGAAATACCCGCTTCGGATAGGTGATGTCCGTGTAGCGATGTTTTGCCTTGGTGGTGAAGCAGAAAAATTCCGCATCGGGATTTTTTGCAAAAAAATCGTCCAGATTGTCGTAATAGGTGATGTCCAGCTTGTCCCAATAGTCAAGCCCCGCCCGCTTGAGCTTGCGGTCATCGATGGCAAATCCCAGCGGACGGACGAGATGGAGGGAAGCGCCGGTAGCGGCACAGGTGCGGGCGATATTGCCGGTATTCTGGGGGATCTCCGGCTCAACGAGTACGATATTGATGTCGTTCATGATCATTTCCTCATAAAAATATGTGTAGCCGTCCGATTTCGGGGAATACTGAGGGGGAAGTATTCTTTTATGGAGGGCTGAAGATGCGAAAATTCCGAAGCGATCGGGCAAATCTTTCCGATCCGCGCATTGCGTATACGCTTCTGCTGGCCATTTCCCTCGCCTGCACGGTCATGGGGATGCTGGCAAACCGGGCGGAGAACCGGCTTGCGGCGTGGCAGCTTGACGATTACCGGAGCGCACTTTGTGAGTGCGCCGATGCTCTGACGGTATGGCGCGAGGCGGAAGGGGACATGAGAACAGCGGCGGCACTCCGATTCCGCAACGCGGCGGCGGCACTGCCCACGGATGCGCCCCGTGAGCCGCTGCTGACACTGGCGGAGTCCATGCGCACCGGTGACGCCGCGCCGCAGACGGTTCAGACGCTGGCCGATACCTTTGCGCTGCTGGCGGCATTTGACTATCCCGACGGCGAAACTGCGCGGGACATGATCGTTGGCACGCTTATGGATGTGACGGACGGCCTTGGTGATGCTCCGGAGACGGATGCGGCGGAACCGGTATCGGGGCCGGACACGTCATGGTATAGCCGCAGAAGAGCACAGGAGACGGTGGAGGGGCTGTTCGGGAGTGCGGTGGCCTGCGAGGCATCGGCGGACGGGGATGCATGGGTGGCCGAGACGGAGAATCTGCGGATGCGCTTCTCCGCCTTTGACGGCAGTCTCGAGAGCTTTGTCTATATCCGCCTCGGCGATGCGCCGGATGTGGTCTGCAATGATGCAGAGCTTTTGGAGCGGGCATCGGAATTTGCGGGAGAGAGGCTTCGGCTCGGCGCGGTGACGGAGGCGGCACTGACGGACAGTCTGGGCGGATTCCGTGCGGTGAGCCTTGTCTGCCGTGCCGGTGAGTACCGGGCCGTGCTGGATCCGTGGGGCAGAGTCTGGAGCATGGCAAAAGTAAAAAGGTGATGAAGGAGCTTCATCACCAAAATTTACATATAAGAGTGCGATTACGCGCCCAGCTTGTTGAGCTTCACGGTAAAATTGCTCTTTTTTCTTGCAGCGTTGTTCTTGTGAAGAATGCCCTTGGCAACTGCCTGGTCGATCTTCTTGACTGCTGCTTTGTAGGTCTCAGCGGCTGCAGCCTTGTCACCGGATGCGAGAGCTGCTTCGTACTTCTTCATAGAAGTCTTGAGAGCGGTCTTGAGCATCTTGTTCTGCAGGGTCTTTGCTTCGATAACCTTAACGCGCTTCTTTGCGGATTTAATGTTCGGCAAACTGTTCACCTCCTTCAAAATCGTCTGCATTAGGCTTAGACTGACATGGTTTTCGCCTGATGCAGCCGGGGCCCACTGCTGTACAACAGCACTTCTCAATATATGATACCACAATTTTCGGAAAATATCAAGGGGTTTTTAAAAATTTCTCAAAATTATTTTGACAAATTTTTTGTGTGAATGGAGACAGATATAAAATAATACGGAAAATTTTTGATTTCCCCCTTGACAAACTTACAATAGTATGCTATAATAATATACTGCATTATAATTGCTTTGATTATGCGCATTTTTGTCCCGATTCCAAAAAATGTTCAGAAAAATCGGTAAATTTGTGCATATTTCTCTTGCGCGCTGCACGATCAATTCCCCATCTGCTTCTATTATACCACAGGATTTGGTCGTTGTAAATACCCGGATGTCAATTTTGTTGAATGGAGTGATAGTTTTTATGGTGGTCAAACCCACGATGCTTGGCAAGACCGAACGCATGAGCTTCGCTAAGATCGGCGATACTCTGGAAATGCCCAACCTCATCGAGGTCCAGAAAAAGTCATACAGGTGGTTCCTTGAGGAGGGTCTTCGCGAGGTGCTGCATGATGTGTCACCGATTACCGACTATTCCGGCAATCTGGTGATCGAATTCATCGACTACACCATCGACCCTACCCCGAAATATCCCGAGGAGGAATGCAAGGAGCGCGATACCAACTATGCGGCTCCCCTGCGCGTCACCGTCCGCCTCACCAATAAGGCGACCGGCGAGGTGAAGGAATCCGCTGTGTTCATGGGCGACTTCCCGCTGATGACCGACAACGGTACGTTCATCATCAACGGTGCAGAGCGTGTCATCGTCTCTCAGATCGTCCGCTCTCCCGGCATCTACTACGAAACCTCGATCGACAAGACCGGTAAGGTTCTCTTTGCCGCCACTGTCATTCCCTATCGCGGCGCATGGCTCGAATATGAGACGGACGCCAACGATATCTTCTATGTACGCATCGATAAGAACCGCAAGATCCCGATCACGGTGCTCATCCGCGCGCTCGGCATTGAATCGAATGACGAAATCGTGAAGTATTTCGGCAGCGATCCCAAGCTGGTGGCCACCATGGAAAAGGACATGATGCAGGCGGAGGCTGACAAGAATCACACCTCCCTCGGCGATGAGTCCTTAAAGGAGATCTACAAGAAGCTGCGTCCCGGCGAACCGCCGCTGGTGGAAAGCGCACAGCTTCTGCTCAACAACCTGTTCTTCGATCCCAAGCGCTACGATCTGGCAGCGGTCGGCCGTTACAAGTACGACAAGAAGCTGGCTCTCGGCAAGCGCATTGCCGGTCACAAGCTGGCCCGCACTGTCATCTCTCCCATCACCGGTGAGCTTCTGTATGAAGCAGAGGAGCTTCTGGACGAGGAGAAGGCAATGAACATCGAGCACGCCGGTGTCAACGAGGTTTATCTCTACCTCGAGGACGGCGAGACGGAAGTCAAGGTGTTCGGCAACGGCATGATCGAGCCCCGCTATGTCATCGGCTGCGACCTTACCGATATTGGCATCACCGAAAAGGTGAAGCTGTCCGTCATGATCGAGCTGCTGGAAGAAGCCGGCGGCGACATCGACGCTTTCAAGAAGCTGGCCGTCACCAGAATGGGCGAGCTTTGCCCCAAGCATATCACCAAGGACGACATTTTCGCGTCCATCAACTACCTCACCTGCCTGTCTCACGATATCGGCGTGAGAGACGACATCGACCATCTGGGCAATCGTCGTCTCCGCTCTGTCGGTGAGCTTCTGCAGAATCAGCTGCGCATCGGCTTCTCCCGTATGGACAAGACCGTCAAGGAGCGCATGACCACGCAGGATGCCGAGACGCTGACTCCCAATACCCTCATCAACATCAGACCCGTTGTCACCGCGATCCGCGAATTCTTCGGAAGCTCGCCGCTGTCGCAGTTTATGGATCAGAACAACCCGCTGGCTGAGCTGACCCACAAACGCCGTCTGTCCGCACTTGGCCCGGGCGGTCTGTCCCGTGACCGTGCGTCCTTTGAAGTGCGCGACGTTCACTACACGCACTATGGCCGTATGTGCCCCATCGAGACACCTGAAGGCCCGAACATCGGTCTGATCTCCTATCTGTCTACCTACGCTAAGATCAACAACTACGGCTTCATCGAGGCTCCTTACCGCAAGATCGATAAGGAACGCGGCGTTGTCACCGACGAAGTGGTCTATATGACCGCTGACGTGGAGGACAATTACACCATCGCACAGGCCAACGAGCCGCTGGATGAAGAAGGACACTTCATCAACAGCCGCATCTCCGGCCGCCGCAGAAACGAGATCCTTGAATTCAACTCCACCGAGGCGGATTTCATGGACGTTTCGCCGAAGATGGTCGTTTCCGTCGCAACTGCCTGCATCCCCTTCCTGGAAAACGATGACAACTCCCGCGCGCTCATGGGCTCCAATATGCAGAAGCAGGCTGTGCCGCTGCTGGTATCCGATGCGCCCATCGTTGCAACCGGTATGGAGTACAAGGCGGCGGTTGACTCCGGCGTCGTTGTATGCGCAAAGAATGCCGGCTATGTGGAAAGAGTCTGCGCGGATGAGATCGTTATCCGCACCGATGCCGGAACCAAGGATGTTTATCATCTCATTAAGTTTAAGAGATCCAACCAGGGCACCTGCGTCAACCAGCGCCCCATCGTCAACCTCGGCGAGCGCGTGGAGGAAAAGCAGGTCATCGCAGACGGTCCCGCAACCGATCACGGCGAAATCTCCCTCGGTAAGAATGCCCTCATCGGCTTCATGACGTGGGAAGGCTACAACTACGAGGACGCGGTTCTCCTGAACGAGCGTCTCGTCCGTGACGATATTTACACCTCCATCCACATCGAGGAATATTCTCACGAAGCACGCGACACCAAGCTCGGTCCGGAAGAGATCACCCGCGAAATCCCCAACGTGGGCGAGGACGCGCTCAAGGATCTCACCCCCGACGGTATCATCCGCAAGGGTACGGAAGTCCGTGCCGGCGATATTCTGGTCGGTAAGGTCACGCCCAAGGGCGAGACGGAGCTGACCGCCGAGGAACGTCTGCTCCGTGCCATCTTCGGCGAAAAGGCCCGCGAAGTCCGCGATACGTCCCTCAGACTGCCTCACGGCGAATCCGGTATCGTCATCGACGTCAAGGTGTTCTCAAGGGAGACCTCCGACGAGCTGCCGCCCGGAGTCAACAAGGTTGTCCGCGTTTATATCGCACAGAAGCGTAAGATCTCGGTCGGCGACAAGATGGCAGGCCGTCACGGAAACAAGGGTGTCGTATCCCGCATCCTTCCGCCCGAGGATATGCCCTTCCTGCCCGACGGTACTCCGCTTGATATCGTGCTGAACCCGATGGGCGTACCTTCGCGAATGAACATCGGACAGGTGCTTGAGGTTCACCTCGGCATTGCGGCAAAGAAGCTCGGCTGGAAGATCATGACTCCCGTATTCGACGGCGCGAACGAGAAGGATATCGCAGAGTGCTTAAAGATGGCGGGCATGAACGAAAACGGCAAGACGATCCTCTACGACGGACGCACGGGCGAACCGTTTGATAACCCTGTCACCGTCGGTATCATGTACTACCTCAAGCTGCATC
>SVSO01000336.1 GCA_015064195.1 Oscillospiraceae bacterium
TTTCCACCCCGATTCACACATGAAATTCGAGGTCGGTACGCGATTCGCCGCTTCTGTTTCATTTTTTGTCGTTGAATCGCAAATTCTAATACTGGAACCTAAATTTTCGAGGTTTCCATAATAAGAACCCCTTTCATACATTAATTTCGATAAAATAATTTGCTTTCCCACGGGCCGAGTGTCAGCTCTGCACCCTGATAATCAACGGACTTGCCGTCCATGGTCTGCCAATCACCTGCCGGCAGTGTGAGCCGGTCATTCACCGGATCCCAGCCGGTATTGCTGACCAGCACAGCGCGGAGTCTGCCGTCCGCCTTGTCATACAGCGCCGTCGTGATGGCGTTCGACCACATCTCTGCCCCATCGCCCATCTCTAATGCGCAGTATGGTTCAAGTCCCCATGCTTTCAGCAGTCCGCCGATGCGCTGACGCTTTTTTGCCGAAGGTGCGGCCGCATAGGAGCCGAACATCATGCCGGCGAAATAGACCGCGCTTCCCGTTCCGAAGGCGTTTTCCGTGATGATCGCCTCGCCGGGATTGTATTCCTCCAGCACACGGGCTGTGGTGGGATGGATGATCTCCATGATGCCGCCCTGTGCGATACCGGCGGTATTTTCGCGGCAGAGGGACGGATGCTCGATGACGCGGATGTCCTCCCGCTCAATGCCGAATACCTTGTCAAGTCCTGCGCCGGGAAGCTCGAAATAGCAACGGCCGCCGGGCTTTTTCTCGGCTAAGATATAGTCTGCGATGACTCTGCCGCCGCCCTCGACAAACCGTGCAATCTCTGCCGCGCATTCCTCGGAGAGAATGTACGTGCAGGGCAGGATGAGCACCTTGTATTTGGAAAGCGAACCCTTCAGGATCTCCTTTTCGCAGATGAAATCGGAGTTGATATGAAGATCGGCGAGAAGATAGGTCGCGCCAACGATCGCATTGGTGTAGGTGCCGGTCATTTCTTCCGCATCCATCAGATGATTGATCTTCTGTGAGGTGAAGATCGCCGCCTCGGATCTGCGCTCGCTGCTGTTGAACAGCGGTGCAAGCTCGTTCAGCTTCGATGCCAGCGCACCGACCTCGACAGTACGGGGCAGGACCTTGCCGTTCGGACGAACCATGCCGAAATCGTTGCCCTCCGTGTCGCTCATGCGCGGACGCCAGCACCAGTACATGAGTCCCTTGGTATCATAGCAGACGCGCTGAAGCAGGGTGGTGGACAATTCTGCTGCGGTGGGCGACTGACGGCTCATGAACTTGGTGGATCCGCCCCGCGCTTCTACCACGAATGTGGTCTTGCCCAGCGCTTTGGCCATGCTGTCCGCCATGCTCATGTACAGCGCGGAACGGCGGCCCGGGCGATCGAAGCAGGAAACGCCGATGATGTCCGTGCATTCCGCCAGCTTCCATGAGTCGATGTTATTGTGGATGCCGGTGAGCATTTCCACGATGGTGGGCTGCATTGCGCCGTTTGCTTTGAAGATGCGGTCCGCTTCCTTGATATGATCGGCGAGGTTGAATTCCATGAAATCCCGCCAGTCATCCCACGAAACGAAGCCGCCAAGCTGACGTGCCCAGCCGGTGGGCGGGTAGACCTGCGCAAAATCCACATAATCCGCCGGGCCTTCCGTTGACCATGCGGCGTTCAGGGCTTCGATATTGCCGTAGCGTTTTTCCAGCCAACGACGGAATTTCGCCACCGTATGCTCACAGTAGCAGATGGGTGCGCCGGATCCGGGGCGATACAGCGTCGGTTCGCCCCACAGCACATAGCCGCCGACCCGCGTATCACCGGCGAAATGCTTTGCGACTTCGGCGAGGAAGCGGGATGCATAGGCCTGATAGATGGGCTCATCGATGCAGGGCACCTGATACTGTCCCGCCCAGTTTGCATTTCCGTTGGAATCCACGAAGCCGCGTCCCGTTCCGCGGTATTCCTCCATGAGCCAGCGGGGAGAATAGAATCCCACGCTGTTCTGGGTGGCCACATTGATGAGCGGCACGATTCCGCTGCGGTGTGCGCATTCCACAAAATGATCCACCTGCGAAAAATCAAACTGTCCTTTGTTGTATTCGATATCATGCCATTCCGCGAATCCGTGGGCCACGGTGTAGCCCGCCGCCGCCATGTTTGCCATATCCGCGTCCCATTCTTCCATGGGCGGCGGTGTGGTGCGGCAGAAGGGTGCATACATCGCGCCGGTGAGAATGCGGTCGTTATCGATTCGGATTGCCATAATTATTCTCCTTTCAGTGCCTCGCGGATGCTCCAGTCGTGCGCCTCCAGCCGTTTTTCAGCCGCATCCGCATCCATGCCGGTGATCTCGCAAAGCATGGACACAGCACGTGCGCGCAGCTTTGTATTGGTCGGTGTCATGTTCACCATGTAATTTTTATACGTGCAGCCAAGCTTAATGAACACTGCTGTGGAAAACATATTGAGGATCATTTTCTGGGATGTGCCGGCCTTCATGCGGGTCGAGCCTTTGATGACCTCCGCGCCGGTGAGGGCTTCCACGGCAATGTCAGCCAGTGCCGCCATGGGAGTATCCGCATTGTTGGTCAGTGCGCCCACGATACAGCCCGCTTTTTTCGCTTCCTCCATAAATGCCAGCACAAAGGGCGCACGTCCGGCCGCCGAAATGCCGAAGACCACGTCGCCTGCCTTGCCGCCGGCTTCATGAAATGCCGCCGCACCGCGCTCACGGCTGTCCTCGCAGCCTTCGGAAGCGTGGGTGATCGCA
>SVSO01000337.1 GCA_015064195.1 Oscillospiraceae bacterium
ACAACCGGCCCAATGCGCGCGGCGGCGTTTACAAGGCCATCATGCATTCGGCCATGATGTTTGAACATCAGGGCGAGCGCACACCTGCCACACCTGACGGCAGAAAAGCGGGAGATGAAATCTCCAAAAACGCCTCTCCGGCCATCGGCATGGACAAAAACGGCGTGACTGCCCTCATCCGCTCCGCGCTCAAGCTGAGTCCGCATCAGTATCACGAGGCTTTCTGCCTTGACATCATGCTGCATCCTTCCGCTATTGCCGGTGAAGAAGGACTTCGCGCCATGAAGGGGCTGCTGTCCGCCTACATGAACGGCGGCGGCATGAGCATCCAGTTCAACATTTTTGACGCAGATACGCTTCGGGATGCCCAGAAACATCCGGACAAATATAAAAATCTGCAGGTTCGTGTCTGCGGATGGAACAATCTCTGGAACGACCTGAGCGAAAAAGAACAGAACGCCTACATCGAACGGGCGGAAAACCTGTAAGGAGAGCATATCATGAAAAAGATCATTTTACTCGGCGATTCCATCCGCCTCGGCTACGATGTGATGGTGCGGGAAGCCTATCACGGCACGGCGGAGGTGTTTTTTCCGGCGGGCAACTGCTGTTTTGCCGCCGTCACTCTGCGGAATCTCCATGAATGGAAGGCGGAGATGAACTGCGGCAACGATGTGGATCTGGTGCATTGGAACGTGGGTGCATGGGATACGCTGATTCTCTACGAAGACGGCCCTCTCACCCCCATCGCGGTATATCAGGAGTACATCGAGCGCATCTGCCGGCGCATCGAGCGGCTGTTTCCCAACGCAAGATCCATCTTCGCTACCACCACGCCCATGGATGAAGCGCGGTTCACCGAGCCGGAATTTGCCATGCGCTACAACCGCGATGTGGAAGCCTACAATGCAGCTGCCATCGAAGCGGTGCAGAAATACGGGCATACGGTCAACGATCTGTACGGGCTCATGAGCCAAAAGCCGCTGGATTATCACTCAGACATGACCCATTATTACACCCGTCCTGCGGCAAAGATCATGGTCGGGCAGGTCTGTGCGGCCATCGACGATTGCCTTGGCATCAAAGCCGGGCAGCCGGATTACGATTTCTGGTTTGATGAAACCGACTGCTACGAGGGCGGTACTTGGCTTCGAAAACGTGCGGGAAATATGAACCGCTCCACTGTGCTGGGAATGTGAATGTAAATAACCGCCAAATACGGTAGAACACAGTCTCAAGACCGGTGAAGCACAGATAACCAGAGTTCAGGTGTCGGATGCGCTCGTAAAACAGAATATGATGTTACCCCGCCTCTGGGTCAACGGATATATCGGAGGCGTGCCGACGTTCTGATGGAGATTCGTATTGGTATCGTTTGTGAGGGCGACCGGGATTATGATCTCCTAGGATGAGCTGGATAAATGCGAAGAGATCCCCGCCCACTGGAATCATGTGATCGCGGCAAAGCCGTTTTAGCATGGTGAAAAATGTCAACGAAAAAAGAAAAGCAAATTCTTATGAAGCATTGATCGCCTTGATGCTGGAAAAAATCGATAGGGTTTTTGAATGTGCCGTATTCCGTGAGGAATTAACGGGCTGCATTGCGAAGATCGCAGCCACACGTCAATCGAATGCGCAGGAATAGTTCCAAGTTATAACATAGCAGGCATGGATGCCAAGTCGCATCCATGCCTGCAATTTTTATGTATCCTTTTTTATCATTGTATCAATCCATGCTGCCTTTTCCTTCAAAGGACAGGGAAGTGCGGCAAATTTCTTTCTTACACATTCTGCATGAAATTTCGCTGCCTGTTGCTTCAGCCTGCAAATTCCTTGTGCTGTTTTAGGTAAAACAAGATGAACCTCGATGAAAATCCCTCCTTTGTGCTTCATCATATGTGAAGTGCGTGTGCATTATGCGCATCACATCCTCCTCACCTTCCGATAAAATGTGCTCGCCGCCATATCAAGCCGCCGCATCGCCTCAGCGGCGGTGATCTCCCCGCGCCGCCAGATGGCGACGACTTCATCGAAGCCGTCCCGCTCGATCGGCTTGCGCCCCTTGTAAATGCCGCGCTCTTTTGCGATGGCGATACCTTCCCGCTGACGCTGGAGGATATACTCCCGCTCCAGCTCCGCGACTGCGCCGAATACCGTCAGCATGAACTTGCCCGTTGGTGTGCTCGTATCAATTGCCTCCTTGCGCGAGACAAACTCCACGCGCTTCGCCGAAAGCTGCTCGATCAACTCCAGCAAATCGCGGGTATTGCGTGCAAAGCGGCTGATCGATTCGACGATGACTGTATCCCCTTCGCGCACGAATTCCATCATGCGCTCCCGCTCCGGGCGGTATTCTGATCGGCAGAGCTGATGCGGATGTATCCGATTTTCATTTTGCGCTTCCTTTCTCAATAAGGTTCCGGTGACGAGTGGCATATGCCAAAATCGCTTCCGGAATCCTATCGGCACATCAGTATTGTTCGCTGAACAGAATATCCTCGATGGAGTCGAAGTCAAAGCCTTCTTCAAGCAAGTAGTCGATATACTGAGGAGTATAGCCGTAGCAGGATGCAACCAGCTTGAGATCATTCAGGTACGATTCCCGTACTTGTGCTGCGTGTGTGCCGGTGTTTTTCATTGACACGGCAGGATAATCCCACAGATAATCCCATCGCGTGTTCTTGAAGGTGAACGTCTCAGAGGCTTG
>SVSO01000338.1 GCA_015064195.1 Oscillospiraceae bacterium
GCGAATGCCGCGAGGAATGCCGGGAGCGAGCCGTCGAAGGTGTCCTCCACGAATTTTTCGCTCTGCAAGGCGTAGAATTCCTCCTTCGAGACGAGCGAGGTCACGGTGCGCTTCACGTTCTGGAACAGGCCGCGCTCACAGAGGCGCTTCAAGATGGTGTAGGACGTGGACTCCTTCCAGCCAAGCTCCGCTTCGGCCAGCTCCGCCAGCCTGCGCGAGGACAGCGGCTCGTTCGTCCAGATGATATCCGCAAAGCGGGATTCGATTTCGCCAAGTCTGATTTCGGGCATGATGATTCCTCCTTTTACTCTACTGGCTGTCGAGTGTAATATTATTCTACAGCGAGTAGAGAAAAATGTCAAGAGGCTGCGGCGAGATGTTACAGAAAATTCAAAGTTTGCGGAATCCGGCATTTTGGGATTGCAAAAGGCGCTCGTTTATGATATAATAAAAGTACCCCGGCGAAGCCGGCATTCTTTTGTCAGGAGCGTATCCGAGCATGAAACCTGTTGTTAACAGCCTGCCGCCCCAGAATCCCGACGCATCCGCACCCGGGCTGCATCACGAAATACCGGTCAGTGATGCGGACTGTCATACACTTATAAGCTCCCGCAGGCGGCATCAGCTGCATTGGCATGAGAACATTGAGATCGCCTTCCCGCTGGAGGGCCGGTGCCGCTTTCTCGTGGACGGAGCCTTTTACGATGCCGGCCCCCGCGATATGATCGTCACCGGACCGCGCGTCACCCATCAGTTCCAGCTCCTCGACGTTCCCATGAAGTTTGTCATTTTTCAGCTTTCACCGCGGAATCTGCAGAACTTTCAGGTTTCACCGCATGCGGCGAAGACCTTTATCACCCGACGCGAGATCGAGGCGGATCCCGCACTCTGCAGGCGGATCGATACCCTCTTCGAGTGGATTCTTGCAGATCCGGCCTCAACGGTCGATCACAGTATACCCGAGCAGCAGTCTCTCTGCGTACATCTTTACTGTCTGCTGGCGCGATATTTTCCAAGCCCGGATCCCGGCTGTGCGAATGAAGCGGAGCTTGCGGAGTTTCACGAGATCTTCCGCTATGTGAACGAGCATTACCGTGAGGCGATCACGGTCGGCTCCATCGCAAAAACCTTGTATTATTCCCGCAACAAGCTGCCGATGCTGTTTATGAAGTATACCGGAACCAGCCTGTCCGACTACATCCGCGAGCTGCGCATCGAGAATGCCAAGCAGCTCCTCGCGGCGGGGAGCAGCATCACCCATGCCGCGCTGGAAAGCGGCTTTCAGAACATCCGCACCTTCAACAGCAATTTCCGCTGCCAGATGCAGATGTCGCCGTCTGCGTACATTCAGCTGATGAAAAAGGAGCCTGCGGGCGATATATGATACCGTGAATAAATGCACATAAAATGTGCGCCGATTCCTGGAATCGGCGCTTTTTTATGCAAATATGCCTGAAAAGAGTGCAAAAATTCTTGTCGGAATCGATGCGTTCGTGTACAATAATGATAGAGCCGTGCACAAAGCACGGCGGAAAGAAGGACATACATCATGCAGAAAGTAAGCTTTTTAGGCCACGAAGTATCAAAGCTGATCGTCGGCGACAACCCGTTCAACGGACATTCTTACATTACAGATAAGACCACCGGCGCGGAGATGATGGAATTCTACACCGCGTCGAAGATTCTCGAAACGCTCTTTGCCGTCGAGGAAAGCGGCATCAATACCATGCTTCCGCTGGCCGATCCCTTCATCATCCGCCTGCTTGCGGAATATGAGCGCGCCGGAGGAAAAATGCAGTGGATCTTCCAGCCGTACATGCCGATGAATCAGGATGTCAGCATGCGGCAGATGATGTCGCTGAAGAATACCATCGGTATCTATCATCAGGGCACCACCACCGATTTCAGCTTTGAGACCGGTAAGATGGACGATGTGAAGGCGAGAATCGAAAAGTACCACTCCATGGGCATCCCGGTGGGTATCGGCACCCATCGCCCCGACGTGGTGCAGTTTGCCATGGAGGAGGGCTGGAACGTGGATTTCCTCGTCACCTGCATGTACAACGGCCGCCGTCACCGCGAGGGCGAGGCGAGCGGGTTCCTCACGGGCAAGACCAAGGAAAATCTCTCCTTCTACAAATGCGATCCGCCCATCATGCTGGATATGCTTGCGAAGTATGACAAGCCGGTCATCGCCTACAAGCTTTTCGCCGGCGGGCAGATGTTCCTTGGGAAATCGCCCGAGGAAATCAGAGGCTGCATCAAGGATGCATACAGCACCGTATTCGGTGCGCTCAAGCCGAACGATATCGGCGCCATCGGCATTTTCCAGCGCGACAAGGATGAGCTGCGCGAGGATGTGGAGATCTTTGACGAGTGGTACAATGAAACCCATCCGCAGGGACATACGGCGGATTGAAATTTTGGGAGGATATAACATGCAGAAGAGAATGATGGCAGGCCTTCTTGCCCTGCTGACGGCAGGCGCGTGCGTTTCCTGCGGCGGTGATGCGCCGTCCGGTGAAACGCCTGACACCACCGCAGCCGATACCGCGGGCGTAACCGAAGCACCGGTCGAAGTGCTGAAGTCCGGCGTTCCCGACGATGTGAAATTCGGCGGCGAAACCGTGACGTTTCTGAATTCGCAGTATCACGACAAATATCT
>SVSO01000339.1 GCA_015064195.1 Oscillospiraceae bacterium
CCGTGTGTTAGCGAAGCGTTGATTGAAGCTTTTTGCGGAGCTTTTTCTCGAAAAAGCGACCGTATCCCCTAACCAAACAAATCTGAATCACAATAAATAAGGAGAAAAAACCATGTCAGGACATAGCAAATGGAAGAATATTATGCATAAGAAGGAGAAGACGGACGCGCAGAGAGCGAAAATCTTCACGAAGATCGGTAAGGAGATGGCGGTGGCTGTCAAGGAGGGCGGCCCCGATCCCGTGTCCAATTCCAAGCTGGCCGCGCTGATCGCCAAAGCAAAGGCCAATAACGTGCCTAACGATAATATTGATAGAATTATCAAGAAAGCATCTTCTGCGGACGGCGCGGATTATGAGGAGATCGTGTACGAGGGCTACGGCCCGTGCGGCGTGGCGGTCATCGTCGAAACAACCACCGATAACCGTAACAGAACCGCCTCCGATGTCCGCCATTATTTCGATAAGTTCGGCGGAAATCTCGGTACAACCGGCTGCGTGAGCTTCATGTTCACCGAAAAGGGCGTGATCGTTGTCGAAGCGGCAGACGGCGTGGATGAGGATCAGCTCATGGAGGATGCGCTGGAAGCGGGCGCGGCGGATTTCGCAGCCGAGGACGGCGCGTTTGAAATCTCCACCGAGCCGGAGGATCTCAATGCAGTCCGCGAGGCGCTGGAGGCAAAGGGCTATGCCATCGCGTCCGCCGATACCGATAAGGTTCCTTCCTCCTATGTCTCCCTCGACGGCGAGGACGACGTCAAAAATATGACTAAACTCATCGAAGCATTGGAAGATAACGACGACGTCATCGAAGTTTACCATAACTGGGAAAATATGCCGGAATAATGCTGAGCTTCGAGAGCGATTATATCACGGGCGCGCATCCGAAGGTGCTGGAAGCACTCTGCCGCACCAATGCGATCCCCGCCACAGGCTACGGATGGGATGCGTTCAGCCAGTCCGCGCGGGAGAAGATCCGACAGGCCTGCGAAATGCCGGATGCGGATGTGGCCTTCCTCACGGGCGGTACGCAGACCAATTCCACCGTCATCGCCGCCATGCTCCATGGCACGGAGGGCGTGATCTCCGCCGATTCGGGCCATATCGCCGCACATGAAGCAGGCGCGGTGGAGTATACGGGTCACAAGGTGCTGACAGTGCCCGGAACGGACGGAAAAATCGCCGCAGAGACGCTGGATGCCTGCCTTTCTGCGTTCTGGGCCGACGAAAATTCTGCCCATATGGTCTGCCCGGGGATGGTTTATATTTCACATCCTACCGAATATGGCACGATCTATTCCAAGGCGGAGCTGACGGCTCTCCGGGAGGTCTGCACCAAGTGGAATCTGCCGCTGTTCATGGACGGCGCACGGCTGGGATATGCCCTCGCAAGTGAGGCGTCCGACCTGACCCTCGCCGACATCGCACGACTTTGCGACGTGTTCTACATCGGCGGCACAAAGCTTGGCGCATTGTGCGGCGAAGCGGTGGTGTTCGCACCCGGCAAAATGCCACGCAATTTCTTCGGCATCACAAAACAGCACGGCGCACTGTTAGCAAAAGGAAGACTGACCGGCGTGCAGTTTGACGCGCTGTTCACCGATGGGCTGTACATGGAGATCGCCCGGGAAGCCAACGAAAAATCCAAGCGCATCCGGGATATTCTCACATCCCACGGCATCCCGATGGCCATGGAATCCCATACCAATCAGCAGTTTCCCATCTTCACCGATGGGCAGTTTGAAGCCCTGCGGGAGCACGTTTGCATGAGCTTCTGGGAAAAGCCCGATGCCGGCCATACCGTCGCAAGATTCGCCGCCTGCTGGTCCACCACCGATGCGGATCTGGCGGAGCTGGATGCGCTGCTTGGCAATATGATTGCAGTCGAGAGATAACACAACCCCGACAGGCTTTTAAAGAGTCTGTCGGGGCTTTTTTCTATCATTCGGTCATCAGATCGATGGTTTTCTGCATTTGCGTGATGCCGTTGGTTTCGCGCTGAGCGTAGACGGAGGCGAAATCGGTGCGGTTGGTGGAGCCGAGGTAGTTGATGATGCTGTAGACCGAGCCCCAGTCGTAGAGGATGGCGAGATCGTAGACCTTGGAGTCGAAGATCAGCTCCATCATCTCTGCCGAATCATCGTCGCGCAGGGATTTGTAGCGGACGGTGGTGTCGATGAACTCCGGCTTGACCATCTGCTGGGAATAATAGCCCAGCGCGTCGAATACGTGGCCGGTCATCTCCAGCCGTTCGTTCATGGCCGGGATCACGAGGTAGGTCGTCCACGATTCGCCTGCAACGGTGTAATACTCCTTCTGCTCCTCATCGTATTTCGGAACGGGCAGGATGCCGTAGTCCGTCTCCATGGAACGAAGCTCGAAGGCGATGAGCATCTGGTTGTAGTTGAACAGCAGCTGGTCATTCTTGAACAGCGGAAGCTGAAGCTCGTAGAATACATTGGAGTAGCCCTTGAACTGGCCGGCGTCACAGTTCACCGAGAAATCGTTCATGAAGGGCACGATCTTGTTGATGACATCCACCGTGTGCTCGTTGTTCAGCACGAATCCCAGCTTGCCCTCATCATCCCGCTTCGTGAAGTCGATGCCGCAGCCGACAGCCAGACTCACCGTGCAGTTGCCCTG
>SVSO01000028.1 GCA_015064195.1 Oscillospiraceae bacterium
TCTCTTAAATCTGCGAAGAGCGCTGTCAAGCGATTCATTTTCTTTTACTCTGACCTCTGCCATTCTACAATCCCTCCCTCCGCAAGTGGAAAGGAGATACATCCATTCATATCTCCGAGATTTCATCTCCAATATATTATACTATAAAAACTCGCGGGTGTCAAGAGTTATTCTGAATTTTATCAGATATTTTTTTATTTATCGGGAGAGGTGCGGAGAGTTTCTAAAAATGTCGTAGGTTTTACAGAAATAGTAGTTGACGGCACCGCTAAAATATGGTATAATAGGAATAGAAAGCCCCCACATCCGCCGTTTTGTTCACGCTTCGGAGGTATGCGATATGAAAAAAATAATGATCCTGCTGCTCATCACCGCACTTGCATTTGCCAATTGCTCCTGCTTCTTTGAAGCCGAGGAAGAAGAAAGCATCCTCGATGCGCTCAAAATCAGCGCGTGGGTGCTGGATGAGGAGTTGGAAGGCACGGGGTATTGGGCTTATGAGAAATTAGCCAACGGTCACGGTTACTGGGTTTCCAATGACGGCAAGGAAGTTGACAGTGATTCCGTTTTCGTTTATGAGCAATTGGAGGTCGGTAAGCCCCGCGTATGTGCGCCGCTCGGGTATAATCATTCGCACAATTTGCTCATCTTCCTCGATTTTGAAGGGACGGTTCAAGTCGAAACAGACGATCCAAGCGACACCACGCTCCGTCTCGCATACAGCTTGTCTGACCCGATGAACCCAAGCTTAGGTAATTGGACAGAGGAAAACGCATTTCGTGCGCGTGCACCTATGGCAGTAGGGGTGTGTCCGACCGGGAATTTCACCAATGCAGGCAGAATCGTTACCTCCGATACTCCTGTTGATTATGAATACTACATCAACGTCACCGCATACGAGGAGGACAACACACCGCTCATTATGGCGCGAATCAAGCTGACTGTCCTTGAAGATCCGCACTACCCTTACAGGGAAGTATCTTTCTGGAGCAAGTCCCCCAACGAAGTCCGCTCCCGCTTCCTTTCCATCGAGCTGGTTGAATACGAATTCAGCGACGTGTACAAATTCGACATGGAGCTGGTGGAGACGGAGTAAAACAGCAAGCACCGCGCCATTGGCACGGTGCTTGTTTCTGTTATTCTTATCCTGCTGCAAACAGCTCTGCGGTCGCCTGCACATCCGCCAGCGCCTTTTCCTTGACGCTCTCGTACATGGAGGAGATATCCTCGCTCTTTTTGTTGAACAGCTGCATCAGCTGGTTGGTGATGTCGCCCCACAGACAGAATACGCCCACATCATACTTCATCGTTGAATAGATGATGTCCAGCATCTCTGCGCTTTCTTCATCGCGCGTATGCTTGCCGGTGAGCGTCTTTTCATAGAATGCGGGCGTTACAAGCTCAGCACTCTTTGCGCAGAACGCTTCCAGAATGAATCCGGTGCGGTCAGGATCGCTGTTGGTGATCGGCACGGATACAACTGCGCATCCGTAGCCGCCCACCGGGGAGATATAATCCTGCTGCTGCTCATCATATTTGGGCATGGGAAGAATACCGAAATCGCTGTTGGCATCGCGCAGTTTGGGCAGATCAACCACGGATACCCAGTGATACAGCATGGAATTGCTGTTGAGCATATTGGTTACAAATACCGCATAGCCGTCGCTCTTGTAAAGCTTACGCTCGTTGAACAGGTTGATGGTGGAATCGTCCTTGGCAAAGGCGATCAGCTTTTCCCATGTGTTCACAAGGCGCTCGGAGTAGAAGTCCAGCTGAGGCTCGCCCTTTTCGTCAATGATACCGATGGGATTGCCGGCAGCGATGGTGAAGGAGAACGCCGCATCCTGCCAGTACGTCATACCGAACCTGTCACTTTCATCCATGACGGTATCGCCGTTCATATCGCGGACTACCTGCTTGGAGGTTGCAATCAGGTTATCCATCGTCCACTTGTTGTCGCGGACAGTCTGATAGGGATCGATCTTGTACTCGGCAGCCACGTTCTTGTTGAACATCATGCACTGTACAGCCAGATTGTCGATGTAGGTGAGATCGCCCACTGCGAAGTAGGTCTTGTCGCCGAGACTCAGATCCCGGACGACGTTCTGATCCCAGTAGGATCGGGACAGATCCAGATGATCAAGCGAATTCAGATCCATCAGGTACTCGTTGGAAACAAAGCCCATCGTATTAAACACGTTGGAAATGATCGCATCATAGGAATTGTCTTCGCTGAGGATCGTCTTGCTGATAAAGCTGGCCATGGCACCTTCAAACAGCCGTTGTCCGCAGTCGCCGCCCCAGACCTTGTTGATCTTTACGTTGTAGGTATCCTCGATATAAGCGGTGCGGCGGTAGACGGCATCGTTGAGCACGTCGCCGTTTTCGCTCTCTGTAACAATGTCAACATTGCTCCAGCTGGAGGTGAGATTGTCATCACCGCGGACGGCAAAGGTGAACTCATAGCCGCCGAAATCCATCTCCGGAAGTCCGGGATCGTATTTGTCAGTGGTCTCTGCCGTGGAGGAATCTCCACCGGCAGCGGTCGTTCCGTCTGACGGAGTGCCTGCGCTTCCGCATGATACGCCGGCCAACATCGCCGCAAGCAGCAGATATGTGACATAATTCTTCATATTTTTTTGCATGATCTATCTCCTTTTCTGTTATTTTGTCCGGAATTTCTAAAATTTTTCATTCCTTACTTGATATTATACACGATTTATGGTAAAATGTAAATAGCATATTTCATTCTGTTTGTGCCACAATTCACTCAATTTCCCCGGAGGAACGGCAATGGAACCCATCATTAACTTTTACGAAATCGACCGCGATCTTCAGCACGCCGTGACAGCGGATCACCGAAGCATCCGCCTCTCGCATCACAACATCCCACATTTTCACGACAGCGTGGAGTTCATGTATATCGCCGGCGGCGAGCTTGATACCACCATCGAAGGTGTACACCGCATCGTCGGTGCAGGCAATCTCATCGCCCTCGCACCGTTTGTCCCGCATGAGAACATCGGCAGCGACGCAGACACCTATATGCTCGTCATCCCGAGACGCCTCGTCAGCAACCTCGACCAACTGATGGGCGGCAGCGTCTTCGCAACACCCGTCATCGCCGATCCGGACGGTCAGCTTCTGCAAAGTATCCTGCACATCTTCGCGCTGCATAACCGCGACGGCATCTTCGAAAAAATAGATCCGGAATCCGCATCGGCGCTCGAGCTTTCGGAAATCTGCACGTTTATCCGACTGGTCATCGCCCTTTGCGGCCTGCGTGAGAATGCCGTCAGCTCCGGCATCGTCCCTCGCGCCATCGAATACATCCACCTGCATTTCCGGGAAACTGTCAGCATTCCAAAGCTCGCCCAGCATCTGCTGTGCAATCAGAATATCCTCGCCGCCCGATTCAAGAAAACCTTCGGCATCACGCTGAACGAATATGTCAACCGCGTCCGTGCCGCCGAGGTGCGCCGCCTGCTCCGCGAGCATCCGGACATGAACCTGGCCGAAGCCGCCGACCTTGCCGGCTTCGGAAGCCTGCGGACACTCCACCGTGTCTACCGTCAGGAATTCGGCTGCACACCCAGACGGCCGTGAACAGCAAAAGCACCGCGCCAAGGCGCGGTGCTTTCTTATCTTATCTTACTACAATATTGACGATCTTGTTGGGAACGCTGATTTCCTTGACGATGGTCTTGCCGTCCAGATACTGCGCCATGCGCTCGTCGGCTTTGACGAGGGCGATCGCTTCATCCTTGCCGGTGTTCAGCGGGATCTCCTTGGTGAACTTGAGCTTGCCGCTTACCTGTACGGCGATCTCAACGGTGGAATCCACCGTCTTGGCTTCATCCCACTCCGGCCATGCCGCCAATGCGCACATTCCGTCGCCGATGGTTTCCCAGATCTCCTCGCAGAGATGGGGCGCATAGGGGCAGAGCAGGCGAACGAAAATGCCCAGCTCATCCTTTGTCAGCGTGCCGACCTCGTAGATCTCGTTGATGAGGCTCATCATTGCCGCCACTGCGGTGTTGAACTTCATCTCCTCGATGTCGGTGGAGACCTTCTTGATGGTCTTATGGAATGCAGATTCCAGCTTCGCGGTGACGCCTTCGCCCTTGACCATGTCGGCAAGACCTGCCACACGGTCGAGGAAGCGCTTCACGCCCTTGACGGAGCTTTCGTTCCACGGTGCCGCGGAAGCATAGTCACCCATGAACAGCACGTATACACGCAGAACATCCGCGCCGTATTCGTTGACCACATCCAGCGGGTCGATGACATTGCCCTTGGACTTACTCATCTTATCGCCGTCCGGGCCGAGGATCAGGCCCTGTGCGGTACGCTTTGCATAAGGCTCATCCACCGGCACTTCGCCGATGTCGTAGAGGAAGCGATGCCAGAAGCGGGAGTAGATCAGGTGACGGGTCACGTGCTCCATGCCGCCGTTGTACCAGTCAACGGGCATCCAGTAATCCAGCGCTTCCTTAGACGCCAGTGCTTCGGTGTTCTTCGGATCGCAGTAGCGCAGGAAGTACCAGGACGAGCCTGCCCACTGGGGCATGGTATCCGTCTCACGCTTTGCCGCGCCGCCGCACTTCGGGCACTTGCAGTTGACAAAGGAATCGATCTTGGCAAGCGGAGATTCGCCGCCTTCACCGGGTGCAAAGTTCTCCATGTCGGGAAGACGAAGCGGAAGCTCCTCATAGGGAACACCCACCATGCCGCAGGTCGGGCAGTGAACGATCGGAATCGGCTCGCCCCAGTAACGCTGACGGTTGAACGCCCAGTCCTTCATCTTGTACTGCACGCCCTTCTCACCGACGCCCTTTTCTGCGAGGAATGTGAGCATCTTCGCGATGGCTTCCTTCTTGGTCTTGATGCCATTTAAGAATTCGGAGTTGACCATCTCGCCGTCACCGGTGTAGGCTTCCTTTTCGATGTCGCCGCCCTTGATGACCTCGATAATGTCGATGCCGAACTTCTTTGCGAAGTCGTAGTCGCGCTCATCATGCGCCGGCACTGCCATGATCGCGCCGGTGCCGTAGCCCATCATAACGTAGTCGGAAATGTAGATCGGGATCTCCTTGCCATTGGCAGGATTGACCGCAGCCAGACCCTCGATGCGCACACCGGTCTTATCCTTGACCAGCTGAGTACGCTCGAATTCGGTCTTCTTCGCGCATTCTTCCTTGTAAGCGTCCAGCGCGTCGATATTTTTGATGCTGTCGCGATATTTTTCGATGATCGGATGCTCCGGCGCGATGACCATGAAGGTCACGCCGAACATGGTGTCCGGACGGGTTGTGTAAATGCGCAGGAAATCATCCTTGCCGGCGATGGCGAAGTTTGCGAATGCACCCTCGGAACGGCCGATCCAGTTTTCCTGCTGGAGCTTGATGTTGGGCAGATAATCCACCTTCTCAAGGCCCTGCAGCAGCTTGTCCGCGTATTCGGTGATGCGCAGATACCATACATCCTTGGACTTCTGCACCACATCGTTGTGGCAGATATCGCACTTGCCGCCCTGAGAATCCTCGTTGGAGAGGACACACTTGCAGTGCGGGCAGTAGTTGACCAGCGTGGTGGCACGGAATACCAGACCTGCATCAAACATCTTGCGGAAAATCCACTGTGTCCACTTGTAGTAATCCTCCTCGGTGGTATCGATGACGCGATCCCAGTCGAAGGAGAAGCCCACGCGCTTGAGCTGAGAGGTAAACTTCTCGATGTTCATATCTGTTACCTTGCGGGGATGGATGCCGGTCTTGATGGCGTAGTTTTCGGTGGGCAGACCGTATGCATCAAAGCCCATGGGGAACAGCACATTGTAGCCCTGCATTCTTCTCTTTCTGGAGATGACCTCAAGGCCGGAATACGCCTTGATGTGACCTACGTGCATACCGGCACCGCTGGGATAGGGGAATTCCACGAGGCCGTAGAACTTCGGCTTCGAGTAATCCTCCGTCGCCTTGAATACGCCGGTTTCTTCCCATTTGTCCTGCCATTTCTGTTCAATGGCTTTAAAATCGTATTTCATTGGTTCGTTCCTCTTTTATATAAATTAAATTTTTACGGTAAAATAAGGTCGCTGACATCGATGCTCTCGGCTTCGCTCCAGAGCTTTTCCAGCTTGTAAAAGTCCCGGTTCTCGCGGTTCATGATGTGGACGATGACCGAGCCGAAGTCCACGGCGATCCACTGTCCCTCGCTGTAGCCGTCCATGCGGAGCGGTTCAACGCCGCACTGCGTGAGCTTGTACTCCGCTTCACCCGCCAGCGCCTTCACGTTGGTGGAGGAGGTACCGCCGCAGATGACGAAATAATCCGCGATAATGGTGTGATCCGCAATGCGCAGCAGCTTGATATCGCGGCCCTTCTTGCGGTCGAGCACCTGCACCAGCATCTTCGCAATTTCAATAGGCTCCGCATCGGTAAGATCCGGAAGCTGTTCGGTTACAATATTGTTATCCATATATCTGTTTCCTTTCGGTTGTCAATTCAGGGGAATGGTCAGTCCGCCGTTGTCGATTCCGCCGGCTGTCTCCACATCCGGCTTCACCTGCACCAGCGCATCATCCGGCGATGCATTGTAGATCTTGGAGAAAGGTGCATAGCTTTCATCGGTGAATGCCCGTGTCCGGTCAAACAGCTCGTCGGTGATATCCGTGTTGTAGACGTTGAAATATTCGTTGATCATGCTCAGTGCAGATGCGCGGTTCATGATGTAATACCATGCGCCGCTCCGGGTCTGCTGCGCCGTGCCGTACAGCGTCATCATGGAGACCTTCTCCATATCCACGCCCAGCAGCTCCTTGGCATAGATGATGATGTCCGCCAGCGGCACATCGGTGGTCACGTATTTGAAGACCTTCTCCGCCAGTGCCGGAACCTTGCTGATGGTGAGATTGTTCTTCATCTGCTTGAACAGGGCAGTCATGAAGATCTTCTGTGCATCGATTCGTCCAATATCCGCCTGCACATAACCGCTGCGGAAGCGGACGAACATCTCCGATTTTTTGCCGTCCAGCAGCTGCCAGCCCGGTTCGAGATGGATGTAAAGGCCCTGCTCCGGGTCTTCATAATCCATGGCGTAGGGAACATTCATATACACGCCGCCGATCACATCGATGATAGCCTTGAAGCCGGCCAGATCCACATGAGCATAGCCGTCCAGCTGAATGCACAGTGTCTGCTCCAGCATCTTCATAACTTCCGTCATACTGTTCTGCAGAAGATCGGCGGAGGACATTTTGGGATTTTCCGAACGGATGCCGCTGCGGATGGAAGCCAGTGCCGCATTGAGTCTGCCGTGGAAGGTGTCGGTCTTCACATAAGTGTCACGGGGGATCTGCAGGATGCTGAGCCGGCCTTCCCGCATATCGAAGTTGACGATCATCATGACGTCGGTATTCCACGAATCCTTATCCCGTCCCATGACAAGGAAGTTGACCACCTCTGTATCGCGCACAAAGGTGGGAGCCGATTCGGACGGTTTTCCCGTATCCGCAGGCGGAGCATCGCCCTCTCCGGTGTCATCTCCCGTCGGGCTGAAGGTGGCATCCGGCACAACAGTGTCCACATTGAAGGGCACATCGGTGTCCACGGATGGGCGATAGACCTTGAGGAAGGTCGCACCGCAGGCGATGGCCGCGAAGATGGCCACCGTGATCACGATGAGCACGATCTTCCATGCTGGAAATCCGCCTTTATTCGGATGTCGTTTCATATCTTTTTTCATCTGCTTACCTCGCTTACGATCAGATGGTTGCGGGCAGCCACCGTGTCCATGTGAACCGGTGTGCCGTCCTCAAGAAGTCCCCGGATGGTCATGTCAAAGGACAAAATCAGCGTGCTCCGGAGCAGTTCTGCCCGGGCCTCTGCCGTCTTTGCCTCTGAAAGTCCCGTGTAAAAATATTCTCTCAGCTTCACACAGTCCTCAAACGTGCGTGTATCTTCGATATAATCCGCGAGATAAAGCAGCTTTTCGCCGATGGTCATGTCAGCCCGTCCGGTGGTGTGATACCGGATGGCCGAGAGCACCGCCTCCGATGCGGATTCCGGAAACTCCCGGCGGATGATCACCGCCGCTGTCCGGGCATGGAAGGTCTTCGGCATATGCAGTTCCTCATCTGTATATATTATACCAGATTTTTCACACAATTGCAACTGTTCTTTCTGAGATAATTCTTTTGTTATATCATGCAGCAGCGCAGAGACGCGCAGCGTGTATTCATCCTCAGGGGCATAGATCCCGGCAAGAGAGGCGATCTCACGTTCCACGCCGAGGGTATGCCGCAGTCGTTTGCCGCTCATGTGGGAGCGGATCTTTTCCCGAAGCTCCGAAAGGAGCAATTCCTGCTTATTTGTCATCATGAATGTTTCTCTTGATATAAATGATTTTCCCGGATATAATCCGCCACGCTCTGCGGGATCATCCCGTCCGTGGGCTGTCCGCTCTGCAGGCGTTCCCGCAGCTCAGTGGAGGACACCTCAAGCGGCCGCTCATCGATCACATGGATCCGCGCCGCGTATTCATCCCGGTATATACGAATTTTTTCTTGAATGGCCGCATCGTATGCATCATCCGTCTCCCGGCGCATGAGGACAATATCTGCCAGACGGAAAATATCCGCCGCCCGATACCATCGCTCCAGCGTCAGAAACATATCCGTCCCCACCAGTAAAAACAGCGTGGTAAAGGGCGCGGAAAAATGCTCCAGCGTATAGATGGTGTAGCTTTTTCCGGCGCGCTCGATCTCGTAATCGGAGATCTCAAGTCTGCCGCTCCGGAAGGCTTCGCTGTCATGGAACGCCAGCCGCGTCATCGTCAGTCGGTCGGACGCACTTGCACCAGCCGCCGCCGTTTTGTGGGGCGGAACGGCTGTTGGGATCACAAGCAGCCGATCCAGCGCCATTGTTTCAAGAAATGCATGGGCGGCTTTCACGTGTCCCAGATGGATGGGTGAAAATGTTCCGCCGTAGATACCGAGCCGTGTCATTTTGCAAGCGTCAGATCGATCTTTTTGTGATCCACCGATTCGCGGTAAAGCACGAAGCGTGTGCCGATCACCTGTACCACGTCCGCGCCGATCTCTTCAGCGATCAGCTCCGCCGCTTCCTTGGCATTGTAGTCGCAGTTATCCAGCACTCTGAGCTTGATCAGCTCCCGTGCTTCTAAGGCATTGCCGATCTGCTCGAGCATATTGTCGGTGATGCCGCCTTTTCCCACCTGAAAGATGGTGTCCTGCATCGCCGCCATTGAGCGCAGATATGCGCGCTGTTTACTTGTCAGCATTGTTTTTCTCCATAATGTAGTTTTTCATTTTTTCCGCAAAAGCACGCATCGCCTTGCCGCGATGACTTACGGAATTTTTTTCATCCGCGCTGAGTGCCGCGAAGGTTTTGCCGAAGGGGGCATAGTAGAACAGCGGATCGTATCCGAAGCCGCCGTCACCGTCCGGCTCATGCAGAATCGTGCCCTCCACACTGCCGTCAAACTGCCACGCCGTGCCGTCGGGGAATGCGCAGGTCACAACGGTGCAGAACCGTGCGGTGCGCCGCTCATCCGGCACATTGGCAAGCTCGGCAAGGAGCTTTTTGTTGTTCTTCTCATCCGTGGCATCCTCGCCGGAATACCGCGCGGAATACACACCCGGCGCACCGTTCAGCGCATCCACCACAAGGCCCGAATCATCCGCGATGCCAATGTAGCCGAGGGATGCGGGAACGCTTGCCTTGATGCGGGAATTTTCCGCAAAGGTGGTGCCGTCCTCCACGATCTCGTCGGTGTATCCGATGTCATCCAGGCTGAGAACCTGTATATAAGACGAAATTTCTGCGAGTAAAGTTTCAAGCTCGCGGATTTTTTTGCGATTTCTTGATGCAAGAACCAGTTTTAACATAGCTTTTACCCTATTCCTTCGATTCAAACAGTGCTTCCACGAATTCCTTCGCATCGAATTCCTGCATATCGTCCATCTTTTCGCCCACACCGATGAACTTCACCGGAATATCCAGCTCCTTCTTGATGGAGAATACGATGCCGCCCTTGGCCGTGCCGTCAAGCTTTGTGAGGATGAGACCGGTGATCTCGGCCGCGTGCTTGAATTCCTTGGCCTGACTGACAGCGTTCTGACCGGTGGTGGCATCCAGCACCAGCATGGTTTCCCGGGATGCGCCGGGAAGCTCCCGCTCGATGACGCGGTTGATCTTGGCCAGCTCATCCATGAGATTTTTCTTGTTGTGAAGCCGTCCCGCAGTGTCCACGATCAGCACATCCGCCGCCCGCTTTTTCGCCGCATTGACCGCATCGAATACCACTGCCGCCGGATCGGAGCCTTCGCTGTGCTTGATCAGCTCCACGCCGACTCTGTCCGCCCAGACCTGCAGCTGGTCGATGGCCGCCGCACGGAAGGTATCCGCCGCCGCCAGAACCACGTGCTTGCCCTGAGATTTCAGACGATTGGCGATCTTTGCAATGGAGGTGGTTTTGCCGACACCGTTGACACCGATGACAAGGATCACGCTGGGAGTTGTATCCAACTTCAGCGGCTCGCCCTCGCCGATCATGCCTACAAGAATTTCCTGCAGCGCAATGCGGCACTGCTCAGGCTCACTGATGCGCTCATCCCTGATGCGCTCGCGAAGCTGTTCGATGATCTCCTCGGAGGAAATCACGCCAACATCCGCCATGATGAGCAGTTCCTCCAGCTCCTCCAGCATATCCTCGTCCACCTTGACGAAGCTCTTGAACAGGTTGTCCACCTGCTTGAACAGCGCATTTTTGGTCTTAGCAAGACCTTCCTTCAACCGATCAAAAAATCCCATTAGTTCTCTCCTAAATTTTCTTCAGCCTGATTGATATCCAGCGCCAGCACCTTGGAGATGCCGCGCTCCTGCATGGTCACGCCGTAGATGCGGTCGGCAATTTCCATGGTGCCGCGCCGGTGCGTGATGATGATAAACTGCGTTTTGTCGGAATAACGTCCGATGTAATCGGCAAAGCGGAACACATTCGCCTCATCCAGCGCCGCCTCGATCTCGTCAAAGATGCAGAAAGGCGTGGGGTTGACGCGCAGGATCGCAAAGATGAGCGCAATGGCCACAAACGCCTGCTCACCGCCGGACAGAAGTGTCAGGCTCTTGATGATCTTGCCGGGCGGTGCCACGCGGATTTCGATGCCGCTCCCCAGCACATCCTCGGGGTTGGTCAGGGACAGCTCCGCCATACCGCCGCCGAACAGCTCGGCAAATACGATCTTGAAGTTGCGGTCGATCTCCTCAAATGCGGTGAGGAACGTCTCCCGCATCTCCGCCTCTAACTTTATGATGATCTCAAGCAGGTTTTCCTTCGACTGCGTGAGGTCGGAGATCTGCGTGGTCATGAAGTCGTAGCGGCTCTTGACCTCCGCATATTCGTCGATGGCGGAAAGGTTGACATGGCCGAGATTTTTTAACTTTGCCCGATATTCCGCAAGCTCCGTGCTGACTGCGCGGTGCGTTTCCACCGTGACCGCCGGATAGCCGCATTCCAGAGCCGTGCTGTAGGTCAGCTCGTAATCCTCCCAGAGTCTGCCGGTGAGCTTATCCCGCTCCTCCGTCAGCGATCTGTGGCGGCTCTCCGCCATGGTATGCTCCCGGAAGCAAAGCTCACGCTGGCTTGTTTTATCGCGGATCTGCCCTCTGAGCTTGGTGAGCCGCTGCTCAAATTCCAGATTTTTCGCAGATGTCTGACTGCGCTCCCGCTCCAGTGTCTCCAGACTGTCGCCCATTCCCGCAAGCTCGCTGCGCATGGTTTCAAGCTTTTCGCGCGCTTCGGCATTTTCCGCCGCTAATGTCTCCGCAAGGCGCACATTTTCCTCCGCCTCCGAAATGCTTTCCGCCAGCCGTTCCTTTGTCTCGGCAAGCTCCCGCTCGGCGTTTTCCACATCCTTCGCGGCTTCGGCACGTCGTACCAGCAGTTCACTGCGCATCCGATCGAAGTCCTCGAGAGCTTCCTCAAGCTCGCCCAACCGGTCGATGCCCGCCTCACGGGATGCGGCGATCTCCTCACCGGATCTCTGCAGTACGCCGGATTCTTCCCGCAGCTTGGCAATGCCGTCTGCACGTTCGGCAGCACCGGCAGCAAGCTCAGCAAGATCCCGCTCCAACGATGCGCGCATATTCCGCTCACCGGCAAGCTGACTGCGGATAACCTCGTACTGAGTATTCTCTGCGCCGATGAGCGAGTTCAGCATGGCGATCTGCGCCATCAGCGTGGAATTTTCCTTGGCTTTTTTCTCGATGGCGGCATCGCATTCGCTCTGCGACTGCTTGAGTCCGGAAAGCCGCTCTGCCAGCGTATCGCAGTCCCGCTTCAGCTTTTCCGTCTCCGTGCGGCGGGTCAGCATTCCGGAGTCGCGCTTGGCCGAACCGCCGGTAAATGAGCCGCCGGCGTTGATGATCTGGCCGTCCAGCGTCACCACGCGCACCTTGTAGCCCGTAGCCTTGGCCATGGACGCGCCGTTGTCGATGTTGTCAAAAATCAGCGTCGCGCCGAGAAGATTGCGGATGATGCCGGAGAATTTGTCGTCGAAGCCGATGACCGAATCCGCCGTGCCGAGATAGCCCGCATATTTTCTGCACTCCGCATCGGGAATAGGACTATAGCGGGGCTTCATGGAGCTGATGGGGTAGAAGGTGGCACGTCCGGCATTCTTCGCTTTGAGATGCTGGATCGCCGCCTTTGCCGTGGATTCGTCATCCACGATGATATTCTGTATGTTCGCGCCCAGTGCCGTTTCGATGGCCAGCGTATACCGTGCGCCCACGCTGATGAGCCGTGATACCGGGCCCCAGATGCGTCCGCCGGCAGCATCGGTATCTGAGATCCGATTCGTTCCGGCAATATGTCCCGCATCGTATTCGCTCATGACAAAGCGCACACTCTGCGTATATCCCTCGAACAACTCCTCCATGCGCCGGATGGCATCCATGCGGTGCTTTTTCGCGGTGTAATCGAGATAAACATTGTTGGATTCGTCGATGATGTCCTGCTTTTTGCGGCGATCCTGATCCATTTCGGCGGAAAGCGCGGCAGCCTTCGCATTCAGCTCCTCGCCCTTGGCGCGGTAATCGGCGATAACCTTTTCCGCTTTTTCGGCACGCGCTTCCAGCATAGCAATGCTCTCGGCGTATTTTTCGATCTCATTCCTGAGGCTCTCCGCCTTATCGCTGTCGCTCTTTTCGGTGGTATCCAGCACGGACAGCCGGATCTTCAGCTCCACCAGACGCTCCTCGCCCCGCTTGATCTCGGCAAGCTCCGCATCCAGCTCCTGCTTTTTCGCATCCCGCGCTTCCTTTGCCGCCGATGCATCCGCTTCCAGCGACGCAAGCTCACCCGCCAACGCTCCGGCAGCCTTGCGAGCCTCGTCAAGCCCGGCGGATTTTTGTGCGCACAGGGCTTCAAGCTGTGCCTGCCTGTCGGAGAATTTCTCCTTGGCACGCTCTTTTTCCGCGATCTGGCTCTCACGGTGCGCGATGTCGTTTTCCGTCAGTCGGATGCGGCTGTCAAGCTCGTGGGATTCCTTCTTGGTGCGGTCGATCTGTCCCTGCAGCTGCTCGTACTGGTATTTCGACTCCTGCGATGCTTCAAACACGCGCTCGTTCTGATTCTCCAGCGTTTCCAGCGCCTCGGTGACGATATCCAGCTCGTTTTTGGCCAGCGTCAGCCGATCCTCCGCTGCCCGAAGCTCTGCGGACAGTCCATTCATATCGTAGATCCACAGCGACACATCGTCCCGCTTTTTGATCTCGAAATATTCCAGATATTTTTTCGCCCGCTCGCATTCCTTTTCCAGTGGGCCGACACGACCTTCCAGCTCAGACATAATGTCCGTGAGGCGGGTCAGATTGTCATCCACCGAGCGGAGCTTGCCCTCGGCTTCTTCCTTTTTGTAGCGATATTTGGAAATGCCCGCCGCTTCCTCGAAGATTGAGCGGCGTTCCTCGCTTTTCTGGGAGATGATCTCCGCGATTCTGCCCTGACCGATGATGGAATAGCCCTCGCGTCCCACGCCCGTATTCATGAAAAGCTCGTGAATGTCGCGCAGTCTCACCGGCTTGCGGTTGATGAAATATTCGCTCTCGCCCTTGCGGTAATACCGGCGGGTGACGGACACCTCATCGAAGGCGATATCCATCTGCCGGTCGCTGTTGTCGAATGTCACCGTAACCTCGGCAAAATTCATCTGCCGGCGGTCATCCGTGCCGCCGAAAATGACATCCTCCATCCGTGTTCCGCGGATCTGTCGGGAGGATACCTCGCCCAGCACCCAGCGCATGGCATCGGAAATGTTGGATTTTCCGCTGCCGTTCGGGCCGACGACCACCGTCGCGCCCCGGTCAAAGTTCAGCACGGTACGATCGGGAAAGGACTTGAATCCAAACAGCTCAAGCGATTTTAAGTACATTCAGTTCTCTCCCTTCGTTTAAAAAATTCATTCTGTCTCCAACTTAATATTATACCAAATCAAATCGGGATTTTCAAGGATTTTCACATTTTTTACATTGTATTCATTTTGCAGGCGGAGCTTATTTGCCCGCTTCTGCCCGGATGCTTTGGAAACCTCGCCCCGCGGCACATGAACGGTCAGCGTCCGCCCGGCGATTTTTTCATGCAGACGATCCCGCTCAATGGCCTTCCGGATGCGGCGGTAATAAAGTTCAGAATACACCAGCTCACCGAAAGCACTGTGATACGCGCCGCCGGCAATGGCACCGGGGACAAAAAGAGTATCCGCCGCGCAGAGTCCCAGCCGTATCACCGGAATATGTGCGGCAGTGAATATTTCCAGCACCTCACACGAACGTGCGGCCGCATCGTCAAGCGTCAGCGGCTGATAGCGGCCATCCCGCATCATAGCGCAAAGCTCTGTGTCACGGAAAACCACAGTGGGATAGATCCGCGCCGCCATGCAGCCGAGGGACACGATCTCGCGGGCAGTCATGCGCTCGCTTTCCGGTGTGGATCCCGGAAGCCCGATCATCATCTGACCCACAAGGCGGAATCCCCGCTCCGTGATCATCCGGCAGGCTCTGCGGGAGATTTCCGCCGTATGCCCGCGTTTTGATGCCGTCAGCACCCGGTCATCAAAGCTCTGCAGGCCCAGCTCAATGTCGGTGACATGATGATCGGCGAGAATATCAAGGATCTCCTCATCGATATAATCCGGCCGCGTGGAGATGCGCACAGAATCTGCAAATCCCGCGTCGATATACCGTCCCGCCAGCTTCAAGAGGTACAGCATATCCTCTCTGCCGATGCCGGTGAAGCTGCCGCCGAAGAACGCGATCTCCACCTCACAGCTGTCATGATCGACCGTCTGTACGGCGCGGCGAAGCTCGTCCTCCACGGCGGTGATGTCAAATGCCGTTTTGCCTGAGATCTGCCGCTGATTGCAGAACACACATCCATTGGGACAGCCCAGATGAGGGATGAAGATGGGAATGTTGATGTGGCGTTTCATTTGTCGCCGAACAGCACCAGCGCTTCCTTAGCCGCCAGTTGTTCCGCTTCCCGCTTGCTTTTGCCCCGTCCGTGACCGATCACGTTGGAGTTGAGTCTTGCCTCAATTTCAAAAATTTTCGCATGATCCGGGCCGGATTCGCCCACCAGCACATATTCGAGGATCTCGCCCCGCTCCTGCTGAACGATCTGCTGGAGAAGGGTTTTGTAATCCTTGTTCTTGCCTTTTTCCACAAAGGAGCGGATCTCCGGCACCACCAGCGGCATGAGGAACGCTTCCACCGGCTCACGGGATCCGGCATCCAGATACATGGATGCCAGCAGTGCTTCAAACGCATCCGCAAGAATGGACACACGCTCTCTGCCGTGACCAAGCTCCTCGCCGTGCCCTAACCGCATAAACTTGCCAAGCCCGATGGAGCTTGCCAGCTTGCCCAGCGTTTTTTCACAGACGGCACTGGCACGGATGCGGGTCAGATCCCCCTCCGGCGTATCCGGATACTGGCGATAGAGATAATCGCTGACGATGATGGACAGCACAGAGTCGCCGAGAAACTCCAGCCGCTCGTTGAACACCACCGCTTCCCCTCTCGCCTTCATTTCATTGGCGAAGGAGGAATGGGTCAGCGCATCGAGAAGCAGCTGCTTGTTTTTGTATTGATAACCGATTTTTTCTTCTAAAATCGCCGGAGAAAGCGGCAGCTTTTCCATAGCTATCCTCCTTATTTTGTCTCCGTCACGGCGGCAATTCGCTCGGAAATCAGCGCGGACACATCGTTTTTCACGAATTCTCTTGCCTGACGGACGGCGTTTTTGATGGCGGCCGCATCGGAGCTTCCGTGGGCCTTGAACACCGGCTTCGAGATGCCGAGAAACGGCGCGCCGCCGTATTCACTGGCATCGAAAGTTTTCTTAAGCTTTCCGAATTCGCCCTTGATGAGCAGAGCGGACAGCTTATTTACGAGATTTTTGTAATACATTCCCTTTAACTTTTTGAGAATGAATTTGCTTAAACCTTCCACGGTTTTCAGCACGATGTTGCCGGTGAAGCCGTCTGTCACCATCACGTCGCATTCGGCAAAGGGAATCTGCTTGCCCTCGATGTTGCCCACAAAGTTGATCCCATCGGCTTCCGTTAAAAGCTTGTAGGCATCCTGCTCCAGCTGGGTGCCCTTATGCTCCTCCGTGCCGTTGTTCAGCAGTCCGACGCGGGGAGAATCGATGCCGAACACCTTCTCCATGTAGCTTGTGCCGAGAATGCCAAACTGCAGAAGATTCTCCGGCGTCACGTTGATGTTTGAGCCGGAATCGATGAGCAGCAGGGGCTTTTCCATGGGCAGGATGGTGGCAATGGCCGCACGCTTGATGCCGCTCACACAGCGCACCAGCAGTGTCGCACCGGTCATCAGCGCGCCCGTATTGCCGGCGGAGATAAACGCTTCGCCCTCTCCCGATGCCAGCGCACGGAGTCCCACGCCCATGGACGAATGCTTTTTCGACATGACGACCACGCGGGGATCATCCTCCATGGTCACAACGTCCGGCGCATCCATAAAGGTGATGCGCTCCAGGGATATGTTCTCTTTTTCGCAGAGCGTGCGCAGCTCCTCCTCGCGTCCGGTGAGGATCAGCTCCACATCGGAGAATTCCCGGACAGCCATGGCCGCGCCTTTTAAAATTTCGAGCGGAGCATTGTCGCCGCCCATTGCGTCAAGTATCAGCTTCATTGGAAGATTCTCCCTCTGTCATTTGTTTGATATAAGCCAGCGCGCGCTCGCCCATGGCTTCACCACGCGCCCGTTTCCCGCCCTTGACACGCCGTCCCAGCGGTGCGGCAATACCGAAATTCACGTTCATCGGCTGGAAATCGGTGACGCTCTCGTCGCTGATATAGCAAGCCAGCGCACCGGTCATGCATTCGGCGGTGAATGTCACCGGCGGAAGGCCGAGAGCCATCCGTGCCGCGTTCAGTCCGGCCACAAGACCGCTGGACGCGCTTTCCACATAGCCCTCAACACCGGTCATCTGTCCGGCGAAGAACAGTCCCGGCTTCGACCGCATCATATAGGTGGAATCCAGAAGCCCCGGCGAATTCATGAAGGTGTTGCGGTGCATCACGCCGTAGCGGAGAAATTCCGCATTCTCAAGGCCGGGGATCATGCCGAATACCCGCTTCTGCTCCGGGAATTTGAGATGCGTCTGGAATCCCACGATGTTGTACATGGTTTTTTCCGCATTTTCCTGACGCAGCTGGACGATGGCATAGGCTTCCTTCCCCGTCTGCGGCACGGTAATGCCCACCGGCTTCATGGGGCCGAAAAGCAGGGTATCATGCCCGCGTCTGGCCATTACTTCCACCGGCATACAGCCCTCGAACACAGTCAGCTGTTCCGATTTGTCGAAGTCCTTCAGTTCCGCTTCCTCAGCGGAAATGAGGGCTTCCCAGAACCGGTCGTATTCTTCCTTTGTAAATGGGCAGTTGATATAGGATGCCTCACCCTTGCCGTAGCGGGATGCGTAGAAAGCCTTCTCCATATCGATGGAATCGAAGCTGACGATGGGAGCGGCGGCATCGAAAAAGTGGAGATAATCGCCGCCGATGAGCCGTCCGATGGCTTCGGACAGCGGCTCGGATGTGAGGGGGCCGGTGGCGATCACGGTGATGCCGTCGGGGATCTCCGTCACTTCCTCGCCAATGACTTCGACAAGGGGATGATTTTTCAGTTTTTCTGTGATATAGGCGGAGAATTTTTCCCGGTCAACCGCCAGCGCACTGCCGGCCGGGACCTCCGATGCATAGGCCGCCTCCATGATGAGCGAACCGAGAAGCCGCATTTCTTCCTTGAGCACGCCCACTGCATTGGACAGCATATTGGAGCGCAGAGAGTTGGAGCATACCAGCTCCGCAAATCCCTCCGCATGATGAGCGGGGGAAAACTTCTTCGGCTTCATCTCGTAAAGCCGGACGCGGACGCCGGCGCTCACCGCCTGCCACGCCGCTTCACAGCCTGCCAGACCTGCGCCGACAATGTTGATTATCGGTGTCTCACTCTGCATCTTCCATCTCAACTTCCCGCTTGTATCCGCAGCCCTCGTGCTTGCAGATCAGCTGATTCTTGCCCTTCTTGCGATACAGCATATCGCCGCAGTCCGGGCATTTTTCCGCAGTCGGCATATCCCACGACGAGAAATCGCACTCGGGATACCGCTCACAGCTGTAGAATACCGAGCGGTTTCTGCCCTTCTTGACGACCACCTTTGCGCCGCATTTCGGGCAGGCAACGCCGATCTCCTTGGCGATCTGCTTGGTAGTCTTGCATTCCGGATACTTGGAGCAGGCGTAGAAATTGCCGTAGCGGCCGGTACGGAGCACCATGGGACTGCCGCATTTTTCGCAGACCATGTCCGTAACCTCGGTCTTTTCCTCCGCCGCATCATTTCCCGTCAGCGGCTTGGTGTTCTTGCACTCCGGATAGTTGGGGCAGGCGGCAAATTTACCGTAGCGGCCGTTCTTGACCACCATTTTTGAGCCGCACTTTTCGCATACAAGATCCGTTTCCTCCACAGGAAGCTGATACTTCTCCCGGTCAACGGTGGTCTCCGCCGTGTCAAGGCTGTCGGCAAAATCGCCATAGAAGCCCTTCAGCACGCCCAGCATGGTGTCCACGCCGTTTGCGATCTCATCCAGCTCCGTCTCCATGTTGGCGGTGAATTCGTAGTCCACGATCTTCGGGAAGCAGTCCAGCATGAGCTTTGTTGTGATCTCGCCAAGCTCCGTGGGCTTCAGAGATTTGCCCTCGCGCACCACATAGCCGCGGGTGATGATGGTGGTGATGATGGTCGCGAAGGTGGAGGGACGACCGATGCCGCGCTCCTCCAGGAACTTGACCAGCGATGCCTCATTGTAGCGGGGAGGCGGCTCGGTGAAGTGCTGGGAAGGATCGGTGGTGTCGTGGCGCAGAACATCGCCCTGCTCGATCCTCGGCAGGCGGATGCTCTTTTCGGGGGTATCCGCGTCCGCATTGTTGGGCGCGACGTAATCCTCCGCCTCCTCATAAAGCGTCATATAGCCCTGGAATTTGACGGTATAGCCGCTTGATCGGAAGATATAACCGCCGGCTTCAATGTCCGCCGTGACGGTATCCAGCTCAGCCGATGCCATCTGACTGGCCATGAAGCGATCCCAAATGAGCTTGTACAGCCGATACTGATCGGTGGTCAGCATCT
>SVSO01000340.1 GCA_015064195.1 Oscillospiraceae bacterium
ATGTCCCGATTCGGCTTGACTTTTCCGGCAACCGCCGAATAGACGCAGCCGTCGAGGAGCGAAAGGATGGGGATCTCGTCCGAATGGGCGGCGAAATAGGTGCAGATGTTGGACAGCAGATAGCATATTTTGCCCTTTTCGCGGCAGAATTCCACCACCGACCGCATTCCTTCGATCTCCGGAATGTTGTAGATCCAGTTGTAATACACCTGTGCCGCCGCTTCATGGAGCCGCGCGGGCAGACGCTTTTTTGATTCCGCCATCACCTCGTCATCCGTGATGGTGCCGGCGTCGAGCCGATCCCAATACAGCCGGTCGAACACCACCGACTGCACAAGCGCCGCATCCGCTTCGTCGGCGATGTAGCGGCTGGTCATATAGGCCTCGTCGAATTTCACAAGAACCTGTCCGAAATCAAAAACAATATTGTCAAACATTTTCATTCAACTCCACTCTCCGCAGATACAAGCCTTCCGGCGGTGCGGTGAATCCGGCGCGTCCACGGTCGCAGGAGGCGATGATTGCCGGCATTTCGTCCGGCTCAAAGCGGCCGTTTGCCGTGTCCATCAGCGTTCCGGCGATGATGCGCACCATATTATAAAGGAAGCCGTCCGCCGAAACGCGGATGCGGATGTATTCCCCGTCGCGGATGACGGATAGGGCGAAAATTTCCCGGGTGGTATCGGCGATCGTCGCGCCCGCCGACATGAATCCGGCGAAATCGTGGCGGCCGACAAAATGGGGACAGGCCGCTTCCATCCGCGAAAATCCCACGTCGTCGATGATCCGCGGCGGACGTGCGCATCGGCCCAGCATGAAGGGGTCGGGGATGAGGGAATTGCGGATCACGTATTCGTATTCCTTCCACAAAACGTCGTGGCGCACGTGAAAATCGTCGGGCACGATACGGGCGGACTTCACCGAAATGCGCGGATCGAGCCGGCTGTTCAGCGCGAAGGGAATGCGCTCGGCGGGGATCGCTTTGTCCGTGTCAAATGCCGCGAAATATTGGAGCGCATGAACGCCTGCGTCCGTGCGCGAACAGCCCTTCACCGGATACCGCTGGCCGTAGGTAGCTTCGATGGCATCCTGAAGGGCGGATTGGACGGTGATCTTCCCCGGCTGCACCTGAAATCCCGCAAAGCCGGTGCCGATATAGGCCAGCTCAAGCAGAATTTTCATATGGCGATGGTGGTGGGAATGTAGTTCATGCCGATGACGCCTCCCATGAACGCCAGCATGATAAGAAGGGCGAAAATGTCAATTTTTGTCCATTTCAGCGCGGTCATGCGGGTGCGGCCGTCACCGCCCCGATAGCATCGGCATTCCATGGCCGTCGCCAGCTCATCGGCGCGGCGGAATGCGGAAATGAACAGCGGAATGAGAATGGGCACCAGAGCCTTGGCGCGTTTTGCCAGACTTCCCGACTCAAAATCCGCGCCTCTCGCCTTCTGCGCCGACATGATTTTGTCCGTTTCTTCAATCAGCGTCGGGATAAATCGGAGGGCGATGGTCATCATCATGGAAAATTCGTGGACGGGCAGCCTGATCTTGCGGAGGGGGGCAAGCAGCCGCTCCAGACCGTCCGTCAGCATGATGGGCGATGTGGTGTAGGTGAGCAGGACGGTGGTTCCCATGAGCAGCGTGGTGACGCGGATGATCATCATCAGCGCGTAATAAATGCCCTCAAGATAAATTTCGACCACCCAGAACTGCACCAGAAGATGGTCGCCCTTCGTCCAGAACACGTTAAAAAACGTGGTGAACGCCAGCACAAAAATAAGGGGCTTCATGCTCTTTAAAATGGTCTTCCACGAGATGCGCGACAGGCAAACGAGCAGGATCGCGCTGAGGATGACCGCCGCGAAGCTGTACACGTTTTTGGCGAGGAAGATTGCCACGATGTAGAGGATGGTCAGCACGATCTTCATGCGCGGATCGAGGCGGTGAATGACCGTATTGCCCGGGAAAAACTGGCCGAGGGTGATGTCTTTGATCATTTTTTCACCCCCATGAGCCGTGCGATCTCGCGATGGGCATCCTCCACGGTGTAGATGCCGTTGGGAATGTCAAGCCCTCTGGCGCGGAGTTTGTTTGCAAGCTCGGTGATCTGCGGCACGGACAATCCCACCGCCGTCAGCTCCTCCGCACGGTCGAAAATCTCCGCCGTGCTTCCCTGCATATGCACACGCGCGTGGTTCATCACCACGATCTCGTCGGAATATCTTGCCATATCTTCCATAGAATGGGAAACGATGATCACCGTATTGCCCCGCTCCCGCTGATAGGAACGGATGCCGCCGAGAATTTCTTCCCGGCCCATGGGATCAAGTCCCGCCGCAGGCTCGTCCAGCACCAGCACTTCCGGCTCCATGGCCATGATGCCGGCGATGGCGACGCGGCGTTTCTGACCGCCGGACAGATCAAAGGGGGATTTGTCCAGCATTTCCGGGGCGATTCCGCAGAATCTTGCGGCTTCGTCCACCCGTTTTGCCACCTCGTCGGCGGAAAGTCCCATATTCGCCGGGCCGAATCCGATGTCCGCCCGCACGCTCTCCTCGAACAGCTGATACTCCGGATACTGGAACACCAGCCCCACCTTGAACCGGAAGCGGCGGATCTC
>SVSO01000341.1 GCA_015064195.1 Oscillospiraceae bacterium
CAGATCCGGGCCTGCCGCGTGCTTGGGGGCGGAGGCGGTGTTGATGATATCGCCGTTCGGCAGAACGACCTCCATCTGCAGCACCATGTCGTCAATCTTGCCGTACTTGGTGGAGCAAACGCCGATGCCGCGGTGGGCAAGGAATCCGCCGACGGTGGAGCATGTCAGTGAGGACGGGTAGTGCATCGTCGCCTTGCCCACCTCGTTGGCCGCCCATTCGATGTGCTTGTAGATGGCGCCTGTGCCGCACTCGATGTACATGGAGTCGGTGTTGACCTCATAGATTTTGTTCATTCGCTTGGTGTCCAGCAGAATGCCGCCGCAGACGGGAATTGCACCGCCCTGCGTTCCGCCGCCCGCGCCCCAGGTGGTGACGGGCATTTTGTAGTAGTTGGCGATCTTCAGTACCTTCGATACCTCCGACGCGTCCTTCGGACATACGATGATGTCCGCCTCAGGCATGCGGCAGCCGCGGTCGGCCCACATGCGGGAAAGCCAGTAATAATCCACGCTGTGCGTTACCCGATCGATGGCGCGTGTGGAGCAGTTCTCGCGGCCCACCGCATCCTCCAGCTCGGTCAGGATCATCGCAAACAGGAATTCATTCATCTGATACTGCACTGTTTTGTCTCCTTGTATTCTGAATTTGTGTAATTCCGCTTCGCAGCCGTTTTGCCTGTGCAAAGCTGCACCTTAATTATAAGCGCATCCGCGCCGTATGAAAATGGCATAATCTGAACTATTTTTGTAAAAAACGTTTCAATTTCCGCGGCAATGTGGTATAATGAAAAAAACAGAGGAGGCAGAAGATGAAGATCATTCCGTTTAAGGAGATGTACTATACCGATTTCCGCGTCTGTGAGGCGATGTCCAAACCGCAGAACTGGTATGAGCGGGGCAATGTCTACTGCAGCCTCGGCAAGCCGAAGCCGTCGCATACGCTGCTCTGGTTTAAAAACTGCCGCGGCCGCATTACCTCGAAAACCGGAGAGATCCTGCACGTGGAGCGCAATCAGCTGACCTATATGACGAAGGGCATCGAGTATACCGTGGATTTCTATGATACCGCGCCCAACCAGGCGGACAGCATCGTCTTTCACTTCCAGCTGACCGACGCGGCGGGAGAGGAGATCACACCGTCTGTCCTGCCGGTGCTGTGCATCCGGAACGTGGACGTGTCCATGGCCATGGCTATGGAGATGGCGGCAGACGAGTTCCGTAAGAACGTGGTCTGTGTGCCCGAAGTCACCGCGGTGATCTATCGGATTTTCGCGCAGATTTGTAAAAAGCAGCGCGACGCGGATGTGAAAAACAAGTATGCCTATATCCGTACGGGAATCGATCTGCTGGAGAACAATTCCGATATGAGCATCGAAGAAATCGCCCGCCAGTGCGGGGTCAGCGAGGGATATTTCCGACGCCTGTTCCGCGAATACAGCGGAGAAAATCCCATCGATTTCCGCCAGAAACGGCGCATCGAGAAAGCTCGTCAGATGCTGCTGATGGATACGTTCACCATAGGCGAGATCGCGCAGGAACTGCATTTTACGGATATCTACCACTTCAGTAAGACGTTCAAGAAATACTGCGGCGTCTCACCAAGCCGGTATCTGCAGTCCGAGAAATGACGGCGGGGAAGTCAGACAATCCGTATCGCGATGACAAATCAAGACCACCGGCAGCGCCGGTGGTCGCGTCCACTGACAAAAGCCCATCCCCTTTGGCTAAACAGTGATAAGGAGCTCATTCACTTATCAACTGTTCGCTGACGGTACCGGGTTGCATACGGAAATCCCGTCTGATCTCTAACAGGAAGTCAGACGGGATTTTCTATAAATGTTTTGCGGTATTAAGCGTTTTACTGTTTGATTTCATTATGTGATCGCCTTGTAAAAATGAGATTGTTATCAACACGGAAGAAAGGAAGTGCCTGCGGTATATATATACCGCAGGCATCCTTGACTTTTGGCGGAGAGAGGGATTCGAACCCTCGTGTGGTTTCCCACAAACTGATTTCGAGGAACTGTAAATCCGTCTCCGACTATCCCTCTGTATCCCTAATTTCCGCATATTTTCGCGAATTAGTGACCACTTTATTGCCCTTTCCGGGAAAAATGCAAGGCAAATGCAAGGCCGGAGGGACGGGTGGTCACTATTGCTTGCCGCAGTTTATTCTTTTTTCTTCTTAAAAATCGGCTCATCCTTGGAGCAAAGCCATGCTCCCACCGCCATGGCGGCAAGGGAGATAAAGTAGGTCACCTTCGGCATCTCGCGGAAGATGACGAGTGACAGCAGCGTGCCGATGAAGGGTGCAACGGCGTAATAAGCACTGGTCCGTGCCGCGCCGAGAATCCGCTGTGCGTACACGTAAAAGAAGATGCTCAGCCCATACGCCACGAATCCCACGCCAAGCACGGCAAAGACGCTCCAAAGGTTGGTCAGCCGTTCCCCGATGCACAGCCCGATGATGATCGAGCCAAGTCCCGAGAAAATGCCTTTGAGCAGTACGATCTGCAAGGGATCCTTGGACGAAAGCTTTCTCGTGCAGTTATTTTCAAAGCCCCAGCACACCGCCGCCAAAAGCACAAACAGCGAGCCGGCGGAAAATT
>SVSO01000029.1 GCA_015064195.1 Oscillospiraceae bacterium
CGAGATGTTCAGTTGTTCGGCCAACTCTTCTTGCGTAAGATTATGTTCTTTTCGCAAGCGTTTAATGATTTGCCCCATTGTTTCTGTCATATAGATTACCTCCAATTTTTTATTCCGGTACCGTGTATACAGTATAACATAGACACGGTACATTTTGAAGATATTAAATCGAAACTTCATATTAACTGTCAGTTAAGTTCATGACGGAGAGTGTGTTTTTGAAGCTGCCAACTTTCTTTTATATTTATTCACATCAACATAGCCTATAAAAAATCTTATACATAAAAACTTTTATATTTCTATAAAGCATTTCGGATATAAGCACTTGTTTTTGCCTTAAAATGCCTGTTTTTAAGAATATTTTTGCTCGACCACGATAGATGAATCCGCCAAACGACTACAGTTGAATCTTACCTGTGTCACTACGCCCGCCAAGTGGACAAGCTCGGTGTATGTAACATTTTTATACAGATCTAAACAGCGACAGAACAACAATAAGGGTAAACCCGAAGATTTACCCTTGTCTAAACTTAATATGTCTTATCTAAATTACATTGGCATATGCCCGTCATTTTACTATTCATTCAGATCATGATCGCTTCAGCCAGCTGATTGTCGATGTTGTACCGGCCATCCTTGATGGATACAACCAGGCTGTGCTTTTTGCGGGAGACGACCGTAATGCTCTCACCGCTGTAACAGCCCAGCGAGAACAGAAACGCATTCAGATCCTCGTCGTCTGTCCTGATCTCCTTGATGAAATATTCGATTCCTTCTTCGGCTTCCCGTAAATTCATGTCTATCACGCTTTCCTGCTTTGTTATGGTTAGCCTTACCTAACCAACAATATTATAGCACTTCCCGAAGAGTTTGTCAAGATGCTTTGAGCATTTCCCGGGAACTTTGCAAAATTTTATGAAAATTTTACACAGGACGGTTGCAAAAATGGGGGTGCGTATGGTATAATAGAGGAAAGAATACCATCAAAGGAGAATTTTCATGAAAATCGCACTCATTGCACACGACAAAAAGAAAGACGAGATCATCGAGCTTGCAAAAAAATACAAGGATGTGCTGGCGGAGTATGATCTCTACGCCACCGGCACCACCGGCACGCTCATCATGGGCGAGACGGGGCTTGTTATCCATCGAATGAAGAGCGGCCCTCTCGGCGGCGACCAGCAGATCGGCGCCATGCTGGCAAACGGCGAGCTGGATCTCATCATTTTCCTGCGCGACCCGCTGACCGCGCAGCCTCACGAGCCGGACGTTTCCGCCCTGCTCCGTCTCGGCGATGTGCAGAGAATCCCGCTGGCCACCAATGCATCCAGCGCGACCATCATGCTGGAAGCGCTGAAGAACAAGACCTTCTTCGAGCATCTGGCAAAATAATCCCCATCTGTCGGCATCCCCGCCGACAGATTTTTTTCAAAAATTCCGCAAATTCATGCAACCATCCGCAAGATCCGGCGAGATATAGGGTAAGCCGGTGAAACGGGAAGGAGGAATCTCATGCTGGACGAAGAAATTGTGGCGCTGTATCATCGCCGCGACGAGAGCGCAATCACCGCCACGGAGGAAAAATATCATCCTTATTTAATGAAAATCGCGCGCAATATTCTCACGCTTCGGGAGGACTGCGAGGAAAGCGTCAACGATACCTACCTTGCCGCGTGGAATTCCATGCCGCCCCACAAGCCGTCTGTGCTGTCCACCTATCTCGGGAAGCTGACCCGCCGCATCGCCATCACCCGCTATCGCCGGAACAACCGCAAAAAGCGGCAGGCATCCCAGTATGAGCTGTCTCTGAATGAGCTTTCCGAGGTGGCCGATTTTTCGGATTCGCCGGAAACTGCGGCGGAGGCGGCAGAGCTTGCAGGGCTGCTGAACACCTTTGTGCGTGCGCTGTCGGAGGAGGAGCGTGCCGTTTTCATCGGGCGGTATTATTTCCTCGATCCTCTGCGTGAGGTGGCGGATTACTGCGGCATGAGCGAATCCAAGGCGAAATCCATGCTCTACCGCATCCGTCTCCGGCTGAAGGAATATCTTGAACAGGAGGGATTTTTCGTATGAATGCAGAATTGTTTCACGATGCGCTGTCCATGCTTGACGATGATCTCATCGAAGCTGTGGACGCGCTCCGCAAAAAACGCCGCCCCCGCTATTTTGCAAGATGGGCCGCACTTGCCGCTTCCCTTGTCATCATCGCCGGCGGCATCTTCCTCCTCGCCCGCTATCCCATCGATCTTGCAGACGGTGCATCGCCGGAATCCGTCGTCGGCACCACCGGAGAGACCGGTGCAGCGGGATCGCTGGACTATGGCAGTGAGGTGGAGGAAGCCGTCACCGAATCGGAAAGCGTCATCAAAAACGTGCAGTATGTGCGCGGCGGAGCGATGGTTTATTCGCCCGTCGGCATTATCCGCGCCCCGTCCGAATTGCCCGACGGCGCACCGGATTACGACGACGCATTTTTCGCCGAAAATGAGCTGATCCTCGTCCCGATGTATGAGCCGAGCGGTTCGATCCGCCACAGGATCACCGATCTCACCAAGCTCTCGGACGGAAAATGGCGGCTGACCGGACAGCGGATCGTGCCGGAGGTCGGCACGGCAGACGTGGCATACTGGCAGATCTACGTTGAGATTCCCCGGGGACTTGTTGACGGGGATGACGAAATTATCATGAAATGGGAGGACGAATGATGAAAAAACTTGCGATATTGTTCGCCGTTCTGCTGGCATTTACAGGATGCGGCGAGCCGAATGAGCAGCCCGGGCAGGAGGAGATGGATCTGACCGCAAAGCCGGTGATCTATCTCTATCCCGAAGCCAAAACCGACGTGCAGGTGCGCCTTGACTATGCAGGCGAGCTGACCACCACCTATCCCGCGTACAACGGCGGCTGGACGGTGAGCGCATCACCGGACGGCACGCTGACCGATGCCGCCGGACAGGAATATTACTGCCTGTACTGGGAGGGCATGGCGGACATCGACTACGATTTCACCGAAGGATTTGTCGTTGCCGGGAAGGATACCGCGGCATTTCTCGAGGATGCCCTTGCCAAGCTGGGACTGAATCGTCGGGAGGCCAACGAATTCATCGTTTACTGGCTGCCGCAGATGGAGTCCAACGATTACAATCTCATCGCGTTCCAGAGCGACGCTTACACAGACAACGCCGCGCTTGTCATCGAGCCTGCACCGGATACACTCATCCGCGTCTTTATGGCGTGGAAGCCGGTGGATGCGCCCATGGAGATCGAGCCGCAGGAGCTTACATCGCCGGAACGCACCGGGTTTACCGCTGTTGAATGGGGAGGAACGAGAGTAAAATGAAGCAAACAAAGCTTACAATGATGCTGGCCGGCATTCTTGCCGCCGCTATGCTGACCGGATGCGGAAGTGTTCACGCCGCAAGCCTCATGGACGGCATCAAGCCGGGCACGGTGGATGCCGCGCCGCTTGCCGAAGCTTCCGCCGATGCGGTCACGGATTTCGCCGTCCGGCTGTTCCGTGAGAGCGCATCCGATGGGGAGAGCACCCTCATCTCGCCGCTGTCCGTGCTGAGTGCCCTTGCCATGACCACAAACGGCGCGGAGGGTGAGACACGCGCACAGATGGAATCGGTGTTCGGAATGACAGCGGAGGAGCTGAATCTGTGGCTGTACAGCTATCATCGCACACTGCCGGAAAGCGGCAAATACAAGCTGAATCTTGCCAATTCCATCTGGTTCACCGACAAGGAAAGCTTCACCGTCAACACGGATTTTCTCCAGCTGTGCGCGGACTATTACGATGCAGAGCTGTACCGTCTGCCCTTCGACGAGGGGGCGAAATCTGCCATCAACGGCTGGGTGAAGGAGGAAACGGACGGCATGATCAAAGAGATCATCAACGAGATCCCCGAAGAAGCGGTGATGTATCTTGTCAACGCGCTGGCTTTTGATGCCGAGTGGCAGGATATTTACAAGGAATCGCAGGTTCGCCCCGGCACGTTCACGAAGGAGGACGGCACAGTTCGCGAGGCGGAAATGATGTACAGCGACGAGAATCGCTATCTTGAGGATGATGATGCATCCGGATTCATCAAATATTACGCCGACCGCAAGTATGCATTCGCCGCACTTCTGCCGGATGAAGGGGTGAGCGTGGCGGAGTATGTGCAGTCGCTGGACGGTGCATCGCTGCGGAAGATGCTGCTTGATGCCGAAACGGTGACGGTGGAGACGGCGATTCCCAAGTTCACCTGCGAATATGATGTGGAGATGAGCGCGATCCTCAAAGCCATGGGTATGACGAATGCATTTTCCGGCGACCTCGCGGATTTCAGCGGCCTCGGCCATTCCACCGAGGGCGATCTCTGCATCAGCCGGGTTCTGCACAAGACGTTCATTCAGGTGGACGAAAAAGGCACAAAAGCCGGTGCCGCCACTGCCGTGGAAGTCGTGACGGAGTCGGTCATGATGCTGCCGGAGAATGTCAAGCGCGTTTATCTTGACCGGCCCTTTGTCTATATGCTCATCGACTGCGAGACCATGATGCCCTTCTTCATCGGTACGCTGATGGATGTGGAAGAATAAAACGAAAACTGCTGCACAGCCGTGCAGCAGTTTGTATTTATTTGTGATATTCCATCATTTTCGCCATGCCGCAGAGGTAGCCGAATTCGTAGGCGCGGGAGGTGTGTCCCCAGCGCGTATCGCCGGTCAGGTACGGCACGTGATCGTCCAGCACAAGGCCGTTGTAGCCGTGGCGGTCAAGCTCGGTCATGATCTTCGCCGGATCGTACCGTCCGTCGCCAAGATAGCACTCGCTGAATTTCTCCAGCGTGCCCTGCACATCCCGGAAATGCACCATGTGGATGCGTCCCTTCGGCACAAATTCCCGGATCATCTCCATAACGCACTCCTCACCGCCCCGCTGGGAGAAGGTTCCCATGCAGAAGTTGATGCCCCATGCGGGATTGTCGGCGATCTTCTCCGCCCGGAGAAAATCCTCCTTGCAGATGAAAATGCGCTCCACGCCCGCAACTGTGGGCAGCGGCGGATCGGAAGGATGGGTGATGAGCTTCACGCCGGCACGCTCCGCCTCCGGGATCACCGCCTTGATGAAATAGGTGAAATTGTTCCACAGATCCTCAGCTGTGGGCGGCACAACATCCTCGCCCATGGCGATCATGTGATATTTGCTCACCGCGTAGGCGTTGGGCACTTTGTCCTCCATCTCCCGGTCGTAGGCGGAAACTGTTGCACCGCCGCGATACGGATGGGTCACGCTGGTGCGCCATGCCCATGTGGGGCAGAAATGATGCCCCAGGATCGGGATGCCCACCTCGCCCATATTGCGCAGGGTTTTGATGTAATTCTCGATCTGCTCGTCGCGGCCGGGCAGACCCATGATGATCTTATGGAAAAAGCGGATCGGTACATTTTCGATCATTTCCAGCTTCAGACCGAACTTTTCCGTGTACTCCTTCAGCCATGTCAGTGCGCGCACTGTCCAGTAATTTTCATCCGCCGAAGCGATGGGCGGCGTGTTGAAATGGAAGCCGGACGAACCGAGCTGCTTTGCCATCATGAGCGCATCGTCGTTGAATTCCTTGATCGCACCTAAGATGATCTTCATTTCTGCTCCTCCGCTTCCCTTCGCGCGATTTCCGCGGCGCGATAGGTGTTGAGGATCTCGGGGAAGATCTGCGTTGACATTCCGCCATCCACCATCAGCTCGCCGCCGGTGACGTTTTTCGACTCATCCGAGCCGAAATAGTAGGCGGCATTGGCGATATCCTCGAAGTCGGAGATGTCGCCGATGGGGGTCATGGTGCCGTTGGTGATCTGCTTGTCGCCCATGGAAATCCAGCGCGCAGTCTTGATGGTGCCGGGCATGACCACGTTGCTCCGGATGCCGTATTTGCCGAGATCCACCGCCAGCGCCTTGGACATGGAATTCATGCCGCCCTTGGATGCGATGTAGGGCACACGGTTGGCGTTGGGTCGGACGGCGGAGTTGGAGCTGATAAAGACGATCGCGCCCTTGTGATGCTCGCGCATCCGAATGGCGGCCAGCTGAACGAGGCGGAAATTGCCCACCACGTTGGCCTGCAGGATGGATTCCACATATTCCGGCGTGACGTCGAAAAACGGTGTGCCCCGGGACGGATCTTCGCCAAGAGCAAGATCGGCGGCATTCAGGCAGAGCGTCTCGGCAAAAACGCCCATCCCGTCAAGGGCATCGAACATGGCGTGAGCCTGCTCTTTGCTGCGCAGATCCAGGAGAAACGGATAAACCGTCACGCCGTATGCTTCCTCCAGTGCTTTTTTGGAAATTTCCAGCGAATCCGGACGTCGGGATGTGATGGCCACATCCCAGCCCTCTTTTGCAAATCTCGCAGCAATGGCCCATCCGGTATGGCCGTAATCCGCGCCGGTGATGATTGCGGTTTTTTTCATTTTTATTCTACCTCGTATCGGTTGGTTTTCACGCCCGGAACATCGGTGCGGATGCGGAATACGCGGCCTGCCAGCGGCTGATCGGCTTCCTCCGTGCGCACGGCGGCGGTGGTGATGATAAGATCGCGCAGATCCTCACCGGCAAAGCAGCAGGAGCTTACCTGACGCGCCGGAATCGGAATCACATCCAGCACACGTCCGGTGGCGGCTTCGATGTGCTTCACGCAGTATCCGCCCCAAATAGCGACCCACAGATTGCCCTCGGCGTCGATGCACAGACCGTCGCCGCCTCCCGAATATTTCGGGATCTCACACACCGTCTCACGGGCTGACAGCGCATGAGAATCGGCGGAGAATGCGAATTTTTCCAGCTTCTGCTCATGGGTGTCACTGTAGTACATGGTCTTGCCGTCGCCGCTCCAGTCGAGGCCATTGGAGCATCCGCAGCCATCGAACAGCTCACAAAGCTCGCCGTCCTTCAGCCGATAGAACGCGCCGGAGAAGTTCTCACCCGCTGTGCCGACATAATAACAGCCGTCCGGGCCAACCTTGCCGTCGTTGAAGCGGTCGCCCTTCAGCTTCACCGGCGGATGGGCCAGCGTCAGCGTTCCGTCGGGCGTGCGGCGATACACACCGTCCTCCATGGACAGAAGCAGGTCGCCGTTTTTGCAAAGTGCCAGACAGCCAAGCATCTGCGGCACATCCACCTTCTCGCATTGTTTCGTGGTATAATCCATCCGGTAATAGCACTTGCCGCGGATATCGACGAAATAGAGGGCCTTGTTCACATCGTCCCACACCGGACTTTCTCCCACCAAAAGCCGCTCGTCAAAGAGAATCTCCGGCTGGCAGCTCATCTTTTTCTCGGCAATGCAGGCCGCAAGACGTGCGCCAAGCTTCCACTTTGTGGGCGGATGAATGTTGTCATCCTCGCAGATGTCCGCGCTTTTTACCGTATACACGCCGCGGATTATCGCCGGTGCATCCGACAGCTGTTTCTGCACCATAGCCCATGCTTCGGGCGTGCCGGTCAGCTTGTAATCGGGGATGATCACCGCATAGAAGGGCAGATTTTCGTCCGCAAATGCGTGCCGCCAGTCGGCGATCATCAGCTCCAGCATGGCTCTGTAATTCCCCGCTTCATCGGGACGCGAGTTGGACTCGCCCTGATACCAAACCACCGCATTCAGCGAATAGGGCAGCAGCTTTTCCAGCATCACGTGATAGAGAAATCCCGTGCCGTTCCATTTTTCGTATTCGGGTCGGGACGTTTTGTGATTGTCATAGGCCGCCGCATCGCCGATGAACAGCTTTTCGTCCATCCACGGCTGAATACCGGATGCGCCCTGGGAGCAGTCGATGACGCCGATGGCGATGTCCGCATATTCCGGCAGTCTGCGCAGAGCCGCGCCGGTGTGATACGCCACCGACGACCACTTTTTCAGCGTGGCGGTATCGGCGCACATCCAGCCGTCGGATGACATCGGCGACTGGGTGGAATTCGGGCGGGTGACGGTATGGAGACGCAGGGGCGCGTCATTTTGGTACAGCTCCTCCGGCGCGATCTCTTCCCCGACTTTGAACTGCACATTGGACTGACCGGAGAACAGGAACACCTCGCCCACCATGATCGCATCAAGGACGACCGTCTCACCGTCAAGCACCGCGCTCATGGTGTATGGGCCGCCGCAGGGCATGGGGGGAAATTCCACGCACCATTTGCCGTCGGCGGTGAATTCCCGGCTCTCCCCAGCAAATTCGATCCTGCCCGTACCTTCGCCCTCACCGAACACGCGGATGGGCTTATCGTGCTGCAGCACCATGCCGCACGCGAAAATTTCTGCAAGCTTTAACATTGTATTTCCTCCTGATTATCGCTGGACGCGGCCGGAACCGTCCCCGCCCATTAATTTTAAAATATCCGCCGGCTTTGACAGATTCACGTCAAGCTCGATGGTCTGTTTGAGACAGGATGCAGCCGCCGCATATTCGATGGTATCCTGCGCCGTGAAATCGTGGGCGATGGCCCAGATGAGGCCTGCGCCGAAGGAATCGCCGCCGCCCACACGGTCAACGATGTGAATGCGGTATTCCTTTGAAAAATACGCCGTGCCGTCCCGATAAAGCAGTGCAGACCAGTCGTTGTCCGATGCGCTGATGCTTTTTCTCAGGGTGATGGCAACCTGTCCGATGCCGTATTTTTTGCTGATCTTGTCCGCGACCTCGATGTAACCCTCCCGGCTCAGCCTTCCGGAGATGATGTCCGTTCCGCTGGCGTGGATATCCAGCACATCCGCCGCATCTTCCTCGTTGGCGATCAGCACGTCCACATACGCGAGCAGCGTTTCCATGGTCGCCTTGGCCGCTTCCCGCGACCATAGATTTTTCCGGTAGTTGAGATCACAGCTGACCGTGATGCCGCGCGCTTTTGCCTCTTTGCAGGCGGCAAGGCAGATATCCGGCAGATTTCCGCCCAGCGCCGGCGTGATCCCGGTGAAATGGAAATGCCCCGCGCCCTCGAAAATGGCGTTCCAGTCGTAATCGCCCGCCTCACTTGCGGAGAAAGCGGAATATTTGCGGTCGTAAACGATGCGGGACGGACGCTGGGATGCGCCTTTTTCCGCATAAAATACGCCGATGCGCTCGCCGCCGAATGCGATGTGTCCGCAGTCGATGCCGAATTTGCGCAGATTCATCAGCGCGCACTCGGTGATAGCGTTGTCGGGAAGCTTTGTGACAAACCGTGTGGGCGCGCCCATGTAGGCGAGGGAGGTCAGGACATTCGCCTCCGCGCCGGTATAGTTGATGACAAATTTGTCCGCCTGAAGGAATTTGAGATAGCCCTCCGGATTGAGCCGGAGCATATAATCGCCGAAGCCTACTACGGTTTTCATCATTTGCCTCCTTTATGTTCCGCCGCGATCCTTGCCGCTTTTCTGCAGGATGCGGCAATTCCCGCATAATCGCCGGCCTTCAATTGTGCCGCGGTTGCCATGAAGCTTCCGCCGCAGGCGATGACTTTGCCGGTGGCAAGATAATCGCCCAGATTGTCCATGGTGATGCCGCCGGTGGGCAGAAAGCGCACCATGGGGAACGGGCCGGAGATAAGCTTGATGGCTGCCACGCCGCCCCCAAGCTCTGCCGGGAAGAATTTGAGCACGGTCAGCCCCCGCTTCACCGCCAGCTGGATCTCGCTTGGTGTTGCGCATCCGGGCACCATGAGTACGCCCTTCGCCTTGCAGTAATCCGCCAGCTCCGGGTCGAAGCCGGGAGAAACGATGTAATCCGCGCCGGCGGCCAGTGCGTCATCCACGGCCTGCCCGGTGAGCACCGTACCTGCGCCCACCAGCATTTCCGGCTTTGCGGCCTTGATGCGGCGGATGGCCTCCAGCGAGCAGTCCGAGCGAAGCGTCACCTCGAGAAGCGGCAGTCCGCCCTCGCAAAGTGCATCCGCCAGCGGCAAAGCCTGCGCCGGATCGGTGATATTAATGACCGGCAGTACGCCGTATTGTTCCATAATGGAAGAAATATTGTCCATGAAACCCCTCCGGAATTTTTTTCATACTACCATTATATCACGCTTTTTTTGCCTTGTCAATGTACGAAACACACGGGCTTATGTAAAAAATCACAAGATTCACCGCCGCTCCCGTCTGCGGTAATCGCTGGGTGTCACGCCGATATGCTTGTGAAACAACCGGCTGAAATAGAGCGGATTGTCATATCCCACCGCCGCCGCGATCTGTCCAACAGTGAAATCGGTGGTGGTCAGCAGATTTTTCGCACTGGTCAGCCGGAGTTGGAGGATATACTGCATGGGCGTCAGCTTTGTCATCTGCCGGAAGCTTCGGATGAACAGGCAGACGCTCATATGCCGCTCCGCCGCATAATCGGCGATCACGATGGGGCGGCTGTAGTTTTCATTAAAATAATGCACAGCGCGTTCCATTTCGTTCAGGGTATGACTGCCCATCTGCCGCCCTTCTCTGGCATAGCGGCCGATCATCACAAAGATCTGCCGCAGCATCAGATTCAGCAGCTCCTCATAATTGACACGGCGGAGCTGTAATTCCTGTATCATCTGCCGGAACAGCCATGCGTAATCCGGCGTTGTGCTGGTGTAAAACGCCTCGCTTCCCTCCGGCATCCCATATTCCGCAAGCACCGCCTCCACATCCCTGCCGGTGAAATGCACCCAGTATGTCTCCGGCGAATCGGCGGCAAACAGGTCGTACATCTGCGGCACGCCCGGACGGAACAGCACCATATTCCCCTTGGAAACCGTCCATTCCCGGCCCTCTCCGTAAAATTTCGCCTTCCCCGCCGCGATATACAGAAGCTGATAATCTCCTCTGCCCTCGGGACGGCGGGTATCAATGACCGGGCTTGATCGGACGTGATAATAGCCGCATCCGGTGACGAGCAGCGGCACATCCGTCTCCACAATATCCTCATGCGCCTCGCCAAGATAGGCAAGATTGGTATACATACGCTCACCTCCATCTTTTATTATACATGATTTCATGCCATTCTGCAATAGCATTTTATCATTTTGTGCATATAATTTTCAACTTTGTATATTGCATCTCCGCGGAGATTGTGATATAATTAACATAGTAGCACAGAACGGAATCCCAAACTTCAACATCCTATTTTCGGAGGCAGATATGAACGAACGCAGGTATTTGAAATGGTATCACAAAATCGGTTATGGCTCAGGTGATGTGGCCGGCAACGTGGTCTACGCTCTGCTCACATCCTTCGTCATGTTTTATCTCACCGACTCCGTTGGTCTTAACATGGGCATCGTCAGCACGCTCATGGCGGTTTCCAAGATCTTCGACGGCGTGTCCGACATTTTCTTCGGCCGCCTCATTGACAAAACGCACACCCGTATGGGCAAGGCGCGTCCGTGGATGCTGTGGGCATACATCGGCAATTCTGTCATGCTGGCCGCCTGCTTTGCCGTTCCCGAAGGCTGGGGCGATGCGGCACAGTACGCTTACTTTTTCATCGTTTACACCCTGCTCAACGCCGTATTTTTCACCGCCAACAACATCGCCTACGCTTCTCTGACCGCGCTCATCACAAGGAACACCAATGAGCGCGTCCAGCTCGGCTCCATCCGCTTCATTTTCGCATTCTCCACCAGTATGTTCATCCAGTGGATCACCACCCGCGCAGTGGAATGGTGCGGCGGCGGTACGAACGGCTGGCGCACGGTCGCTATCGTCTACGCCATCCTCGGCCTCATCGTGAACACAATCTCCGTCCTCTCCGTCAAAGAGCTGGACGATGCCGATGCGGATGCCGGCGACGCGGAAAATCCGGAGCAGAATCTCACCTTCCTCACGTCCGTGAAGCTTCTGCTCACCAATCGCTATTATATCATTATCTGCATAACCTACATCCTCACGCAGATCTGCACGGCAATGCTGGGCATGGGCATCTACTACATGAAATACATCCTCGGCGATGAAAATCTCCTCGGCACATTTTCCCTCGCCATCAACATTCCGCTGGTCATCGGCCTGCTTGTCGTGCCCTTCCTCATAAAACGCTTCGGCGGGATGTACAAGCTCAACCTCATCGGCTATCTGGCGGCAACCGTGGGACGCGCGCTTGTCCTCGTCGCCGGCTATTTCGGCAGTGTGCCGCTGATGCTGGCATTCACCGCCCTCTCCTCCTTCGGAATGTCCCCGCTTCAGGGCGATCTCAACGCACTCATCGCCTCCTGCTCGGAATATACCACCCTCAAAACCGGCAAGCGCATCGATGGCATGATGTTCTCCTGCTCCTCCCTCGGCATCAAGATCGGCGGTGCACTGGGCACGGCTGTCAGCGGCTGGATGCTGGATGCGGCGGGCTACATTGAGGATGCGGCCGTCCAGTCCGCATCTGCCGTCTCCATGCTGAACATTCTCTACCTCTGGGCACCGCTCATCCTCTGCGGCGCGGTCACATTGCTTCTCTCCGCGCTCAAGGTGGAAAAGGCCAATGCCGGGCTGATTGCAAACAAATAAAAATGACAGCTTCCGCGGATCAATACTCCACGGAAGCTGTATCTTCATATTCAATCTCATCCTCGTCATCGTCATCTTCGTCACCGTGCGGAAGCATGGCCTCCTCTGCCGGAAGCCACGCCGTGCCGAACTTCACGTCACGGAAGAGTGCTGCCATGCCGGTGATCTGCTTGAGCCGCAGGATCTCGTCGATCTCCATGCCGAGATGATCGGCGATCCAGTCGTCCGAGCGGCCAAGCTCATGCAGCTCCTTGATGATATTGCTCATCAGATCCACGTCGTGTGAGCCGCGGGCGCGGTTGTGACGAATGGTGCTGGCCATCCGGTGATCGATGGGCTTATCGATGACCGATACGGGCAGCATTCCGCCCTCCCGCTCGTAAATGTCCGGATAATCCAGCATGATCCGATAGCGATGGAAGCCGTCCACGATGACATACTGATCCCGGAGCTTGCTGTAATAGCAGACGATGGGCATGGTGTAGCCGTCCTCGCGGATGCTGTCGTAAAGCAGCTTCAGCTCCGGCGGCGCGACGGCGTTGGGATTGTAGGAATTGGGCACGATCTTTTCGATGGGAACGGCGATCACACCGTACACGGGGCTTTTATATGCCATCGGTCTCCTCCATTTTACTGTATTTTTTCGTGAGTATGTCGAGCTTTTTCTGTTGTTCTCTGGTCAGTCCGAAGCCCATGAAGCGGCAGGTGTGATCGTTTTTCAGAATGCAGTAGCACATCCGCTTCCAGCTGGGAATATCCTTGGAGGACTTGATGTCATCGGTGTGATCGGGGATTTTGTCAAGAAAGACCACCCGCGCATTTTTCATTATCGTGTAATTGGACACGCCGTTGCGCTTCACATTGTAGCCCTTGGCGATCAGCTCCTCAATGACCGCCTCCTCCAGTCCGCCGCCGGTTTTGTGCCAGAATTCCATGGATGTGCGGAATTTGCGGATGTAATTTTTCCGCAGGCGGGGCGGCAGGGTGTCCAGCAGAAATTTCGTGTAGGATTCCCACGTATATCCCTCCGGCAGCTTCAGGTTGCGGTAGCCCATGGCTTTGGTACGGCCATAGATCGAGCCGAAATTGGCACCGCGCACCCGTCCCACCAGCTTCGCCCACATCTGCGGGTCAAGCACGCGGTAAAGGTTGAGGCTGTCCTTGGCATAGTCGTTGAAGGGCGATGCCACCCGCATTTGCTCCGGCTTCAGGCCGGCCATGTAGTAAAGGTCGTAGAGCCGGTTGTAATCGTAGCCGAACAGAGCGTTGGCGTGCCAGACATCGGTCAGCGCCCAGTCGTACAGGGGCGATGCGGCCCACACATTTTTGAACTGATTGGTGATCCAGCACTGATCCTTATAGCCGTATTTCTTATTGATAATGCCGCTGTAGCGCTGGAGGGACTCATCCGCACGGATGCCCAGCAGACAGCAGGTCTTGCCGCCGCCGTGAGAGATGCGATACCATCGGCCGAACTGCTTGGCCAGATCCTCCTGATGCATCCGGTAGCGGTAGGTGGTCATAGGATTATTTTCAAGATTGATAACATACGGATGCTCCGGCATGGGTCTGCACCATGTCTCTTTTTTGGTGTCATCCCACGGATACCAGAACATTTCGTAGCTGCTGAGTGCCGTCCGCGTGGCCATGGGCAGGCAGACCCAATACGGCTCCACTTCATCCTTGATGCGCTCGAAGGTGCGCTCCACATATTCCGTCGTCACCTGATACTGCGCCTCAAAATCCTGATGGAACACGCCGACGGTGCGATGGGGATAGTATTTACGCCGGAAATCCAGCAGCAGATTGAGCAGAAGCCCGCTGTCCTTACCGCCGGAAAAGGAGATGAAAATGTTCTCGAATTCCTCAAACAGAAAGCGAAGTCTGTCCTGCAGCGCATCGTAGACGCTCTGATTCGTATATTCCTTAATCAAGCCGCCACTTCCTTGGGAAAATTTTCCTCGCTTTTTCAGAGGATTTATGAATATTTTACCATAAATCCGTGTCTTCGTCAAGAAACGACTTGTAAACAATCAAAAGAACCTGTACAGTCGTACAGGTTCATGAGGTATGATTCCAGCTCCGATGCGCCGCTATGAGCGCGGCAGGCGCGGCAAGGATGCAGACGGCGCCAAACAGGATGCGGGGGATTCCCGTCATCGGCAGCAGCACGAGAATGCCGCCGATGGTCAGCGCACGGACGGAATTTTTCGCCACGGCGGAGATGGATGCCGTCAGCACACAAAGCAGGAGCGCACCTCCCCACTGCATCAGCGTATGCAGGATGAGGCCGCCGCCGACGGTCATTTTCACCGGAAGATCGCCGAATCCGGGCAGACTCTGGAGCGGCGCGTGGGCATAGTCGATGGGACAGCGGATCGCCAGCATCCGCGCGTCGATGGCGGTGAACCATGCGCACAGAGCGAGGGTGAGGATCAGCGAAAAGCCCAGCTTTGCGAGAAAGATCCGCCGCCTGCCGTGCCGTGTCAGCCGCAGGATCGCCGCGAAGCCGTCATCGTACTCCATGGCGAACACGCCGCTGACAGTAAGCAGGATCGCCGCGGTCAATGCCGCATCCACCGGCGCGTTGAACCATCGAGATGCGCCTTCGTCAAAGAGAAACTCAGCGTCCGGATGCGCCGCCGACACTGCTTCCAGATGCGCCAGCCGCCCCTCCAGCAGTGCAAAGCCGCCGTCCGCATATTCGGCGTAATAATAGCGATTCTCGGCCCGGGCATAGGCTTCCGCGTCCAGTTCACCCTGCCGCCACGCTGTCTGCGCCGCCGGATATTCCGCCAGCGCCGCCTCAATGTAAGCCCGCTCGCCGTCGATGTAGGCGATTTTTTCTGCCGTCAGCGGCCCGGAAAGCCGCGCCATGTAGTCGGCAAATACCTGCTCATCCCCGCTGATTGAGGCGGCAAAATAGCCGTGAGCGAGAAAAAGCTTGACGATGAGTGCCGCCGCCAGAATGAGCGCGCCCCGGCGATTGACAAAGAGCTTGTATCCTTCCCACAGGAAGAGCGGCATCCGGAGAATCCTCCCGGTGCCCTCACGTTTTTGCTCCTTCTGACGGGCGGCGGGATGGACGAGCAGTGCCGCACCGCCCGACAAAAGCATCACTGCCGCCGTGAAAGCGAGCAGGACGGCGGTATAATCCGAGCAGCCAAAGAGATGGAGGCCGCGGTATTTTTCAAAGAAGATCGAGCCTTGCGCCATGGCTGTGGGGCTGAATTTTGCCAGCCAGCCGAGGCTTTCGGCGGGATCGATGGCGTCAAGTGCAATGCCGATGCCGAGGATCACAGCACCCACAGTCAATGCAGCCGCTTCCCGCTCCGCCAGCTTTCCGATGAGTGCCGCCGTGACGGTCAATGCCGCCGTCATCAGCATCTGCACCGCCATCCGCAGAAATGCCAGCCCGCCGACGGTCAGCTGGTAGGGGCAGGCGGCGAAATCGTCCAGCAGCTGTGCGGGCACGCCGGGCGAGGACAGGCCGTATGCAATGGCAGCTGCCGACAGTGCGGCCGCCGTGAAAAGCAGTGTCAGCAGGGCGGAAATTGTCAGGCAGTAGGAAAGCTTTGCAAGGATGAGCGGGTGATGGCCGCGCCGTGACACCCGCAGGATCGGCGTCATTCCCGCCTGCGCTTCCCGACAGTATACACCGCCGGTCAGCAAAATTGCAGTGATGAGCAGGAGCAGTGACGGCGTTTCAAGGGCGAAAAATTCATTCCATCCCCGAACCGCATGAACCGGCAGTTTGGCATCGAAGAATTTGTCATACCGCAGGAGAATGCCGCGATTGTAGCGATAGGCATAGCTGTCCGTGTCGGAAATATCCCGCAGTTTCTTCGCCGAATCCTGCAGCAGTGTGCCGATCATCCGCGTGTAGGCATCCGGCGCGCCGAGGATCGCTTCCACGTCGCCAAAAAGCTGTTCGTCGCCGTATCCGGGCTGATCGATGCGCACGTTTTCCATGTGTGCAAAGCCCGGCTCACCGCCTGACATGGATATGTAGATCGATGCCTCATAAGCACGGCGGCGGGCGAGAAAATCCTCCCGGAGTGCCGCATATTCCGCTGTCCCGGCCATAGCCAGCAGCTCATCCTGCGCCGCGATCTGCTCCTTGTATGCCGCCGTCAGCCCATCGCGGCACTGCCAGAGTGCCAGCGCAAAGCTGAGCATCAGCAAAATCGCCGCCAGAATCAGCCGGAACGGGGTGAGATTTTTCCGAAACTCAAATCCAACCAGCATTTTCACTCCAAATTCAGCCATGCAATGGTATTGTTCACAAAATTGATGCGCACCGTACTGCCCATGCGCCGGAACCACTGCAGTCCGCCTTCGTTCATCACGTGCATATAATCGATGTAGAGATTATCGCCCACCACCGTGAAATTTCCGTTGGAGATCGGGATCTCTCCCTGACCGTCGAAGACCAGCTCCGGCGCGGTAAGAGAATCCCGCGCGACCCGCCAGATCCTGCCGCCGGTATAATCGGTAGCGATGCTTCCCCGGGGGGATTTGCCGTATTCGCGGGGATCGTATTGGGTATAATAGATGAAATCTCCGGTCATGTAAAAGCCTACGATCTGCTCCGTCGGCATGGCAAGCTCGCTCACCGTGAGATCCTTTGCCACCCGATAGATGGTGCTGTGCTTGATGTCATACGGCCGCTCCATGTGCAGATCCAGCGATGCGACAAGCAGATAAAACGCGCCCTCATCGGCATCGTACATGGTGTCGCGCACGCTGTACTCCGGCTCGAAGGTGAGCACGGTCTGGGGATGTTCCATCGCGCGGTCGGTGACATAAAACCGTCCGCCCGCCTGATCGACGAACCACATATGCTCCGCGTCCGCCATGACGCAGTTGACGGCACCCGTGTCGCTCATTTCCCGGATGACCGACACCTCTCCGGACGCAAGATCGAGGCAGTTCCAGAGCCGCTCCTCCACCTTTGCCACCTCGCCCTCGCCGATCTTCTCACGGGTGTTGGTGTAGGTGGTGAAATGCAGCTCATTTCCGGCGATGAAGCTCAGATTATAGCGAACGGATCGCTCGTAGGTGGAAGCTTCGCTGAGCAGTTCCTCCACCGTGTCCGCCTCGATATCGATGCGGCAGAGGGAATACTGCAGGCTGTCATCGTAGGATTGCCGGACGGCGTAGAGAATGTGCGCCTTCTCCGGATCGGCGAGAAGGTCGATGATGCCGGCATATTTGCAGTCGGATTCCAACCTGTGTGTACACAGCGGATCGGGGCAAAGGATCTGCAGCTCCCCCGTCTCCCGGCTCACATAGGCCCACATATCCACCTTGTCGTCAGCCCGGCTGGTCATGGAAAAATACTGTCGGCCCGGCTCAAGATTGCCATCATCCGTGCCGAGGGAATATTCGCTCTCCGGTGTGAACCATTCGCCGATGGACTGCTGATAGGCATATTCGACGGATGGCGGTGCTGTGGTATCATATTTGGAAAGATCCACCTCATCCCCGCCGCACGCCGTCAGCATCAGACACGCCGCCGCCAGAATCTGCCAATATTTCATACTGCATCCTCCTTGATTTTACGTTTGTGGTGTAATTATAGTATACCACATCCAAGGAAAAATTGCAATAGATATTTGTAGAATTAATAAAAAATCTGTGCCGCATCCTTATTTTGCCGTTTATTGCGGCCGAAAGATGTCATATCGCCGCAATGCCCGCGTTTCGCAGGTATTCTCCCGGAGGCATTCCGCAGACAGCGGTGAAGGTTTTGTAAAAGCCTGACGAGCTGCCGAATCCGCTGGCCATGGCGGCATCCAGCACGGTGTATCGCCCGCTGCTCAGGAGACGGATGGCATTCTGCACCCGGCATCTGGCAATGAATGCGCCGGGTGTCACGCCGGTGCAGCTGCGGAAAATGCGGGTGAAATAGCCCCGGCTCAGATTCAGCTTTGCCGCGAGCTCGCCCACGCTGAATTCCTCGCCGATGCAATGGTTGATCTCATGAACCGCCGCCGCGATCACCGCCGCCGCCGTCCGGCTGTCGGAATCTGCGGTGAGCAGTGCGGGTGATTTTTCGTGAATATCCGCCAGCAGAACGGTCACGGCGGCGGTCATCAGGGATGTGACCAGCGTGCGCCGCACATCCGCATCCTTCATGGAAAACGCGCCGGGAAGCATATCAAAGAGTGTGTCGGCCTGACGAAATCCGGGCATTGTGCGATCCATGCGGGGACTGAATTCCGGTGCGCGGCTGTAAAACAGGCGCAGACAGTCCGTGTCCCGCCCGAACACCATGGGCAGAAATGCGAAAATATCCATCTCGATTTCACCATCCGCGCGGAGAAATTGCCGTACCTCCACATTGTTGACGGCGATGATGTCGCCCGCCTCAATGGCCACGGTGCGGCTTCCGATGCGCCAATCCGCCCTTCCCTTCCGGATGCGCAGGATGCGGAGGGTGGTATACAGAAACGAGGCGGCACCGCTTTTTGGGATCTGCGGCAAACACAGCCGTTTGTATCCGGCAAGAAAACTGCCGTTGTCGGTGACGACGGCATCATATTGGTCATGCATGGAATCACCTCATTTCAATTGTAGCAGATTTCGTCCGCGCTGTCAAGAGAAAGTTACAAAAGTGGAGATTTGCGGGCGATTTTGACAGGACAAACCGACAGTCGGCGTGATATAATGAGAATACCAATATTATTATGGGAGGTATCATCATGAACGGATTTATCACAGAACCTGCAAAGCAGATCCCCATCATACGCGAGGCGGATGTCTGCGTCCTCGGCGGCAGCTGCACCGGCGTATTTGCGGCTGTCCGTGCGGCGAGACTGGGAATGCGCGTGGTGCTCATCGAGCGGGAAAATATGCTGGGCGGCGCGGCAGTCACGGGACTTGTCAACATCTGGCATACGCTGATGGACATGGACAACAAGGAGCAGATCATCGCCGGTCTTACCGAGGAGGTCGTCAATCGTCTCCTGCTCCGAGGTGCCCTGACGGTGCAGAAAAGCCGCAGCTCCAGCTACAATTTCAACCCCATGGAGCTGACGATCCTGCTGGATGAGCTGGCTAAGGAGCACAAGATCGACCTGATGCTCCACACCTCCTA
>SVSO01000342.1 GCA_015064195.1 Oscillospiraceae bacterium
CTTGGCAAGCTCCACCGCTTCGTTGAGCGCGACGCGCTTCGGAACGTCCTCCACCGCCAGCATCTCATAGATGGCGAGACGCATGATGGAGACAGTCACCTTGGAAAGGCGGGCGATGGTCCAGCCCTGTGCGGCATCCGCGATCAGGCCGTCGATCTCAGCAAGGCGATCCGTCGTGCCGAAGAATACGCCGTGGACGTAGTCGATCTGATCGCCGAATTCCACCTCGGCGTTTTCAAGCTCACCGCGCCAGAATGCGTCGGGCTCTTCATCGGGTGCAAATGTCCGGGCAAACAGCAGGGCAAATGCGTATTCCCGCGCACCTGCGCGGAAGCTGGGATTTACGATATACTCTTCCATGGTCTGAAACTTCCTCCTGTGGGAAAACACGGTTATACATTATTTGAAAGCATATATATAATATTATACAATTTATATTCACAAAAGTCAATCATATCGCCGAAATTTATGCATACAAATATGCAAAGTTTTTTTGCGCAAAATTCGTCGGACAGCACACCTCGCCAAAAGCTGAAAATGTTATCAAAAGATGACGCCTTTTTAAATATTCTCTCCGCCCGCTTGCAAAATTCCCGGATTCGTGTTATGATTATTATATCTGACCAAACTTTGAAAAAACAAGGAAATCTGCCATGAATATCATGAAAACGCTGAAGCAGGTCCTCTACAGTGCCTGCCTCTACTTCACCGCCGCGGAATTTCTGCTGCTCTTCATCGCCACGGGCTATAAGGAGATGAATCCCGAAGCCGGCGGCGGCGTGGGCATGTTCCTCTCCCTCGGCTCCGCCGCACTCATCTTCCTCGCATGCCTGATCATGTCGGGACTGAATCTCATCTTCCGGCTGGATTACTCCATCTCGGTGCGCATGCTGCTGCATTTCGTCGGCTCGCTGGTTGCCTACGCCATCGTGTTCATCTTTATCCCGGGCGCATTCGACGTGGCGCAGATCCTCGTGCGCATGATTGTCTTCGCCGGCATCTATCTTGTCATCGCCTTCGTCGCGTTGATCATCGCCAGCATGCTGAAGAACAAGAAAACGGAGAAGTTCGAATACGAATCCCAGTTTACCGATTTCTCCCGCAGGAAATAACAAAGGAATGTTTTCGTCATGAATACAAACAATAATGACACCACGATGTACAAAGCCGTCGCCTGCGCGATCTTCGTCGTGCTGGTCACGCTCATCGTGCTCATCACCGTGTCCTCCGTCAGAGACAGCGACGAGCCGGACGATCTGCCCGGAACCTCTCCCGTCACAAATTCCCTCCCCACGCCGCCCGAAACCACCGCGGCACCCATCACCACGGCTCCGCCCGTGACCACCGCCGCACCCGTGACGGCTGCGCCGCCCGTCACCACCGCGCAGCCTGCGGAGACCGAGCCGTTCGATCCCGTAAAGGCCCCCGCAGTCAACATCTCCGATGATCTGGCGAAATTTCTCGCCGGCTTCCCGGATACGGTGCTGGGCGAAACGGAGGATGCCGGCCCCTCCTATATCGACAAGCTGATATTCCTCGGCGACTCCACCACCTACGGCCTGCGCGCCTACAAGATGCTGGACGGCGGCAAGGAGACCACCCAGGTCTGGACGCCCGCCAGCGGCACGCTGACGCTCTCCCAGGCGGAGTTTGCCACCATCGTCTATCCCGAGACAAACGAACAGATCACCATCAAAGAGGCTGTGAAAAAGAAGCAGCCGGAGTATCTGGTCATCACCCTCGGCGTGAACGGCGTCTCGTTCATGAAGGAGGATTACTTTAAATCCGAGTACAAAAAGATCATCGAGACCGTGCAGACCGAAAGCCCGGACACGAGGATCATCTGCCAGTCCATTTTCCCCGTGGCGAAGACCTACAAATCCCTCGGCTCCATCGACAACGAAAAGATCCGCACCGCAAACCGCTGGATCGTGGAGGTTGCCGACGCCTGCGGCGTGAAGTACATCGACACCTACTCCGTGCTCGCCGACAAGGACGGCTGGCTGCCGGAAACCCATCACAACGGCGACGGCATGCATCTCAATTCCTCCTCCTTCACCCTGGAGCTTGAAAATCTCCGCACCCACGCATTCACCGAATGATCTGCAACCGAAAGGAATCCAAAATTATGAAAAAACTGCTTGCATTTGCACTTATTGCCGTTCTCACCGTCTGCTGCTTTGCAGCCTGCGGCGAATCCGCCGCATCCTATGCGGACAACATCCCCGTCGCTGATCTGGCTGATGCAGCCGATGCAGCCCTCGGCGACAGCTCGCTGACGGTTGTACCGGACAACTATCTCATCAATATGAACGGCCTCGACCTCGCCATGTTCGAAGAATACGCAGTCAAAATGAAGATGGTCGATGCCAGCATCGACGAATACGGCATCTTCAAGGCGCCGGATGATGCGTCCGTCTCCGCCATCGAAAAGGTTGCGAAGGATTATCTCGCCATGCGTCTTGACACATGGAATCCCTCCTATCTCGCCGAAGAAAAGCCCAAGATGGAAAAGGCCACTGTCAAGGTGATGGGCCGCTACATCGTGTACGGCATCCTCGCCGATGATGCAAAGGAAGCGGTATTCACCGCAATCGAAAACA
>SVSO01000030.1 GCA_015064195.1 Oscillospiraceae bacterium
GCGAAAAGCAGTATATCTGCACGCTGGCGCGCGACTTTATCAGTCAGGGAATGTCGGTTTTCCTCGATTCGAGCAGCACCGTGGAGCAGCTCTGCCCCATGCTCGCCGAATATCAGAGCCTGACCGTCATGACAAACGGCATCAACAACGCCCTCCGCTTAAACGAGCTTGACAACATCGAAACCTACATCACCGGCGGCAGAATGGAGAATGGCTCGCACACGGTGCTGGGCGAAATGGCAGGACAGCTTTTTTCCGGCTTCAAGGCGGACGTGGCATTCATCTCCTGCCGCGGCGTGGCATCGGACGGCTGCTTTGAAGCCAATCACCAGCAGGCGCTCATCAAGCAGAATATGATGAAAAACGCCAAAAGCACCGTGCTGCTTTTTGACAGCTCCAAGGCGAACAAAAGCTATTTTTACCGGCTGGCGGAGTTTTCCTCCCTCACCGCCGTCATCACGGACAAAAAGCCCGATGATGCACTGGCGGACGCCATTGCATCATCGGGCTGCGAGCTGCTTTACTGATCGGGCAGCAGCTCGTTATGCCATGATATTCAGGATTTTTTTACAATCTCGTCAACGACCGGATTCGTTCCGTATTCGCCGTCGGGATTGAGCATCTCCCAATCCTCGGGGGGATTGCCCAGATCCGGCACATCAAGAAGCTCGCCGCCGCGCTTGGCAGACTCGAAGGCGATGATGCCGGGGAGGTTGAACCGCGCCGTCTGCGATATGCGACACGTGGTCAAAGGACGGATCGCGCATCTTTTCCGTGATGGATTTCGGCAGCAGCCAGTCGGATTCTGGCCAGAATTGGCTCGTCCGCGAAGTTTTCCACGTAAATATTTTTGTTTGCTCCGTTGAAATCATCGTGAAGTCTGCCGCCAAGCAGCAGCGCTGCTGCAACTGTCACTGCAGCCACCGAAGTGGCAGCAATAAGTGGGATTTTTGACTTTTCGGAGCGATTTCTTTACACAATTTTCTTGACAAGACTACCGATTTGTGCTATACTATCAGTGCAATCGCAGTTTTTCGGATATGGAGGTAGTATCTGTGACTGACAAAAGACTTTCTGAAGTTATGACCGGCACACATGGAAACTACGTGTTCCCCTTTTTCTGGCAGCGCGGCAATCACACCGACGCCATTCCCGAGCAGATCGAGCGCATTTATCACGCCGGATGCACGGAATTCTGCGTCGAATCCAAGTCGCATCCCGAATTCTGCCGCGATGGCTGGTGGCGCGATATGGACATCATTCTCGCCGAAGCTAAAAAGCGCAATATGCGCGTCTGGATTCTCGACGACGATCGGTTTCCCACCGGTCACGCGGCGGGAATGATTCAGGAAAAATATCCCCATTTACGGCAATGGCATCTGACCGAGCGTCACATCGACCTCGTTGGACCGGCGGCGGAGCTGTCCGTGTTCGTGCGCGAGCCGGGATGCCAGGAGGACATTGTCCTCGGCGCGTACGCCTATCGCCGCATCGCCGATGCAGACGAAACCTGCACATACGAGGCCATCGATCTGACAGCGAACATCAAAGGAAATTTCCTCTACTGGAACGTTCCCGACGGCATCTGGCGCATCTTCATCTATTTCAAATCGCGCCGCGGCGGCTTCCGCAATTACATGGACATGATCTCGGCGGAATCCGTACGCGTGCTGATTGACGCCGTGTATGAAACGCACTACGCACACTACAGTGAATATTTCGGAAATACCATCGCGGGATTTTTCTCGGACGAGCCGGCGTTTGCCAATCAGGCGTTCCGTGCACCGCGCGTGGACTATGGCTTCTACGAGCAGCGCATCGGCACGCAGGGTCTTGCCCTGCCGTGGAACGAAAACGTCCGCGCGATGATGGAAGCATATCTCGGCTTCGATCCGATGCCGCATCTGAATTTGCTCTGGTACAGCGATGCCGCCAAAGGCGGCGAGCAGGCGGAAATCCGCTTTGCGTACATGGACGCGATCACGCGGCTGTACAGCGAATGCTTTGACAAGCAGGTCGGCAATTGGTGCCGCGCGCACGGCGTTCTGCACACCGGTCACGTCATCGAGGACATGGGCTCGCACAGCCATTTGCGGCATTGCCCGGGACATTATTTCCGCAGCATGGCGCATCAGGACATGAGCGGTGTCGACGTGGTCTTCCAGCAGCTGCTCCCCGAGCTGGAGCATTACTACTACACTTCTTCCGCGGCACAGGGCGTGGCAAACGGCGAATTCTTCCACTATGTGCTCGCGAAAATGGGCGCGTCGCTGGCGCATCTCACGCCTTCGATGAAGGGACGCGCAATGTGCGAGGTCTTCGGCGCATACGGCTGGGCGGCAGATACCGCGCTGATGAAGTACATTATCGACAGTATGCTCGTGCGCGGCATCAACCATTTCGTCCCGCACGCATTCTCCACAAAATTCCCTGACGCGGAATATCCGCCTCATTTCTCCGCAGAAGGACACAATCCGAGCTACGAGGGCTTCGGCTGCCTGATGAAATACGCCAGCCGCGCGGCGCATCTGCTGTCGGACGCGGTACATATCGCGAACGCGGCGATCCTGTACGATGCGGAAGGCGAATGGGCAAGCCGCTACCGCGAGACGCATTCGATGCATCCCATCGCGTCGCGCCTGTACGACGCGCACATCGACTACGACATCATTCCGATGGACTTCCTGCAGAATGCCGAGATCCGCGACGGAAAAATGTACATCGCTGACGAGAAATTCGACTGCTTGATCGTGTCGTATGCCGATCATCTGCCGGCGGCACTGCAGAATCTGCTCAAAACTCTGCACGAGCGCGGATTTGTGGTCTGGTTCAGCGAAGCGATGCCGGAAAATGCGATTTTTGCGGGCAACGTGATCGCGCCGGACGAGATCGTACCGACCATGCGCGCGATGCAGATGACCGACGTCACCGTCGACGGCGAATATCCGCGCCTGCGTATCTATCATTGCCGCAGAGACAGTCACGACATCTATATGTTCGCAAACGAGGATCTTCACGCAGCCGTATCGACGACCATTCGTCTGCCCTCGCGCGGCGAATATGCGAAGCTCGATCTGCTGGGCGAGCGCTATTTTGGCGGTGAAACGCCGGACGGCGCGCTCAAGCTGCATCTCCTGCCCGGACAGTCGCAGATCGTGATCTTCGAAGACAAGGCAGGATTTGAGGAAGAATCGCCGCTTCCAGAAGGCACGGAGATTTCGCCCACATTCAAACTTGCGCTGGCATCCTTTGAAAACCTTTCCGAATATACGGATGCGGGCACATTCGAAACATTTTTCAACGTCACCGGCGGAGATTTCCGTCCGGAATTTTCCGGAAAGATGAAGTACACATTTCGCTTCACGGTTCCGGCAGGCGCAAAGCGTGTCTGGCTTGATCTCGGCCGAGTGGGACAGAATGCTGCGCTGACGCTGAATGGCACCGATCTCGGCATACGTATCGCGCCGCCGTATCTCTACGAGATCACCGGCGCGGCAATCGCTGGCGAGAATCGCGCCGAGGTGATCGTGTCGAATACGCTGGCGCAGAAGATGCAGGACCCCCTCTCGTATCAGCTCCCGCTGGCACCGTCCGGCCTCCTCGGCGGCATGAGGCTGCTTTGGGAATCATGACCACCGGCTGAGCCGGTGGTTTGAAAGCCCCCACGTGGGGACTGATACCGCAGCACTCACGTGCCGGATGGTCTGACAACCGCACCGCTTCAGCGGTGCGGTTATTTGTCTTTCTTTACCGACTCTCCCGTAAACGGGTCTATATGCTCGAATACCAGAATTTGATCGGTGAACGACCGTCATCCAGCGGCACACGCGGCGGATACTGGGGGCTTATTCGGATGAAAAACCGCCTGTGTGCCTTATACGGCAGTCACAGGCGGTTTCAAGAGGTGCGGATACCAATCGTATGGAATACTATCTCTCCACAGTAAATTTATGACGGTCATCCAATTGCAGAAGATCGGTAATCCTGCTGAAATTCTCATACATTCCTTCAAAAGCAGCCAGATAATGGGCGTCACTGCCGAGATAGAAGCGGCATCCCTCCTCTTTGGCGATGCGATACACACGCAGTTGGACCGCCAGCTCTTCTTCCGAAGCGGAGCGCCAGTCAAAATTCAGTTCAATGCCGCATCCGCGATCCGCCGCTTTGCGGAACAGGCGGATATATTCTTCGTCTGTAATGTACTGCAATACATCACGGTGTCTGCCTTCGCTCATAATCGCCGTCAGGGTCAGATGGGCAATGCCGACCTTATGAAACGGCAGATTCTGCTCAAGTACATGGTCAAGTCTGCTGCACCATAAAGCCGCGCGCTCCTCCATCGTTTCCGTGCCGAGGATGGTATGGCCTGTCAGATGGAAATGCGTGGTCGGGATGATGATAAAGTCAAAATCTTTATAATGCTCCGGTGCGAGACCAATGGTGTTGCTGCGATCCATATCCGTTTCACAGCCGAACAGGAAGCGTACCGATTCGGTCTGCGGAAGCGGGAGTGCTGACTTGATATATGCCATGGTCTTCTCGCCCTCGGCCGCATCGCCGAAAACCGCTCCGTCCCAGAAGTGATCGGTCACGCAGATGGTATTAAACCGATTCTTCTCTGCATATTTGAGAATGTTCTCGGGTGTCTGCGTGATTCCGAGCGCACCGGCACAGCCGGAAAGATTCGAATGGATATGTAAGTCATGATCGATAAAAGCCATAGAAGCGTCTCCTTTTTTGACGGATATTACTGGAAATTTTCCATCAGTGCTTCAAACTTTGCTTCCAGAACAGGCAGCTTGGATGCCAGTGTGGAACTCCAGTTTCCATTATCGGCAATCGTATAGCGGAACATTTCCCATGTAAGGAGATTCAGCTGGCTGACGAATACACGTCCGAAATCGAAGCAGATGGAGCCTCGGACGATATCGAGCATACGGACGGAATCTTCATCGTGCGTATACTTTACTTTCATGGCAGTTTCAAATACAGCGGGCGTTACCGTCTTGTAGCCTTCATATGCCATCGCTTCCATCACGGCAGAGGACATATCCGCATCTCTTGCATCAACGGGGATTCCGTAAAGGGTATAGGTGAACGATGTGACGGTCTGGAATTCATCATCCTCACTGTAGGTCGCGATCGGAACGACACCGAAATCGAAATTCACATCGCGCAGGGTAAAGGAAGCCTGCAGAAACTCGTGATTCATGAAGAGGACGTTGCCGTTTGCGAAGGCAGATCCGGCAGGATTGGTGGTCATATCGTTGGAGCCGTCGTGGAAGATGGATTGCATCTTATCCACAAGTGCGACAGCTTTCTCACTCGTGATATCCTCGGAGATAAAGGGATTACCGTTCTTATCGATCTCGACATAGCGGAGGCCTGCGGAAAACCAGTATGCGTCGATAAATACCGCGCCGCTGCCGGAATAGCCGTAGCGGTCCTCATTATCCGCGCTTCCGTTGCCGTTCAGATCGGCATATGCGCCGCGGCACAGCTCCGCCATCTTATCGAGCGTCCACTTTCCTTCATCCACTAAGGCATACGGGCTTTCGAGATTCAGATCGTTAAAAAGATTTTTGTTGAAATAGGTGACGACCATGTTGTAGAGCAGCTGATTGGAAATATCGCCGGTCGCGAAATACAGCTTACCGTTGACGACGGACTGGTCTTCCAGCTGACCGCACCACCACGGCTTATCCATGTCGATATATTCCGTTTCCAGGATATCCTGAAGTAAGCCTGCTGCAGCAAGCGTCGGGAAGCACATGGAATAGCCGGAGATGAAATCATACTCCGAGGTCTGCGCCATAACGCTCTTGGAGATCGCGGTAACATATTCACCCTGCTTTGCGTTATCGCTCCAGATGTCGATCAGCTCGAAATCAACATTCAGGCGGTTGCAGACAGCAACATAGCTGTTGTAAAGGGCATCGTCCACGACCTCGCCCGTCATTTCATCCGTGTTGAATTCCGGCATGAAAACTGCAGGATTTTTAACGATGCGGATGGTTTCTCCGCCGAAATCGAGATCTGCCGGCAGATCGGTCGCAAGCTCGGTGGTTTCCGATTCCGACTGCGTATCCGTATCGGTGGCCGGTGATTCTTCAACAGAGCCTCCGCAGGATGCGAATGTGCCGCAAAGCATAGCGACGAGCAGTGCATAAACTGTGTACTTTTTCATGTGTAAATTCTCCTTATTTTGTTTTAATTTTTTGGATTACGAATTTTGGGTTACGAAGAACGGCTGAAAAAATGTGAATGCCTGTTATTTTCCGATAAAAAGTGTATCGAGAAGCATCCATGCAGCCATCTGATGCATACGCCGACTCGGATGGTTGAGATAGTTTGAGAGGTGATCGGTGATATCCACGCCGTTTTCATGCATCGCCATCCACTTTGCATATACATCGCACAGCGGAGTACCGGTTTCTTCTGCAGCCAACCGCGCCGCCTGCATATAGCGGTCAAATGTTCCGTCCGAGAAGAGGTCCGTTAGCTGTGCGGCGATCGCGCGCAGTCCCTCTCCGCGAAGCTGGGTATGCACTCTCGTACACACCGGCTGCGGCGTCATGAGGATCACTTCACTTCCCGCTTCCTGAAGACGGCGGATGACCGATACCAGCGCGTCATGATAGACCGGAATTCCATCGACTCCACGGCCGCAGTCATTGAGACCGTAGCAGACAACCGTCAGATCCGGATGGTAAGGGAGCAGATCCCGCTCCATCCTGGCAAGCCCACCCGGCGCATTGTCACCGGAGATACCGGCATTGATAATATTGATCTGCGCTTTGGGGTACAGCATGGCGAGAAGCCGACGGAATTCTGCCGGATATCCGGATTCCGGCTCGAAAACCACGTCAAATCCGCTCTCACCCTGCTCTGTCATAGCAGACAGCACCTCAAAGCAGCCGTTTGTCACACTGTCGCCGAGGAAACCGATCGTTGCCGGCACATGGCCGAATGCATCCGCGTTTTTACGGGACAGTTTTTCTAAGGTTTTTGTAATCAAATGCAGTCCTCCTTTCATTTGTCAGTTTTTCTAAGGTTTTTGTAATCAAAGGCAATCCTCCTTTCATTTTATCGCAATTCTACTCCGCAGACCGATTCCCGGACTCCTCGATCTTCTTGAAGTCCTGTACGGATACTCCGAAATATTTTTTAAACAATCGCTGTGTATACCGTTTGTCCTGCAGTCCTACGGACAGGCATAATTCGGAAAGCGAAGCATCACTGTTTTGACACAGAAGCTCTCTCAATTGATATATCCGATATGAATTGATATAATTCGTAATACTCACACCGGTCTCCTTTTTGTAGATCGTCGACAGATAATTCGGTGTTATCTTCAATTCCGAAGCTATCAGCGGAACCGAAAGGTATTCATGATAATGCTCCTTCACATACTGCTTTACAAGCCGGATGTAGCGTCCGTTACTGGGGGTACTTGAAATAATCCGCGTTTTTTCCTGATGAATACGCAGTGCAGAACGGGTACATATATCGATATGTGCCGCAATTTCATACCATTTGGCAACAGCAAAATAACGTTCCGACACGGTATTTGCATAATAATGATTCATCAGCTTTACGACCGAAACCAGAATTGCCTGATAGGTTTTTTCATCCGGTCGGATATATTCCGACAAAAGCAGACGCAAATTATCGATATCATACTGTGTTGCATACGTCAATGTATGTCCCGCATCCGTATCATAGGTCCAAAAAGACAGATCCGGTATCACAGCACGGATCTCCATAACAGAATATTCCGAGGATGGGACATCGTTTGACGCCGGTGTGATCTGATATTGCTTTTTGGGGAACAGAACGACGATGCTGCCGCTGTCAAGCCGCACGGTATGTTCCGCATCCGAAATATCGTATGCCCGATCGGTACTCAGAAGAAAGGTTATCGTTTTATCTGATTGTTCAATCGTAATGGCTTCATTTTCTGCAGATTTATGCAATACGGTATCCGCTTCTATGATCGTTGGATATGTGTGAAATAACAGCTGAATAAACCGCATACCGTTCCTCCTTTCGGTTTCGTTCCGATCACTCTATAAGTAGTATACACCAAAAATTCTTCATTTGCAAGAGCTGTAAACCAAAATTCCAAAGTCGTTGTAGAATTTGATACCGGTGTGTAGAATTAACCATTCCCAAGCACTTCGCCGTATGTTATAATATATTCAATCAAGTATAGGAGGAAAAGAGTGTGCCGGATGGCACACTCTATATAAGAAAGATATGTTTCAATATTTGCACTGTTATCTGCCGCAGACATGGGATGCGCAGGTGCGCGCCGGTCTGATCAACGGGAATGCCGGTATCCGCTTTGTGGAGGCCATCACCTGTCTCGAGCATCTGAAATTCAATAATCTTGCAAAGCCGGGCGGCGATTTATTTAATGTCGCGCGTGAGCTGAACGGTCCTTTCTACATCGACCGTCTGCAGGGCGGCTGTTACATCGAAGATTATCCGTACGATATGTCCATCGTTCAGGCATACCGCGATATGCTTGGCGACCGTTTCTGGGGATTTCAGATGCATGAATGGATGAGCAATCATAATAACGATTTCAACAAGCTGAAAATGGGTCATTGCCCGGAATGGACGGCGAAGGCGATTACCGATACGATTTTCCGCGTCTTTCCGTTCCGGTATGCGTTCTTGGAATCCATGACCGCAGAGGAACTCGCGGCTGCAGGATGTCCCGGGTCGCTTGACGATTTCATAAAAAGCAGTGAAATGCTGTTCGCCAGACGTCAGGCATATACGGGCGGAATGCTGCTCCCTTGTGACAGCTTCTATCTTTCTTATCCCATTGAGTTAAAGCTCGGTGCAAAACGCCTGATGCCGGAGATCGGAAGTCAGACACCGGATACAAGAATCCAGGTAGCCTATGCCCGCGGCATGGCCAAAGCATACCGCATTCCTTTCGGAACATACTATGAACCGTGGGGTGGTGAACCGTTCGCCGCCTGCTGTTATCAGCGCGACGGTTCAAACGAATGGAATCTCGGTGGCCCCAGCGACTTCCCGTTCCATACCGAGGGAGAAAACGGCGGCAGCTCCCGCTCGATGCAGCGCCGTCTCCATCTGTACTCCTATATGGCCGGTGCATCCTTCATGTCAGAGGAATGGGGTATGTGCAATACCTTCTATGACTGGAACGATTTCGAGCTGTCGCCGTACGGCATCGTCAAGCGCGATTTCATCCGATTCACGGAACGCTATCCCGATATCGGCAAGCCGATCGTCCCCATTGCCGTCGTTCTGCCGAAGGAGCTGCCTGCCTTTGAGATGGATGCCTTCGATTCCGACACCTATCTTGGCTACCCGGTATACGGTTCTTTTGCCGAAAAGCTGAAAAACGTCAAGACCGCGGTCAGAAAGCTCTTCTGTGAGAGCGGTCCGATGCTCGGCACGGAAACCCGAACGCTCCTCAACTGTACACTGCCGGATGCGCTCGATATGGTGCAGGAGGACTGCGTCAAGACCGACGATTATCAATGGTTTATCGATCTTACCGGCTCTGACTCGTTTGCCAAGAAAGCGGCCGGAAAGATCTGCTCCGTCGATGAAGCCGGGGTGCTCCTTGATGAAGCCCTGCCGTGCACCGTCCGCGGCAATGGGATGAAGCAGTTCACAAAGACGGATGACGGTACCGTATACGTCCTCTTCACCAATAACAGCGGCGTGATCCGTTCCGTTGCAGACGGCGAGGTTCTGTTAAAAGAAGCCGCTGAAGTTCTGACAGTCATGACAAAGAACGGTCAGTCTCTGCAGATGCTGGAAGGTGCAGCCGCATCCACCTTGATGAGTCCGGAATCTATCATATTGAGATTCCCGCAGGAGGCTGGTTCTTCGGCACACTTCGCTGACCGTAAAACTGATAAATCTGCCAGGAGATCTATTATTATGTCAATTGAGATCAATTATAACGATCAAACAGTAATGCAGAACGGGTTTCCCGTGATCCGGAAGATGGGGGCTGTCAGCCCCTGCGGTGAATCCTCGCCGTTTGAATTCCACGGCCGGATCTACCGTCTGGAGCTGCAGGATTCCTCACACGGCATCAACAGCAACAATACCGTTTTCGCGTTGATCCGTGACAGAGAGACCGGAGAGATTCTTTCCCGCTTCGGGCGCGGCTGTTATTATTATTCCCTGTATCAGGAGAATGATACCGTATATGTGATCGGGACAAAATATACGCCGCCGCATTTTTACAGCAGCACATTGATGATCTTTGAGAGCCGCGATCTCATCACATGGACCTGCCGTGAACTGCTTGGCAATCCCGGCTGGAAATTCTTCAATACCTCGCTGACCAAAGGCCCTGACGGGTATGTGCTGTGTGTGGAAACGGAGGGGCCTCCCGGATATGACGGCATTCCGTTCACCGCATTTTTCGCCGCATCCAAGGACATGATCCACTGGGAATGGATGGATTATAACAAAGCTTATCCGAAGGAGCGCTACATCGGCGGCCCATGGCTCAGATACAGCCGCGGTTATTACTATCTGACCGGAAATGCGGAGCTGCCCTGCAACAGATTCGGGATCTATATCTATCGGACGAAGGATTTTGACACATGGGAAATCGGCTATTACAATCCGATCATGCTGCCGGGAATCGAAGATAAAAAAATATCACCTTATGCCTATGATCTGACGAAGGAACATCTCAGTCAGATCCGGACCGGATTTGTCTCCGGCAATTTGAATTTTGATATGTGTGATTGGAATAAAAAATCGCTGATCACCTACAATGCAGGAAATCTTTGCGGCTTCTGCTATCTTGCCGAAGCGGAATATGACGGATCTGTTGACGATTTTCTGGATGCCAACTTCCATTGACCTCTGATCCGCCATTGCAATCTCAAGACAAACATGGAGGCTTCTTATGCTGAAAATCACCGAAAAAGAACTCTTTCCCTACCGACCGATCCCGTTTTACTACATCACCTCCCATGATCCGGAAGAGCTGACGTATCAGGCATTTTATGACGATCTTTCCGATATGAAGGAAAAGGGATACGGCGGCATTGTACTGTTCAACCGCCCGCCGGAAGGCTTTCTGCCGGAGCTTTATTTTACCGAAGCATGGTTTTCCATGGTGGGAAACTGCCTTGCGGCGTGCCGCGATCTCGGACTCCGTGTCTGGATCAACGATGATTACGATGCACCGCCCGGTACGGTTGGCGGAAGACTGCAGAGCATCGCACCTCATCTGATGCCCAAGCGTCTGCGTCTGCAGGGCGACAGCTCCGTTGTGGCTGTGAATGTTCCGTGGGGATTTCCGGCATTTGAAGAGCCGGAGAGTGCTAAACTGTTTCAGCAGTATGTCTATGAAGAATACAAAAGGCGGTTCGGCGATTATTTCCGCACGACCGTCGTCGGCTTCTTCTCCGATGCCGATTCCAGACGTGTCAACTCCGATGTATATTCTCCGACCTCGGATATGAAGGAATACTTTCCGTGGTCCGATCATTTCAAGCCGACCTTTGAATCGCGCTACGGCTATGATATCACGCCGTATCTTCCGTCGATTCTGCGCCGGGAACCCTCTTGGCAGAGCAGGGATTACTGGGAGCACTGCGGTGAATTATACATGGGATGGTTTCAGTCGAATTACGAATGGTGTCAGAAAAACGGGCTTGCGTACACGTTCCACACGAGCGACAGCGCCCCCTTCCGCATCGAGACTACTTATTTCAATTCCACATTCCATGAAGGAAAGGCGATCGATGCCGGCATCCACTGCGATTATCCCGGCACAGATCATGAAACGCTCGATCTGAACGGCGGCAGGCTCTTTCTGCGCGATCGCTTCCATATCTCCGCAGCTGTATGGGGCGGGGATGATTCGCTGCGCCGTGCGGAAAATTTCTACGATGTCTATGCCGATCTCCGCGCCAAGCAAGCGCAGTCGTGTGCGTATCTGAATGACAAAAAAGGCGTTATGTGCGAGATGTATGCCGCTGTCAACTGGAATGCATCCTACAAGGATCTTCGCAATATCGCATCCTGGCAGATCATGCAGGGCGTCAGCTTCATCGTATACCAAGCCTATCATTACAAGCTGCGCGGGGATACCAAATTCTTCGCCCCGCTTTCTTTCGGCAGACACAGCCATACCGATTTCAATATGAAAGCGTTCAATGACACGCTTGCTGAATACGCCTGTCGCTGCTCGCAGGGAAACCTGCAGGTGGATTTCGCGCTCCTTGATCCGACCGATGCGATCTGGGCCGGCACGGGCGACAGTTTGATCTATCTCGATCTTGCGAAAAAGCTCAACCGATTCCCACAGGGGTATATTCTCTCTGACATCAAAGGTCTCTCCAAAAAAGCATCCGAGCTGAAAGCCGTCATCAATCCGGGGCTGAAGCTCAGCGAAAATGAACGCTCTGTTATCCGTGATCTCGGTCTTATCCTTATCGAGGCGGAGGAGATCACGACTCCTGCTGCGATGGAGGAGCGTTTCCCAAGCGGCATCCGCTGGGAGGGCGACGGCGATCTCATGTTCATGCGCCGCAGGCTGGATAACGGCAGGAGTGTTGTCATTGCCGGCAACATCGAGCAGGAAGAAACGCTTACCGGCACACTCTGGATCAATGACTGCGCGCATCCGATCGAGCTTACCTCCGGCGAGCTGGCTTTCTTCGGCGATACATTCGATACCTGCCGCGAGCCGCTTGCCGATGCACCAAAGCAGTATCTCGATGCGTGCGTGCCGGTCATCTATGATAAGCCGAACATCGTTCCTCTGATGCGCTGGGAGGGCGAGGATGGCCGCGGATTCTCACTGCTTCAGCCGCAGGCGCGCATATCGCCGCTTCTCGCGGCGTACGGCGCACCGAAGCCCTTTGAAGCGCTGAACAATCCGCCGACAAAAACACCGCGCTTCCCTTTTGCCGCCGAGGACAGTATCCGTGACGCCGAGTTTCTGATCTCCGACCGATTCGTATCATCGCACATCGGCGCGGTATGTCTTGACGGCGCGGAGCTTTCGGTCAGCGGAGAGGCTATGATCTTTGATGACCGCTATACGGTTTACCGCTTTGATATCGAAAAGGGCGATCATGTTCTCTCCCTCCGACTGACATCGGACGTATGGACGCCCGATCTTCTGTACCTGCGCGGCGATTTCGGCATCGAGGTCAAAACAAGCGGAAATCCGATCTACTACGGCTCTGTCTATTCCATGCAGAACTATGTCCCCGAATATGCACAGGTAACGCTGTCGAAACGTCCGTCTGTATTAAAAACCGATATGCCGTGGACAAAACAAAAAAATCCTTTCTATTCCGGAGCGGTCGACTACTTCTTTACTGTCAGCATAGATGATGCATTTAAACCGAAGTATCTTGTTGTGCCCGGTGTTCGGGATGCTGTAAAGGTATATATTGACGACATCCTTGTTGGAGATTCGATTTTTCCTCCGTATCACATTCCGGTATCACTTGCAAGCGGCGTTCATACAATCAGAATTCGTGTTGCTAATACTTTGGGGAATATGCTTGAGGGATATTCAGCACCGTCCGGATTATGTGAAATGCCATACCTGATATAATTCGGACTCCTCAGCTAAGAACACCTCTTACGGCAGTACTTTCATTCTGCCATATTGCTGAGTATATTCACTTTTATAATCGTGAGCGAATACAACTAAAAACAAAACTGACTCCGCTCGAAAAACGGAGTCAGTTTGCTGCTTAGAATTTTTTATTACCTACCTTAGGAGGCTTTTTGTGCTGTCCGAACAATTTGGGACAGTTCAGAATTATAGTACTACCATAGGAAGTTTTGTTATTGCAAGAGGAGATCAAGGCTGCCGATTGCTCCGTCCTGCACGAGAAGCTTGTCTCCGCCGCAGTCAATATCGCGGAGATACAGGTGCTCCACCTCGCCCGCAATATGCAGAATCGGGATCTCTTTGTCCGTGAGATTTTCCTGAGAAGCGTGCTCAATGGATAGCCGTCTGACAGTCGTACCGGCCAGCACCGTCACAAGCGGAACAGCGGTGGTCATCTCTCGACGGTGAAGATTCCTGATGTGGAGGGAGCGGACATTCAGTCCCGTATCCACATAGATCGGCGAGAACACATAGCTGCCATCTTTGCAATAATGAGAATATCGCTCTGCTTTGGATACGAAAATATTGTCAAAGCTCAGCGCATCGTATTCGCCCCGGATGCCATCCCATGCATAGAAGCGCGTCACGCCGATAGCATACTGATAGTATGTGCCGTAGACATTGCGGATCGAAATGCGCTCGACTCTGGAACGGGTAGACAACAGCCGTACCGCGCTGTGACAGTTATCCGCAAAGATGCCGTCCACTTCAATATCGGAGATGGGACCTCTCAGAAAATCGTCGGCATTCAGTGCCAGCAGATCATCATAGCAGGTGCCCTTCAGATTGCGAATTGTGCCGAAGTGACAGAAGCCGTCAATGTGTACGCCATCCATGTTGACAGCTGCAGGATTTCCGAAATTGAAATCAAAGCGGATATTTTCGATTGTGAACTCTTCTGCATGGGCAAGTTCGATACCGAAGGTTACAGGATCCTTGATCGTGATGTCGCGGAGGGTCAGCCGTTTGATGCCGCAGAAGCGCATGACAACGCCCATGTAATCTTCCATAAAGTGTCCTGCATCGCAGGTTTCACCACACTGATATTTCCCCGTTGCCAGTGGATTCGGTGACTGACCGAGATTGTTGAAATCCCAAATTCCGCCGATGACTGCAATGTCATGGTCATCGATGGATGCATTCGCCAGCATCAGGCAGTCTGCACCGTCTGCAAGGCGGATGGTTGCCATCAGTGGCAGGCGGAGCGTCTGACCGCTGTGAATGATCAGCGTGCGGCTGATCACATAATGTGCGGTGGTTCCGGGGAGAAATACCTCGGAAATGCCGCTGTCAAGCAGTTCCTGAATAGCATCTGTATCGTCACAGATTCCGTCGCCGATGGGCAGAATATTACGTTCGCTCATGTCTGTTTCTCCTTTCAACGGTAAGGTTCAAGCAGCTTATCAAATGCTTTTTCTGCAAATGCCTGCTTGGATGCATATTTGGACTGAAGATTGCCATTGTTGCTGCGGAAGCAGTCCACCATGGTGTGTGCCGCATAGTTCATGGTACTGGAATTCATAAAAACAAAGTCGAAGCAAAGTGTTTCACGGATCAGCTCCAGCATTTTCACACTCTCTTCATCCCGCGCAACCTTGTTTTTGCAAACCACCTCATAGAAGGCCGGCACGACCAGCTTACAGCTCTCGGATGCCATGGCCTCCATCACCATGCCCGCAAGCTCCATATCACTGCCATTCGGCAGGAGGAAGGATGTATAAGAATCGCCAAGTGTATTACGGTATTCTGGCTGTGCTTCATCAAATTTAGGATAAGGAAGAATACCAAATTCCGTGTTGTTTTCACGCAGTGCGGTGGAATTTTCAAGGCTTGCGGCAAGAAGCAGCAGGTTGCCGCCGTCAAACAGCGTGATCAAATCCTGTTCGGTCGCACCCTTGTATACAAATGCGCCCGGTTCATTCCAATACAGTGCATTGAGCTTTTCCAGTGCATCCTGCGCCCGGTCGGAAGCGATATTCAGCTTGGGGAAACCGTCATCACCAACCGTGTACATGGGCAGATCAAAGGAGGTCTGATAAGCGTAAATATCCTGATCGAGATTGGTTGCGATGGCATAGCGGTCTTCCGCATCTGCCTCTGTGTTGCCGTTCAGATCGCTGTAGGCATTCTTTGTCAGCGATACCAGCATATCATATGTCCATCTTCCGTCATGCACGATCTCATACAGGCTCTCATCGCTTACAGTTTCAGCCATTTTCTGATTGAAGAAGAAACAGCGGCTGTAGGACCAGATGGTCAGCGCGGAGTCTCCGGTGATCATGTAGATGTGATCGTTGATGGTCATGGTGTCATTGATACCCTTTGCCCACCAGCGTCTGTCGAGATCAATATGCGGCACAGTGCTCCAGTCCTGGAACAGCTTTTCGCCGATGAGGGCAGCGATCATGGGCGTATAGCCGGCAATCACCTGATAGGAATTGTCACCTGCCATGCTGTCCTGCCGCACCTTTTTGTTGAATGCCGTAGACTCATCGCCCCATGCACAAGGTTGGGAAATAAATTCCAGCTTGATATTGAGCCGTTCCTCCACTTTGCGGTTGCGGTTGTATACTGCATCATTAACAATGTCGCCGTTTTCCGATTCCACGTCAAATTCGTATTTTTGGCCATCACGGATGAGCATGGTAAAGCTTTCCCCGCCAAAATCAGCCTCCGGCAGACCGTCTGTCTCCTCCGTGACAGCTTCGGTGGTATCTGTCACCACTTCCGAATCGGTGTCGGTGACGGTTTCGGGTGTATCTGCACCGCCGCCGCAGCTGACGAGCAGGCAAAGTGCCAGAATAAGTGCTGAATAATTTCTGTTTTTCATAATGGTAACTCCTTTCATTCTTTTATTATACGCGATATGGTTTCATACATATCGTCTCTGCTGATAAATCCGGCGATGGTTTTGACCCAGCGTTTCATATCGTTGAGCGCAAACGCCGGTGTGCCGTGAATGTAGTGATTGACCCCGCGGATGCCGTTCGCCTCCCATTCGATGAGCAGCAGCCGTTTCTCCGACCATGCGATGTCGATGCCGTTCACGCCAATCGTGCTGTTGGACGGCACACGGGTCTGTCCGTGCAGCAGAAGTGCACCGCTGTCGCCGTCCGTTACACGGTAGGTAATGTTCTGCTCCTCGAAGGTATCATTGGCTGCATACAGCCGGATCGACCAGTCGCGCGGCTCGTCGAAGGAGAGCATCACATTCTGCTGGGACTGGCGGATGTAGTAATACGCCAGCTTTTTGTGATAATCCCAGCTGACAACGGCATCGGAGAACTGCGGCCAGCCGTCGATCATGTTCCACCAGATGATGCCGCTCCGTGTCCATTTGAGCTGGCGGGAGGATTCGATGAAATACTTATCCGCCTCCGCCTGTGATACCTGTGACATGAAGATATAATCCTCAAGATTGTCCGGCTGACTGCCGAACAGCTGGTAGATCTGCCGCGCCATCAGCGGAATACGGTAAGCGTACGGCCCGGCTTCACCGTACATCTCTGCGGCGTGTGTGATCCATTCATCATTTCCCTGCCACGGCCACAGCTTGTCCGGTGACAGGAAGGATTCCATCGATTCTCTGTCACAGCTGCCATGATAGCCGATCTCGCTGATGAACGGACAGCGCAGATTCCGATAATAGGGGCTTTTGAAGTAATCGCGGGAACCCCACGGATGATCCTCCGGAAGCAGCGGTTTGTACGGCTCTGCCGATACCCATGTTTCGGAATAGGGTGTAGATTTCAGCCGATCCGCCTGCTTAATGGTGCGCATGGTGGCATACGGCGAGGACGGAAGATACGGCCGAAACGGATCGACCCGCCGCAGTACCTCCGGAAGTACATCGCGTGTGATGCGGTTCTTGTCCGGATCGTGCTTTGCGATGGACCACAGATGGGCATCGCATTCATTGTCGCCGCTCCATAGAATCAAAGACGGATGCCGTCGCAGACGCTTTGCCGTTGCTTCCGCTTCTGCTTTCATTGCCTCGGCAAAGGAATCGGTCTGAGGATAAAACGCACAGGCCATAGCAAAATCCTGCCAGACCATGATACCCAGCCGGTCACATCGGTCAAAAAACTCGTCGCCTTCGTAGCAATTGCCGCCCCAGCAACGGAGAATGTTGCAGCCTGAGTCAGCAAACAGCTCCAGCATTTTCTCATACCGGGATGCGGAACGGCTGTGGAGTGCATCGGCAGGCACCCAGTTGGAGCCGCGGCAGAAAATCTTCTGTCCGTTGATCTCAAAATGAAAATCGCCGTCGTATTCATCGCTGATTTCCGAATGCACCAGTTTGACCGTGCGAATTCCGAAAGTAGTTTGATAATCTGCCAGCACCTCTTCGCCGCAGATCAGCTCTGCTTTGATCTCGTATATCGGCGCATCTCCATATCCGCGCGGCCACCACAGTGCCGGATTCTCCACGCGGAAAAAGAAATTTCCGTTTGGAAAGCGAACCGTATGGTCATAGCGGAATGCCCTCACGCCGTCAAGACTGCCGGTCAGCCGCAGAATCAGCCCGTCGTGATAGGGCACATCGGTACGCAGACGAAACGAGCAGCCAAGCTTCGCCGATGCGCTGTTTGCATCTACGGTGGCCAGATACAGCTCGGCAATCTCGTTCGCATCCTCAATCTCCAGCATCACATCCTTCCAGATGCCTGCCGAAACCAGCCGCGGCATAATGTCCCAGCCATACTGCGACGGCGCTTTCCGCACCGTCAGCGATTCATAGTTGATGTGATATGCCCACTCAAATGCATCGTTCGGCTGTGCTTCCGCAAAGATCAGCGGAGAGGCGATATCGATTTCCAGCGTATTTTCACCGATTCGCACCGAATCCGGCATAGGAAAGCGATGATCGATCAGCGCATTTTCCGTGTGGGCAAATTTCTCACCGTTGAGAGAATAATCTGCGATGCAGTCAACGCCCAAAAAGTGCAGGAATGCGTGCTGACCTGCCGAAAGCTCCGGCATACGGAACTTGAGTGTGTAGTGCCAGTGATAGAATTCATACGCTCTTGCGAGCTTGATGTTGTTAGCCTGATACAGCTCCGGCAGAATACCCGACCGCATCAGATCAAGCTCCACATTTCCGGGAATTACCGCCTCGATCTCCGTTTCGGGCGACGGCATCCCGCGGCGTCTCGCTTCCTCATCATAGAAGCGAAGCCTGCATTGTCCGCTCAGTGATAGTTGTTTCATGCCTGACCTCCTTTGTTGTTACAGCTTTAGTATATCACAACGGAAGGCCAAACGCTAAGCAATTCTTTAAAAATGTTCAGCGGATTTTTAAAATTCTGCCGAATGACGCAAAACAGCCGCTGTGCCATAACACAGCGGCTGTTATATTGTCAGACTCCGTTCTGCTTCCGGAAATCGGTTGGAGATATACCGACCACGGTGCGGAATGCCCGTTCAAATGTGGAGATGCTGCCGAATCCACAGTCATGTGCGATCTGAAGAACGCTTCGGTTAGTTTCGGAGAGGGCTTGCTTTGCCTTGTCGATTCGCAGTTGTCGGAGAAATTTGACAAAGCTGCATCCGGCATATTCGGTAAACAGACTGCTGAGATAGCAGGACGAAATGTTGATGAAGCAGGCAACATCATCAAGGCAGACCGGATCCGCATAATGCGTGTACAGATACGATACCGCCTTTTTCACATAGGCAGACCGCATCGCGCAGTCCGGTCTTGCTGCCGCTTTATTGGACACCCGCAGCAGAATGATCAGCATCAGCATCGCCAGTGAGATTCCCTCGAGCTCCGAATACCGATCGTCCTCCGCAATCCGGCTGAAGCGCCAGAAATAATCGCAGAACCGTTCAAAATCATCCG
>SVSO01000343.1 GCA_015064195.1 Oscillospiraceae bacterium
GTGGATGAGAGCGAACAGTCCCTTGGCAGCTGGATCTTTGACTGAGGAGGTATGAAAAAATGAAACTGAAAACTATTTTTCTTCCGTTTCTGATGCTGCTTCTCTGCAGCCTGCTGTGCATTTCCGCCGCGGCAGCGGAAGGCGGCGGCTTCAACGCAGGACTTGCCGTTGACCGCTCGGGTGAGGAGACCGGCAGCTTTACCGTCACGGTACAGCACAGCGATGTGCTGGTGGAACGCCAGCCACAGCTCCGCCTGCCCTGTTCATTTGAGACGGCGAAGATCACCGCTCCCGACAGAACGGTGCAGGACGGCATCATCGCGGATGGTCAGGTGAGCTTCCGCGTTTTCATGGGCGGCACGTATACCATCTCGGAAAGCGTCACGCCGTTCGTCAAGCTGGAGGAATTCACCGAGGAGGCGATCCCGCAGGAGCTGAAGGCCATGGAAACTCTGGACACCGTTGAAGAGATCGAAGCCGCCATGCTGGCTGAGATCGAAACGCACATGGAAGCCGGGAAAATGATCGACGCGGTACTGCATGATGCAAAGCTCGGATACAATACCCCCGCAGGCGTTTGGGTGGATGCAGACGAGACGAATTTCCCCGCAGACGGCCGCCTGACCGTCACCGCTGACATCCCCGACGGAACGCATCCGGATACCCACGAATACACGGTCGTGCATATGTTCACGTCGTCCTTCAACGGTAAAACCCCCGGCGATATGGAGCATCCCGAATGCTTCGTGCGTCAGAAAGCAGACGGCTCTTATGAGCTGGTATTTACCGTCACCGGCCTGTCCCCGATCATGATCGCATGGACGGAGAAGCAGGCAGAGGAGGAATCCGGCATCTTTTCAAGTTATATCATGCTGCTTCTGAAGATGAAGCAGGAATACGACATCACCGTGGAGCCGACCGAGGGCGGTCAGGTCATCCTCACCGATGAAAAGGTGAAGTACGGCAAGGACACCACCTTCCTTGTAGTGCCCGATGACGGCTACGGCATCGGCAAGATCACCGCGAACCAGAAGGTTCTGCAGGCGATCGACGGCGTGGTAACGCTCACCCGCGTCGGGCGCGATCAGGTGATCCGCGTCATTTTTGAAAAGCTTCTGGCATCGAATCCGTAATAACAGCCACGTCCCGGCAGGCAATTGTCTCCCGGGACGTGGTTTTGATATAATCAAAAATTTACAAATTATCCGATGGAAATTTTCCCTAACCGCTTGTGAAAAAACATGAAGTGTGGTATAATAAATAGAATACTGACATCTATCACCAAAAGGAGATCACATAAATATGAAACTTGGTATCGTGGGACTGCCGAATGTGGGCAAGTCTACATTATTCAATGCAATCACCAACGCGGGCGCGGAGTCTGCGAACTACCCGTTCTGCACCATCGACCCCAATGTGGGCGTGGTGGCAGTGCCGGACAAGCGGCTGGATGTGCTGGCCGAGATGTACAATCCCGAGAAATATACCCCCGCGGTCATCGAATTCGTGGACATCGCGGGCCTTGTCAAGGGCGCGTCCAAGGGCGAGGGTCTGGGCAACAAATTCCTCTCCCACATCCGCGAGACGGACGCCATCATCCACGTCGTCCGCTGCTTTGAGGATTCCAACATCATCCACGTGGACGGCTCCATCGATCCCATGCGCGATCTGGAGACCATCAACATGGAGCTGATCTTCGCCGACATGGAGACGCTGGAACGGCGCATCGACCGGGTGAAGAAGGCCATGAAGGGCGACAAGACCCTCGGCGCGGAGCTGGCACTGCTGGAGCGCGTCATGGCGGGGCTTGAGGCCGGAAAGTGCGCCCGCTCCCTCGATTATGACGAGGACGAGCTTGCCATCATGCACGACTGCCAGCTGCTGTCCATGAAGCCCGTCATCTACGCCGCCAACATCGCGGAGGATGAGATCGGCTCGGATATGTCGGACAACGCGGGCTATGCGAAGCTGGCCGAATACGCCGCATCGGAAAAGGCACAGATCATGCCCATCTGCGCGGGAATCGAAGCGGAGATCGCGCAGCTGGAAGGCGATGAGCGCGCCGAATTTCTCGCCGATCTGGGCATTGAGGAATCGGGCCTCGACCGCCTCATCAAGGCAAGCTACACCCTGCTCGGTCTGATCTCTTATCTGACCGCCGGCCCGAAGGAAGTCCGCGCATGGACGATCACCGCCGGCACGAAAGCACCGCAGGCCGCCGGCAAGATCCACTCGGATTTCGAGCGTGGCTTCATCCGTGCGGAGATCATCGGCTTCGACGAGCTGATGGAATGCGGCACCATGGCGGCGGCGAAAGAGAAGGGCCTCATCCGCTCCGAGGGCAAGGAATACGTCATCAAGGACGGCGACATCGTGCTGTTCCGGTTTAATGTGTAAAAAAATCTCCCGCGCATCTTGACAGATGCGTGGGATTGTGGTATAATAAAGATGTGGCAGGCCGACGGCTTGCCGCTGACAAAGAACAATTTATGAATTTGAAGTCAGCACTTCAAAAACAGTGAACCGCCTTTGCAGAGACGGTTCACTTTCTTTTATGGAACAATTTATGCAGAATGGCGACGATAGCGGACAGACT
>SVSO01000344.1 GCA_015064195.1 Oscillospiraceae bacterium
GCGTTGAGGGCAAGCAGCTGCCGCGCGAGTTCTTCCAGACTGCACAGTACAATTCCTGGATGGAATTCACCTATCATCCCACGCAGGAGGGCATCCTCGATTACGCGAGAAATATCATTTCCCACGGATTTGAGCCGGGCATCCTCATCATCGATGAGGGCTGGCATACCCGCTACGGCCAGTGGAAATGGGATTTCCACAAGTTCCCCGAGCCTAAGGCCATGATCGATGAGCTGCACGAAATGGGCTTCAAGGTCATGCTCTGGGTCACGCCGCTCGTCACCTGCGACGGTCAGGAATTTATCATGGATACCCGCCGCGACTTCAATCCCGAAACGTGGGACAAGCTCTTCCTGCGCACAAAGAATAACAGCGTCGCTATCGTTTCCTGGTGGAACGGCAACTCCGCCATCCTCGATTTCCGCAAGGAATGCGACCGCGACTACTTCAATTCCAAGCTCCGCTTCCTCATGGACGAATACGGCGTGGACGGCTTCAAATTCGACGGCGGCTCCTACTCCATGTACCGCCCCGAAAACGTCAAGAACGGCACGCCCGCAGACGATCACGACCCCGCCGCGCTCAATCTCGCGTGGAACGAGGTCGGCGCGAAGTACGCGTTCCATGAATACAAGGACACCTTCAAGGGCGGCGGCAAGGCCACCATCCAGCGCCTCTGCGACCGCGGCCACCTCTGGGATCACGACGGCATCAATACGCTGCTCCCCTGCTCCATCATGCAGGGTCTCATGGGACATCCCTTTATCTGCCCCGACATGATCGGCGGCGGCGAGTGGAGCTTCAATCACCGCCCCGGCTTCCAGATCGACGAGGAGCTGTTCATCCGCATGGCGCAGGCATCCGCGCTCTTCCCGATGATGCAGTTCTCGTGGGCACCGTGGCGCGCACTCTCCGAACGCTCGTATAAGATCGTCGCCGAGGCTGCACAGCTGCATAAGGCCATGGCGGAAGAGATCATCGCCCTCGTCGCCGATGCCGAGCGCACCGGTGAGCCGATCCTCCGCGCGCTGGAATACGCCGACCCGCACAAGGGCTACGAGGAGATCGTGGACGAATACCTGCTGGGCGAGGACATTCTCGTCTGCCCGATCATCACCAAGGGCACCTTCGAGAAGGATGTCACCTTCCCCGCCGGCAAATGGCAGGACGAAGACGGCAATGTCTACGAGGGCAATACCGTGACGAAGGTCGCTTCGCCGCTGGAAAAACTGCTCTGGTTCAGACGCGTGAAGTAAAAAATGCGGGATTTTCCCGAAGGAAAATCCCGCAAACCCATTGACACCACATGCGAAATGTGGTATAATAAGTACAGATGAATGACATGCCACGCCACTGGCGGTCGTTCCGCTATATTTGTGTCGAGAAACGCCGCGTCAGCTATGACAGCGGCGTTTCCTTTTGCGATGGCTTATTTGCGCGGGCCAAACATGTCCCAGCAAAGGCGAATCACGCCAAGAATGACGCTTGCAAGCAGTGAGAGAAGCGCAATGACTTCTGTTACTGTCATACAGCATCACCCCCTTTCGGGGAACGACCTGTCATCATCTGCACCTTTTGTTATAGCACACATGTCGATTTTTGTCAACCTTTCTCCGCGGAAAAAGATTTTTCCGCGGATTTTTACTAAACTATTGACTATTCATGACAAAGTATGCTATAATATAAATAACTATTTCTTTTGAAAAAAGGAAGCCCCGACAATGGACAATATTTGCGTAAAACTGACAGGAATTTCAAAATCCTTCGGCACAGTCAAGGCAAACCAGAACATCAACCTTGATGTGCGCGAGGGCGAAATTCATGCGCTCCTCGGTGAAAACGGCTCCGGTAAATCCACGCTCATGAATATCCTCTCCGGTATCTACACCCCTGACGAAGGCACCATCGAGCTTGGCGGACAGCACGTCACCTTTACCTCCCCGATGGATTCCATCAAAGCCGGCATCGGCATGGTGCATCAGCACTTCAAGCTGGTCGATGTCCTGACCGCCAAGGAAAATATCATCGCCGGAACCGATGACTCCGGGTTCTTCACCTCCGGTAAGGCCATGGCCGCCAAGATCCGCACCGTGGAGGAGAAATTCGGCTTAAAGCTCGATCCCGACAAAAAGGTCTACAACATGTCTGTCTCCGAGAAACAGACCTGCGAAATCCTCAAGGTGCTCGTGCGCGGCGCAAAGATCCTCATCCTCGATGAGCCGACCGCCGTCCTCACCCCGCAGGAGATCCGCATCCTGTTTGACATCCTCCGCGGCATGAAAAAGCAGGGCTGCTCCATCATCATCATCACCCATAAGATGGCCGAGGTTCTCGAAATCTCCGACCGCGTCACCATCCTCCGCCGCGGCCAATCGGTGAAAACCCTCGATACCGCCGCAACAAACGCCCGCGAGCTGACCGAGTTGATGGTCGGCCACCCCATCTCCCTCGATATCGAACGCCCGGAGGTGGATCCCGCGCTCATCAAGCCCATCCTCGATGTCAAGGAGCTGACCGTCCTCAACAACGATAAGCAGAAGGCCCTCGACAGCGTCTCCTTCACGCTGTCCA
>SVSO01000345.1 GCA_015064195.1 Oscillospiraceae bacterium
TGCCCTTGAGCGTGATATCGTAGAACGCCGGACGGACATTCACATAGGACTGGTACGCCATATCCTCGAGAATCGCGCCGGTCAGTGCCAGATCGTCATTCGTCACTGGAACGCCAATGGAGGAGCTGTGGCCAGTATGGACATAGGAGGCATAGCTCTCCTGTTTTTCGTCATACTTTGGCGGGGGGATGATGCCGAAATCAGACACCATCTCACGTATCTGATAAATGCCATACATGACCTTCACCCAGAACAGCACACGCCCCTGCCACCACGGCTTCGAGATGTCCACCTGCGGAATCTCATCCACATTGTAGAATGCGCCCTCCAGCTGCATCGAAAAAGCCAATTCGGTGTTAGCCATGATGACATCGTAGGTATTATCGCCTGCCTTGATGGCGTTCCTCGCCTTGGTGCGAACATCGAAACGCGCTTCTTCAAGCGCGACGATGTTGATGTTGTACTTTTCTTCAATAAAAAGGTTGCGCTTGTAGACCGCGTCGTTCATGGTATCGCCGGTCTGCTCTTCAGCAAGGATCTCATGATTCGGGAAACAAAAATCCGAACCATCGGCAAGCCTGCCGATGAAGGTGAAATCCCGTCCGCCGCCGTCGATGGCAGCAATATCGGGGCCGGGAATCCCGGTTTCGATGGGCGTGGTTTCGCTGTTGGGAGCGTCAGTCTGATCTCCCACTGCGGGGGTCGTGCCGCATCCCGCAACAGTGTTTGCAAGGAGCAGCATGGCGAGGGCAAATGTGAGTTTACGGTTCATGTTGGTTCCTCCTTAATACTTTGTAATACAGAAATTATTTTTACCAACACATCAATTTTATCATACAATTTAGCTCTTGTCAAGTATAAATCGAGAAATTGTAATATAATAATATATTTTTTCTCCGCCTCTTGACAAAGTGCCCGATTCATGCTATAATTTTGTATGACAATCTTAATTTCACACGGAGGTATCCCATGAAAGCAGTCACTTCCTGGAGCTTCAAGCATTATGTTCCGCTCAACGAGCCTGCGCGTATGCGCGAGCCGTATATCTGTCGCATCTCCCCCGCAGCCAATTCCTTCACCTTCGATTTTATCGATCTCGCCGCCCAAAACGCATCCTATCGCCTGTTCTGGCACATCCGCGGCGATATTCAGACGCACGGTGTCTCCCTCGACGGCTATACCGGAACCGTTACCGGCCTCACCGATGCCACCGACTACGAATTCTGGGTCGAGCGCGATGACGGCGTGAAATCCAGCCGCCGCCTCGTGCGCACCGGCGACGTCCCCGGCACGGTCATCAACTATCTCCATCCCGATGACCGCGAATACGAATTCTCCGGCAACTATCTCTGCTCGCCCTCCGTCATCCGCGTGCCCGATGGCCGCCTGCTGGCATCCATGGATGTTTTCGCCAGCGGCACGCCGCAGAATCTCACGCTCATCTACGAGTCGCGCGACGACGGCAGAACGTGGCAGCATCTGACCGAGCTGTTCCCCTGCTTCTGGGGCAAGATGTTCCTTTGCCGTGGAAAGCTGTACATGATCGGCTGCTCCACCGAATACGGCGATCTGCTCATCGGCCGCTCCGACGACTTCGGCGAAAACTGGACGCTGCCCACCGTCATCCTGCGCGGCGCATCCGATCCGCGCTGGTGCGGCTGTCACCGTGCGCCCATGCCGGTGCTCGAAAAGGACGGCCGCATCATGACCGACCTGCAGTTCGGCTCGTGGGCGAAGAAACCCTTCTCCGATGCTGTGGTATCCGCTCCCGCGGATGCTGATCTGCTGGATCCCGCAAGCTGGGTCTGCTCGGAGATGTGGAACGTTGCCGAATCCGCGCCCCAGTGGCTGGATCGATTCTGCTACGGCATCGAGGGTACCATGGTCGAAGCGCCGGACGGCACGGTCTACGATTTTCTGCGCTGCTCGGATCGGAAAGCCCTTCTGCTGCGCTACGACGTACACAATCCCGAAGGTGCGCTCGTCTTTGGGGATGTCATCGACTTCCCTGCGACGGCCTCCAAGTGGGATGTCATCCGCGACGAGGTAACGGGCAAATACATCGCCATCGTCTCGTGGGCGCTGGACGAGCCGAGGACGCTGCGCAATCTGTTGTCGCTGATCTGGTCGGACGACCTGCGTCACTGGCATCTTGCAGAGCATTTGATCGACTTCCGCGATGCAGATACAGAGATGGTCGGCTTCCAGTATATCGACTTCTTCATCGAGGGCGAGGATATTTACTACACCAACCGCGTCGCCCTCAATCAGGCGCACAATTTCCACGACGCGAATTATCAGACGTTCCATAAGGTGGAAGGCTTCCGCGCGAAGCTGAAGTAGGGTAAAAATACCCGTTTAAACGAAACACATTCGGTTTTCGCAAATCTGTTTGTACGGCTATGTTAAACCAATATGAAGGAGGCCCTCCCATGTTCAAACCAATCCCCGGAGCATATCCGGTCATGATTACCCCCTACAACACCGACGGCACCGTTGACTACGGCGCAGTGCGTGCGCTCACCGAGTGGTATTACCGCGAGGGCTGCGCGGGTATTTTCGCGT
>SVSO01000031.1 GCA_015064195.1 Oscillospiraceae bacterium
TTTTTGCGGTACTGCTGGTTGTTGTGATGGTGCTGGCAGTGCTTCCGACGGCGGTGTTTGCGGAGGACACCGCGACCGTGTATATTGCGGGGACGGCATATACCACGGATGATACTGATAACAGTGATGGAGTTACGATTGATTTTTCGAATCGGACTATTACGCTCTCAAATGCTGTATTGTCGAGAACAACCAACCAAGATTCCGATTGCCTAACAATTTCGGAAGAAGAAGGCATACTGTTAACATCTGCTTTATTTATTAACGACACCAATGCTTGGACAATAAAGTTGATCGGAAACAGTAAAATTACGATTACCAATAGTTATAAACCAAGCGCATGGAACAATTATCTTGCCATTGCAGGTATTGTATCATTTGGTGACTTGACAATAACCAGCGATAGCAACGGCAATCTTACTGTTGCTGTCAATGAGAATATGGCTAATATGCTTGTTTACGGTATATGGGCAACACTTGAAAGCGATTTGATCATAGAGAATTGTTCGGTAGAATCCAATATGGTTTATTCTGACAATACTGCCAGCATAGGTGAAGCTATCAGTGCAAGCACGGGTTCGCTAAAGATAAACAATGCTATAGTTAAGGCAACATCAACCGGTTTATATGATAAGGCAATATCGGCATATAATAACATCGACATTTCCGGTCAAAATACATCTGTAACAGTAGATGTGGCTGACACCCAAAATTCTTCCGGCATTGCATCAAATAAACTTACTATAAGCGAAGGTAAATTAGAAATTGATGCATCTATCGGTATCAATTGTAGTGAAGTATCAATAACCAACTCATCCAATGTTGATATCGATTCTACAAAAACTGGTATATTCACTTCAACGGCTCTTGAAATATCAAGTGACAATGTAAATGTAACTGCAACCGAAGAAACTGGAAAAGCCATTGAATTTGGTCATGACGGAACAGTTGTTATTTCTTCAGGTACATTTGTTGGCGATATAGTTTCGCAAGCGCCTAATAACAATAGTGAATCCAGTGTCACGATCAAAGGCACCGCTTCAATTACAGGTAATGTCAGCGTTGGTGATAATGATAACCTCACCATTGAAAACGGTACGATCACCGGTAATGTCTCATCCGGTAAAGCATCCGAGATCACTATGAGCGGCGGTACCGTTTCGGGTAATCTTTCGACGGGAACTGACGAAAATTCCAGCCTTACAGTTACAGGCGGTGCGGTTGACGGCGTAGTGATCACAAACAGCACCAATGCAAGCATTACTGGCGGTACGTTCAAGGATGAGAGCATAGATCAATATCTGGATGATGATATAAATCGTGATGATAATGGTAATATCGGAGCAACTGTTACTGTGACTTTCAATCCTAATAACGGAGATACTGTCTTTACACGGACTGTGTTCGTTAGTAATAACATCCCCGAACCGACCGCGCCCGTCAAGGCCGGCTACAACTTCCTCGGCTGGTCTGCCGACGGTGTGACCATCGTGCAGTTCCCCTACACCGTCACCACCGACACCACACTGACCGCACTGTGGGAGGAAATCAAGCAGGACGACAACGACTTCTGGATGGCGATGCTGATGTACATGATGATGAATCAGAAATTCGACGTCACCGCGACCGTCACCGAGGGCGGCACGATCTCCGACGCAGGTGTGTCGCAGATTCAGCGCGGCAAGGACGTGACCTACAACATCACGCCCGATGAAGGCTACGCCATTGCCGACGTGCTTGTTGACGGCGAAAGCGTCGGTGCTGTCAGTGTCTACACCTTTGACAATGTGAAGAAAGCACACACCATCGAAGCCATTTTCGTTAAAACCGCATGGGTGAATCCGTATTCCGATGTGACCGAGAACGACTGGTTCTATGAAGATGTTGCGTATGTCACCGAAAACGGCATCATGAACGGTGTGATTGAAAACGATACCTTTGCCCCCGATGCAACCGCCACCCGCGCCATGCTCGTCACGATCCTGTGGCGGCTGGAGGGTGAACCGATCACCGACAGTGCCGTGGACTTCTTCGATGTTTCTGCCGATGAATGGTACAGCGAAGCAGTCAAATGGGCATCCGCAAACGGCATCGTACAGGGCTACGAGGGACTGTTTAACCCCGAAAATGCGCTGACCCGTGAGCAAGTTGCGGCAATTATTCACCGTTATGCGGCGTACAAGGGCATGGACAACGGTATTGCTCTGCCGATGGTCGCGCAGTATGATTGCAGTGTTTGGGCAGAAAATGATGTGAATTGGGCAGACGCGAACGGTCTGTTTGACGGAATCGGCAGTGATATGCGCGATATGACCGCCGACGCGACCCGTGCGGAGGTTGCGGCGATGCTGAGACGGATGTGCGAGTATTTTGAATAAATTCGGGAGTAGGTGTATACTATGAAAACCATTACCTCATATATTCGCGTGGACAACAAGCCATTGCGAGAAATTACCAACGAAGAAAAGAAAAATTTGCAGAAATTTTCTATCGATCTGAAATGCTTGATCATCAGCGATGATGTGGAAAAATTGATTCGCAGGATTTATGCAAAGGCGATTGCTCATTGTTTCGACGCATATGCCGAAGAAACAGATATTTATGTAACAGTTTTACTTGAAGTAACTGACGATGTTTTGGATGGAGACATCGTAGCGCAAAACCAATGTGCGTTTAAGTTCCATTTTAATCCGGAGAATAATCGCGGTACTGATAACTGGAACGATCTTATGGCATATGTTCCGGAAAATATTCCGTACTTAAATATTTCCGTGCAAGTCTTTAAGGCAATCTACGATGCACAGGGAAAGATCGAAGTGAACTGAATGTAAGTCAAAAGTCTATCATGGAGTAATCTATGGTAGACTTTTTATTATCAAAAAAACACCCATCGAATGCGATTTTGATTCGATGGGTGTTGCGTTGTTGTGATTTCTTAACGGGATGAGTTAAAACTTAATGACATTGGTGAAAACGGTGCTTTTTTGCTGGAATTCACACCATCTCCGCGCAAATCATGAATATCCCGTGAACATTTGCGCCGTCCTCTTGAAAAACAGCGAAAAAATCAGTATAATAGAATCAAACAACCGAAATCTGTCAGGAGAGGAAACCATGCAATCTGCCGAAACAAATCGTCCGCCGGAAAGCAAAGCATCTGCCATCTCCGGCCTGCATCACGAGATCCACACAAGCGATGCGGTCTGTCATCGCATCACCTGCTTCTCCGCCAATGCGCTTCTGCACTGGCATGACAACATTGAGATCGCATTTCCGCTGGAGCATTCCTGCAGCTTCCTTGTGGACGGCACGCTGTACGATGCCGGCCCGGGGGACATGATCGTCACCGGCCCGCGGGTTACCCATCAGTTCCGTCCGTCCGCGAATTACGCAAGATTTATGGTCTTTCAGCTGTCGCCGCGCAGTCTGCAGGCCCTCCATGTGTCGCCCCACAGCGCGAAGGTGTTCATCCCGCGGCGGGAGATCGAGGCCGATCCAGAGCTGTGCCGGCGCGTCGATACCCTGTTTGAATGGCTGAGCTCCCCGACCGATCATGCCGATCCCGCCGGGCAATCCCTCTGCGTCCATCTCTACTGCCTGCTCGCCCAGCATTTTCCCAGCACCGACGCGGACACCACCGACCGATCCGAGCTTGAGGAATTCCACACCGTTTTCCGGTTCGTGAACGAGCATTTCAGAGAGGATATCACCGTCAGCTCCATCGCCAAAAGCCTGTATTTCACCCGCAACAAGCTGCCCGTTCTCTTTTTGAAATACGCCGGCATCAGCCTTGCCGACTACATCCGCGAGCTGCGCATCGACAATGCAAGACAGCTGCTGACATCCGGGTGCAGCATGACTCATGCCGCCATGGAAAGCGGTTTTCAGAATGTGCGCACCTTCAACAACACGTTCCGCCGAACCATGGGTATGTCTCCCACCGAATATTTGCAAAGCCAGAAGCAATCTCCCGCCGAATCCGGAAAAAATGACTGAATCGGAGCCTGCACCGGTCGATGAACGATCGGTGCAGGTTGTTGCGTTATTGCTGAAATCGGATGCAAATTTTCTTGTACTTTCTATGGCATTGATGTAAAATAATATCAGACAGCCGCAAAGCTGTGCGGCGGAAAGGAACAGGATATCTTATGAAAAAAGTAAACTTTCTCGGCCATGAACTGTCAAAGCTCATCGTGGGCGACAATCCCTTCAACGGCCATTCCTATATCACGGACAAAACCACCGGTGCGGAGATGATGGAATTCTACACCGCATCGAAGATCCTCGAAACGCTGTTTGCCGTCGAGGAGAGCGGCATCAACTGTATGCTTCCGCTGGCCGATCCGTTCATCATCCGCCTGCTTGCGGAATATGAACGCGCCGGCGGCAAAATGAAGTGGATCTTTCAGCCCTATATGCCCATGAACCAGAACGTGAGTATGCGGCAGATGCTGTCGCTGAAGAACACCATCGGCATCTATCATCAGGGCACGACCACGGATTTTGCCTATGAGAGCGGCAAGGCGGATGAGGTGAAAGCCCGCATTGCAAGCTATCATTCCATGGGAATCCCGGTGGGACTCGGAACGCATCGCCCCGATGTGGTGAAGCTTGCCCTTGACGAGGGCTGGGACGTGGATTTTCTCGTCACCTGTATGTACAACAGCCGCCGTCATCGGGAAGGCGAGCCGAGCGGATTCATCACCGGCAAAACCAAGGAAACGCTCAAATTCTACGCCTGCGATCCGCCCGTCATGCTGGAAACGCTGAAGGACTGTGGCAAGCCCATCATCGCCTACAAGCTGTTCGCCGGCGGTCAGATGTTCCTCGGCAAATCGCCGGAGGAGATCCGCGCCTGCATCAAAAATGCGTACAATACTGTTTTCTCTGCCCTCAAGCCGGACGATATCGGCGCCATCGGCATTTTCCAGCGCGATAAGGATGAACTGCGCGAGGACGTGGAGCTGTTCGATGAATGGTGCAGGGAGGCCGATTCCCAGTGACAGAGAGAAGCTTCACGGTCGCTGTCATCGGCACCGGTTTCATGGGCGCACAGCATCTGGAGATCTGGCATTCCCTCGGCGCACGGTTGATCGTCTGCAGCACGGATGAGCAGACCGGCACTGCGCTGGCAAAGCAGTACGCGGCACCGTTTTATGGGGATTATCTCGCCATGATGGATGAACAAAAGCCGGATGCGGTCAGCATCTGCCTGCCAACCGCTCTGCATTATGATGCGGTGAAGGCAGCACTTTCCCGGGGGATCGCCGTGCTCTGCGAAAAGCCCTTCACGGCGGCAACCTCCGAAGCAGAGGAGCTTTGCCGGATGGCGCGGGAAAGGGGCGTGCTTCTGATGGTGGGCCATCCGCTCCGATTCGGAAAAGCATACGCCTACCTGCGCGCCTGCATCAGGGACGGCTGTTTCGGAATGCTCACCCAGCTTGATCTGTACCGCCATTCCACCGTTCCCGGCTGGAGTGTGGGCGGATGGCTGCTCGATCCGTCAAAATCCGGCGGTGCACTGAAGGATCTGCACATTCACGAGACGGACATCATCAACCATCTTCTGGGACTGCCCGAGAGTGTCTGCACGGTGGGAAGTCTCAGGCAGTGCGCAACAGTCTACCGGTATGCGGACGGTCTCGGCGTGACGGCATCGGCGGGGTGGCGGAATGTGCGCGATCTGCCGTTTATGAGCGGATACGATGCGGTTTTTGAGCACGCCGTGGTTCGATGCGAGGGCACAAATGTCCGGCTGTATACCGACGATGGCGTGCGCGATCCGATCACTGAAGAAACCTTCCCGGACTTCATGAACGGACAAAGCTCGCTGGAAAACGAGATCACCTATTTCGCAAAATGCCTTGCCGAAGGAAGCACGCCGGCGGTGTGTCTGCCGGAAAGCACCGTTGATACCATGCGTCTCGGCGATGCGGAGCTTGCAAGCCTGAGGATGCGGCGGGAAGTCAGTCTGATGGCGTCCGATTGACCCTCATTCGTCATTTTTTTCTGAATTATCGTCAATTTTTGTTCTTCTTGCAAAATCGCTTGCATTATCGCAGAAAATCCTGTAAAATAGAATCAGCAGGAACAAAACATTCGGGAAAGGATGAAACAAATGAAAAAAGCACTGATTTTCTGGGGCGGCTGGATGGGTCATGAGCCGGAGCTGGTGGCAAACCGTTTCGCACGCCTGCTTCGCGAAGGCGGCGTTGCATCGGAGATTCAGAACAGCCTTGAGGGGCTTGACGACGTTCAGCATATTCTCGGCTACGATCTGCTCGTGCCCTGCTTTACCATGTCCTCTCTGCCCGGCGAATGCTCTGCGGCCATTTCGGATGCGGTCAGCCGGGGCGTCGGCATGGCGGGCTGTCACGGCGGCATGAACGATGCATTCCGGCAGGACACCAACTGGCAGTTCATCACCGGCGGCCAGTGGGTCGCACATCCCGGCAACGATGGTGTGGAGTATATGGTGAACATCTGCCATATCCCGCCGAGAGCGGACGGCATCGACAACGGCCATTATCTGACCGACGGACTGCACGATTTCAAGATCTGCTCCGAGCAGTATTATCTCCATGTTGACCCGGCAGTGGAGGTGCTGGCAACCACCCATTTCCCCACGGTCAACGGCTTCCACGCCATGAACAAGCCGGTGGATATGCCGGTGGCGTGGACAAAATACTGGGGACTCGGCCGGATCTTCTATTGCTCCCTCGGTCATCACGACGACGTGTTCGATCAGGCGGCGGACGGACAGCTTCTGATGAAGCGCGGCCTTCTCTGGGCGGCGGACAGCAAGGAAGCGGCGGCAAATATGGACATTTCCCGTTTCGCAGAGCCGAAGCGGCTGGATTAAGGAGGACGTTATGCTGAAAGCAGGAATGGTGGGCGTCGGTTGTATCAGCGGCATCTATCTTGAAAATTTCACCAAAGTATTCCGCGATGTGGAGCTTGTGGCGGTGTGCGATCTCATCCGCGAGCGCGCAGAAAATGCGCAGAAAAAGTACGGAATTCCGAAGCTTTACGATACGATGGACGAGCTGTTTGCCGATCCGGAGATCGATATCGTGCTGAATCTGACCCGCCCGTATCAGCATTTTGAAGTCTCCAAGGCGGCACTTCTGGCAGGAAAGCACGTGTATTCGGAAAAGCCGCTGGGCGCGGATCTTGAAGAAGGGCTGGCACTGGTGGCACTTGCGGAGGAGAAGGGACTCATCATCGGCGGCGCACCGGACACCTTCATGGGCGCAGGCATTCAGACCTGCCGCCGGCTCATCGATGACGGCGTGATCGGTGAGATCGTGGGCGGACGTGCGGTCATGGCCTGCCACGGACACGAAACATGGCATCCCGATCCGGATTTTTACTATCAGAGAGGCGGCGGCCCGCTGCTGGATATGGGCCCCTATTACATCACCGCCCTCATCAATCTTCTGGGCGGCATCAAGTCGGTGTACGCCTATGCGCGCACCTCCTATGCAGAGCGGCTGATCACCGCCGAGCCGCACGTGGGCGAGATCATCAAGGTCAACACGCCCACCCACATCGAGGGCATCATGCACTTTGATTCGGGCGTGAGCGTGTCCATGCTGACCAGCTTTGATGTGTATAACACCAGGCAGACACGGATCGAGATCTACGGCACAAAGGGTACGCTCTATGTGCCCGATCCCAACTGTTTCGGCGGGCCGATCCAGTTCTATAACGGCGAGAAAGGCCGCATGGAGGAATATCCGCTGACCTTCGATTATGCGGAAAATTCCCGCTGCCTCGGTCTTGACGATCTGGCGAAGGCCATCGAATCCGGCCGTCATGGACGCGCCACATCCAAGCAGACACTCCATGTGCTGGAGGTCATGAGCGGCTTCTTCCGGAGCGCAGAATCCGGCGCACCGGTGGAAATCGCCACCCATTTCGAGCGGGAAGCCCCCATGGATCCCACGCTGCCCCACGGTTTTCTGTGATATGAGAAAAGACTGCTGCACCGCGCAGCAGTCTTTTGCTGTTATGCAAGGGGCTCGAGACGATCACTCGCATCCGCTCTGCCGCCATACACCGCCCGGCAATTTCCGGAAGGCATCCGGATCTGCAGTGCTGCGGAAGGCTTCGGGGGATGATCCGCATCGCTTCCGGAATATCCGGCTGAAATAAAGAGGGTCGGAAAAACCGGTTTCATATGCGATTTCGGCGATCGACAGTTCGCTTGACAAGAGAAGCTCAGCGGCTTTACTTAGGCGCAGATCAAGCACGTAAGAATATGCGGAAACGCCCATGGCTTCCTTGAACATATGCATAAATCTGCCGCAGCTGACCCCTACCATCTGCGCGTAAAAATCAAGATTTATCTCCTCAACGAAGTGCTTGTTCATATGCACGATGACGGGATAGAGCCGATCATCCGGCTCTGCGGAGCTGTCACTGTCAGCCGCCTTTCCAAGCTCGGCGAAAAGTGACACAAGCTCCGCCGAAAGCGACAGCTCCCGATGCTTCAGATTCGTGGCATAGCGATAGATCATCCGGTCAAAAATGCGCGGAATCGAATGGGACACACGTCCGGTGCGGAACAGCACACGGTCATACAGCCCCGCATCCTTCAGGATCTCCCGAACGCAGATTCCCGAAAAATGCAGCCAATAGCAAACACCGCTCCGCTGTTCATATCGCTGGGGCTTGCCGGGCGGATAGATCACGAAATCTCCCGTGCCAAGTGTTTTATTGGCGCCGTCTATATCAACCAGCATTTCTCCGCTTACCGTATATAGAATATGCCAGTCGCTTCTGCCGATCTCTCTGACCGTGATGTGTTTTGAGTCCATATGTACGCCGCAGGAGATCACCGAAAGGAATCTGGTGGTGCGCGAGTCGTAAATATCGGAAAGGTTGCCGTTGTATATCTCTTTTTTCATTGCGGTTCATCTCCTTGTGCAATTTCTTATGTTGCTGTAATACTATTATAGCCGCTGTTCGCAGTTTTGTCAATAGCAGAATTGTCCATATCATTGTCAGAATATAACATTTACTTATGCGTTTGCGGTGTGATATAATAATGCTGCAGCATCTGCTGCTATATACTGCAAGGAGGAAAAACACATGAAAAAAATTGTTTTTATCGGTTCGGGCAGCTTCACCTTCACCAGAAATGTTGTGAAGGATCTGCTCACATTTCCGGCATTTCATGACGTCCACATCGCGCTTGTGGACATCGATCCGAAACGGCTCGAATACAGCCTGCGTGTCTGTGAGCATATCAGGGAAAAGCTGGGCGCAAACGAGGTGACGATCACTGCGACCGCCGACCGCACCGAAGCACTTGTGGGTGCAGATGGCGTACTTTGCACGATTTTCAACGGCGACCTTGATATCTGGCGCTATGATCTTGAGATCCCGCTCAAATACGGTATCAGCACGAACATCGGCGACACCAGAAGCGTGGCGGGTATCTTCCGCGCGGCAAGAAATATTCCGGTCATGCTCGATATCTGCCATGATATTGAAAAATACTGTCCGGATGCGCTGTTCCTCAATTATACCAATCCGATGGCAATGCTCTGCCGCGCCATGCAGCTTCACTCCAAGGTATCCGTGACCGGCCTCTGCCATTCCGTTCAGGGAACGATCATCATGCTGGCGGACTGGGCAGGCGTTCCTGCCGCTGAGGTGACTTATACCTGCGCGGGTGTGAACCATCAGGCGTTCTTTACGGAGATCAAGCATAACGGCAAGGATCTTTACCCCATTCTGCGCGAAAAGGTCAAGGAGCCGGCCATATATGACTGGGAGCGCGTCAGAAACGAAATGTTCATGCACCTCGGCTACTATGTTACCGAATCCTCGGGACACAATTCCGAATATAACGCATGGTTCCGCAAGCGTCCCGATCTGCTCGAAAAATATTGCTCCGAGCATCCGGGACACGGCTGGAATCCCGGCGTCTACGGCTACTCCATCGCCGAGCGCACCGACAGACTGCAGAATTACTATAAATACATCGACGAATGGATGAAGACGGCGGAGATTTCTCCCGATAAACGCAGCGGCGAATATGCGGCTGAAATTCTCAATGCGGTCATCGGCGACGGAAATCCGATTCAGTTCAACGGAAATGTGATCAACGACGGCTGTATTACCAACCTTCCAGCCAACGCCTGTGTCGAAATCCCCGTCGTGGCATCGCGGTTCGGACTGCGCAAGTGCTACGTGGGAAAGCTTCCCGACGAGGTAGCGATTCTTGTCAACAACACCGCGCTCATGGAGAATTTAGCGGTGGATGCCATCGTTGAAAAGAATAAAACCAAGCTCATCCGCGCCGTCTATATGGATCCGCTCTGCTCGGCAGTGCTTTCCCTTGAGGAGATCGAAAGTATGTGCAATGAGCTGTTCGAGGTGAACAAAGATTATATGGGAGATTGGAAATAAGCTGAGATCCGGCTGAGCATAACAGCTTTCTCCCCGCATCAGTCATACTGCAAAAACGATTGCCTGTGAGATTTTCACAGGCAATCGTTTTTGTTATTCAGTCATGACGGAGAGCTTTTCGAGAATTTTTGCTTCATTCGATGCGACCTGAGATGCGAGATCGCGGGAATTATTCTTCATCATCGTCCAGATGAAACCGTCACGTATGGTGCCGCAGAGCGTGGAGTCACCAATATCGATGACACGGGAGTCGAAGATGAGGTCTATCATATCAATGGATTCCTCATCACGGGAATGCTTACCCTTGATGGCAACTTCAATATACGCAGGGATGACAGTCTTGTACGATTCACAGTTGAGTACCTCCAGCATATAGCCGACAAAATCGGTATCCTTGCAGGTGATCGGCACGATGGTGGGCATATAGTAGCAGACGCGGGCGTGGTAATCCTTCTGCGTCTCGTCGAATTTCGGATAGGGAATGATGCCGAAGTCGGTGTCCATACCACGCAGACTTTCGATGTAGTTAAAGGACATATCCATGAACAGTGAGCGATTATCGGCAAAAATGGTGCGGATTTCTGTCGGAATATCAAGTCCGTCACCTTCAGTCATATACACTGCGCCGCTGTCGTACGCCAGTTTGAATGTGCGCTCAAATACATCGACAAAGCGCGAATCGGTCATGTTGATGTAGGGAACATCATTCGCATCCTTGGCGATGCTTGTGACACCTGCTCCGATCCAGAAGTCAGGTGCGACATTTTTGTGATGAGCCATATAACCCCACATATCTTTATCATCCATTACCGTGTCTCCATTGAGATCATTGGCAGCGGCAGTGATATATTCCTGCATCTTATCCATTGTCCACTTGCCGTCCTTTACAAGCTGGTAAAGATTATCCAGTTTTACATCCTCAGCAATCTGTTTGTTGAACACGAGACAGTAGATTACGTCATAGATATCCATATTGAACGCTCCTTCGGCAATGTACTGTGTGCCGCCGATGGAGAGTGATTCATTGATGGATTTGTCCCAGTATTTCTTGTTAAGATTTACGTTTGGCAGATCATCCACGGGAATGAGCAACCCCTCACTCCAATAAGTCAGCGCCCAGTCACAGCGAACTACAATGAGGTCGTATGCATCTTCACCGGCGACAACAGAGTTTTTCATGGCTACACGGCCATCCCAGACATCAGGATAGAGATGCTGCGTCATTTTCACATTATAGGTATCCTCAACGAACTGATTGCGTTTGAACACCGAATCGTTCATTACATCGCCGTTTTCTTCTTCCACAACAATCTGATAATGGAAGTTTCCATTCTCAAACGTTGCTGTGCAAAATTCCCTGCCGCCGAAATCGCGCACTTCAAGATCGGGCGTCTGAAGGTGCTCCTCTGTTTCCACGGTCTGCGATGTGGTATCGACGGCGGTGGTATCGACCGGCGCGGATGCTTCACCGCAGCCGGCAAGCAGCATCAGCGCAAGAATGCCCGCAAAATTTTTACACCATTTTTTCGTAGTCATAATACAGTTCTCCCTTCAAATTATTGGTATCCTTCATATTTTCCTGCCTGAACCACACCTGCATCCGACCGGAATTTTCCCGGTTGCACCAGCGATAGTATGGGATGAGCCTGAATTCGCCGCCGTCCGCACGGCGTCCCACCGCACCGTCGCCGTCCGCACGGAGGGCGGCATCCTCAGCCACGGTGAAATCAACGCCCTCCGGATTGTCGATCTCTTCCGCGCAGAGCAGCCACGGCCCGCGCATGACAGCCACCATGCCGCGGTCAGCCTCCGCCGCAGCATTCGCCGCGATCCGGCGGGGCGGCGCATCAAAGGTGACGGCGAGCGTGCCGCTCGTCACATCCAGCACGGCATATCCGTTCTCGCAGGTATAATCCGCCGGCTTTCCGTCAAGCGTCAGCGCAAAATTTTCCGCATATTCGGGAATGCGCAGATGAAGCTTCATGGGCCGTCCATTGGTGTCAACGGTGATGCGGCCATCCTCCTGCGTCAGCGTGAAGCGGTCGGTTTTGCATTCGCATCCGATGTGGAGATTGACGAACAGATCGTCATCGTTATACGCACAGATGAACGTGCCGAGCGCACCGTAAAGCTTAAGCAGCATGGGCGGACAGCAGGGGCAGCCGTGCCATTCCCAGCGGCGGATGGATCCGTCGGAAATGAGCGGATTCTGGTAGAAATAATGCTGACCGTCCTCACCGATGGCGGCGAGGATGTTGTTGCAGAGCGCGCGCTCGAATACATCGAACCGCTCGGCTTTCGGCGAGATCAGGCTGAATTCCGCACCGAAGAAGGCGAGTCCGATGCCGGCACAGGTCTCAAGATAGGCATTGTTGGGCAGATTGTAGTCCACATCGAAGCCTTCGATGTCATGGCGCGTGCCGATGCCGCCGGAAATATGCATCTTGCGCTTCGTGATGCTCTCCCAGAGTGCATCAAGGGCGGGCAGATAATCCGCGCGGCCGGCCTCGCGTGCGACGGCGGATGCACCGGTATAACAGAGCGTTGCACGGACGGAATGACCGAGCGCTTCACGCTGATCGGCGAACGGCGCGTGATTCTGATTGTAGTACATCTTGAAGCGCTCTTCTTTGCTGCCCGGCTTCTTGCCGCGCTCATCATACCAGAATTCCGCCATGCGAAGATACGCATCCGCATCCACGGAATGCGCGGACGCAAACTCATCCAGCTCACGGTGGTCACGGAACAGGCAGTGAAGCTTGACAAAGGCTTCCTCGGGAAGCGAATGGCCGGGGACGATGCCGAGGGGCGGGATCACGCGGCAGATATAGTTGGCCGCGCGGACTGCCGGGCGCAGGAGCGTGGTCTTGCCGGTGGCGAGATAGTGATGTACGCCTGCCTCCACCAGTGCGCCGTGGTCGTAAAGATCGTGGGCGATGATGATGTCGCCGCCGTTTTCCCCCCAGCGCTGATGGGGATATTTCAGGATGGTTTTGGTGCAGACAAAACCATCGGGATCGGCATCGGAAGCGGCGGCGATGACCTCGATGAGCGCATCGAGACGGGCATCCAGCGCGGCATCATACTCTGCAGCCAGAAGATCGGATGCGCCGCGGATCGTCTCCAGCAGCAGACCGTCAGAGAAGGGATTGCCCTTGAATTCGCCCTCCTTCAGACCGGCAACGATGCGGAAATTATCAACCGCCCCCACCTCCTCAAACTTGTCGAGAACGTAGGGAAGGGTCTTTTGGCGTATTTTTTCGAGATATGGTGTCCAAAACCTATCTTTTACGGCGACCTCGGTGACAGACGGACGGCGGAGCGGGACAGTATGTGAATTTTTCATGATAAAATCTCCTGATTTCTCTTGACATTGTGTGAATTTGTGGTATAATGGTAACAGAGAACGCTTGGTGATTTCATTATACCACAGGAAAGCTGTGGCTGTAAACTGACAAATCACGAAAAAAGGTGGAATATTCCGAGATGTTGTATTATGAGATCCTCACGGAGATTACCCATGAATCTGCCGGACAGTTCATCGCTGTCGGCAATCCTGTCCATCCGCGGCGCATTCTTGACAGCCATGTTCTTCTCATCGGCTGTGAGGGAAGTTATCCCATTTGCGTCGGCGGGCGGGAATACACGCTGACAGAGGGGACGTTTTTGCTGCTTCCAGCTGGCGTGGAGCATTACGGTACAGCACCGGCCAGCGATGTGCAGTCCCATCTCTGGTGTCATTTTGATGCGCAGACCGTTTCCGTAGAGGAGATGCCGGAGGCAGACGGTGCGCTGATCCTGCCCGAATCCGGCCGCATCGCCCATTTTGAAAAATATACCGTGCTGTTCCGGCAGATGATCGACGCGGAGTACAGCGAATATGCCAACGGAGAGAATCGCCGCCGGATCTGTGATGCCTATATTTCCATCCTTCTCGCGTCGCTGAGTGACGACTGCCGCCGGGAAAAGAAGCTGACTGCGGGGGATAAAGGTGCGGCGCTGGTGGAGCGCGTGGCCGAATGGATCCGTCTGCACGCCTGCGAGGGCATTCAGCCGGCGGATGTGTCGGAGCATTTCGGCTATAACGGGGACTATCTGACGCTCCTGTTCCGCCGTCACAAGGGGCTTACCATCATCGAATACATCAACCGCCGGCGCATTGATGTGGCGAAAAAGCTGCTGGTTGACACCAGTCTGCGCATCGGTGAGGTCGCCGCACGGGCCGGATTCCGGGATGAGAAATATTTCATGAAGCTGTTCCGCCGCATGGAAAACATCACCCCAACGGAATACCGGCGGACCTGCGCCCGGATCCATCAGAATACATACTGATTTCCCCTATTTTTGATCCCCGTTGCGGAATTTCCGGTATTGACTTTTCCTTGCTTTTGTTATATAATAGAAGCAAAGCATATTCATGCAAATTCATACTGCAAAGGAACAAACAGCCATGAAAAAAATCAACGAACTCTACAAGCAGAATCCCGGCACCGAGCGCGTCATCCAGTTCGGAGAGGGCGGATTTCTTCGCGCCTTCATCGATTGGATGCTGGATAAACTGAACAAAAGCGGCCTGTCCGATGCAAAAGCGGTCATCGTTCAGCCCATCCCCGTGGGAATGTGCGAAAAGCTGAGCGCGCAGGACTGCATTTATACCCACATTCTCCGCGGCGTGGAAAACGGGAAGGAAGTGGTGGAGCAGACCGTGATCGGATCGGTCTCCCGCTGTGTGGATCCCCACACCGATCTTGCCGCATTCCTCGCGCTGGCAAAGGACAAAAATTTCCGCTTCGTCGTATCCAACACCACCGAATCCGGCATCGCCTATGAGAAAGAGGAGCTTGTGGAGGGCAAGCTTCCGAAATCCTTCCCCGCAAAGGTCACGCTGCTGCTGCGCGAACGCTTTGCCGCCGGTCTTGACGGCTTCATCTTCCTCCCCTGCGAGCTGATTGACCGCAACGGCGACAAGCTCCGCGAATGCGTGCTGAAATACGCGGAGGACTGGAAGCTTGGCGAGGATTTCGTCCGGTTCGTCAAGGAGAAAAACACCTTCTGCACCACGCTGGTTGACCGCATCGTCACCGGCTATCCGAAGGATGAGATGATCGAGCTTCCCTATACCGACAACATGATCGACACCAGCGAATATTTCCATCTCTGGGTCATCGAAACCGACGCGGACATCGAGGCGGAGCTTCCCTTTGTCAAAGCGGGCCTCAACGTGGTCTACACCCCCGATCTTGAGCCGTACCGTACCCGCAAGGTTCGCATCCTCAACGGCGCACACACCTCCACCGTGGCAAAATGTATGCTGGACGGCATCGAAACGGTGAAGGACTGCATGGACGATCCCGAAGCCTCCGCCGCCCTGAAAAGCCGCGTGTTCGATGAGATCGTGCCCACCCTCACGCTTCCGAGAGAGGAGCTGGAAGCCTATGCCGCTGCCGTTCTCGAACGCTTTGCCAATCCCTACATCCGCCACTACTGGAAGTCCATCTCCCTGAACTCTGTCTCCAAATGGAAGGTGCGCGTTCTGCCGTCCCTTATGGCATACCGCGAAAAATTCGGCAAGCTCCCCGCAGGCCTCACCGCGTCCCTCGGCTATCTGATCAAGCTCTACAAATCCGACATGGCCACCGATGCGGAGGACGTGATCGCGTTCATGAAGGAAAAGTCCGTGGCGGAGATCCTCGCAAACGAGGCATTCTGGGACATGGATCTGTCGTTCCTGCTGGAAGCAGTGGAGGAATTTGCGAAATGATCATCAATAAGAACGACAACGTCCGCGTGGATATCGCAAGCGGCCACAAATATGCCCTCTGCGACATTCCCGCCGGCGAACCGGTCATCAAATACGGCTACCCCATCGGCAATGCATCCTGCGACATCAAGGCCGGCGATCATGTCCATACCCACAACGTCAAGACCCGCCTGTCCGATCTGCTGACCTATACCTATACGCCAAAGCTGACCGAAACCGTCCCCGCAGATGAGATCCCCACCTTCATGGGCTATCGCAGGAAGAATGGGGACGTTGGCATCCGCAACGAGATCTGGATCATCCCCACCGTGGGCTGTGTCAACAAATCCGCAAAAGCCATCGCCGAGCGCACCGGCGCATTCTGCTTCGAGCATCCCTACGGCTGCTCCCAGCTGGGCGACGATCAGCTCACCACCCAGAAGATCCTCTGCGGTCTTATCAATCATCCCAACGCCGCGGCCGTTCTCGTCCTCGGCCTCGGATGCGAGAACAGCAATATCGGCGAGCTGAAAAAGGTGCTGGGCGAATGGGATGACCAGCGGGTGAAATTCCTCGTCGCGCAGGAAGTGGAGGATGAGATCGAGACGGGCATCGCCATGGTGGAGGAGCTGAAGCTTTACCGCGACAGCTTCACCCGCGAGCCGATTCCCGTGAGCGAGCTGCGGGTAGGCCTGAAATGCGGCGGCTCGGACGGACTCTCCGGCATCACCGCAAATCCGCTGGTGGGCGAATTTTCCGATATGCTGGTGGCATACGGCGGAACGACCATCCTCACCGAAGTGCCGGAAATGTTCGGCGCGGAGACGATTCTCATGGATCGATGCGTGAGCCGCGAGGTGTTTGATAAAACGGTGGCCATGATCAACGATTTCAAGACCTACTATATGAACATGAATCAGCCCATCTACGAGAATCCGTCCCCCGGCAACAAGGCGGGCGGCATCTCCACGCTGGAGGAGAAATCCCTCGGCTGTGTGCAGAAGGGCGGCACATCCAACGTGACCGACGTGATCGCTCTTGGCAGCCGACCCACGGTGAAGGGCCTGAATCTGCTGACCGGCCCGGGCAACGACATCGTGGCCTGCACGAATCTTGCCGCATCGGGCGCGCACATGATCCTGTTCACCACCGGCAGAGGCACTCCCCTCGGCGCACCGGTTCCCACGGTGAAGATCGCCACCAACAGCCGCCTTGCGAAGAATAAGCCGGCGTGGATCGATTTTGACGCTGAGCCGAAGCTGTCCGATCCGGAGCTGAAACAGAAATTTTTCGCCTATGTCCTCGCCGCCGCCAGCGGGGAAGAATGCGCCAACGAACGCCGCGGCTTCCGTGAGATCGCCATTTTCAAAAACGGCGTGACCCTTTGACCAAAAAAATGACCGGAACAGGTGAATCCTGTTCCGGTTTTGCATTCACATTCCCAGCACCGCGGATCGGTTCATGTTTCCCGCACGCTTGCGAAGCCATGCGCCGCCCTCATAGCAGTCCGTCTCATCAAACCAGAAATCGTAATCCGGCCGCCCGGCTTTGATGCCGAGACAATCGTCGATGGCCGCGCAGACCTGCCCGACCATGATCTCTGCCGCCGGACGGGTGTAATAATGGGTCATGTCCGAGTGATAATCAAGGGGCAGTTTGCTCATAAGGCCGTACAGATCGTTGACCTCGTGGCCGTATTTCTGCACCGCTTCCATGGCCGCCGCATTGTAGGCTTCCACATCGCGGTTGTAGCGCATGGCAAATTCCGGCTCGGTGAACCGCGCTTCATCCATGGGCGTGGTGGTGGCGAAGATGGATCTTGCATTGGGAAACAGCCGCTCGATGCGCCGGCAGATGCGCCCGATGTATTCCTGATACACCGCGATGGGCGTGAGCGGGCCGTCTTCGTAGAGGATCAGCGTGTCCCATGCACCCACGTTCCAATGCACCAGATCCACATCGTCGCCGCAGTTCATCTCCGCCTTCCATTCGTGGAGATTCCGCAGAGTGACGGCGGCAAAACAGCAGTTGCCCGCCGGGAAAAACACCTCCGCCGTGCCGTGATAGGCTTCCCACACCATCACATCGTAACCGAGGCGAATGGAATCGCCGAGTAAAATGATCTTTTTCATGATAATTCCTCCTTACAGATTTTCCGCCCGTTCGATGTAGGCGTTCTGCTCTTTTTCGCTCAGATCGTTCCAGAGATTGTTCCATCCGCAGACCCGCACCTGCAGATTTTTGTATTTGTCCGGATGCTTCTGGGCATCCCGAAGCGTATCCGCATCGAAAATGTTGAACTGGATGCTCATGCCGCCGCCGTTCATGTAGGCGGACAGCAGACCCTTCATGGCGCGAAGTCCTTCCTCTCCGGCGACGGCGGAGGGATGGAGCATGATGTCAAGGCAGAAAGCTTCGTGATACTGATGCGGACTCAGCTTGATGGCGGATCGGATGAGGGCGGTGACGCCGTTTTTGTCCATGCCGATGGCCGGGGATGCATTTTTGGAGATCTCATCTCCGGCGCATCTTCCGTCAGGCGTGGCAGGTGTGCGCTCGCCCTGATACTCAAACATCATGGCGGAATGCATGATAGCCTTGTAAACGCCGCCCCGGGCATTGGGACGATTGTTGACCTTTTCCGCAAACCATCCCGCAAGGGCGGCGGCATAGATGTCCGTCATCTCATCGTCGTTGCCGTATTTGTGAGGACACCGGCGCACCTTGGCACGCAGACGCTCATAGCCCACCCAGTTGCGCTCCATGGCTTCACAAAGCTCGGCAAGGGTGGTGACTTTTTCATCGTACACCAGCGTTTTCACCGCCATGATGGAATCCACCATGCTGGCAAAGCCGCAGTTGAGCATCGCGGAATTGTTGAATTTCACCGCGTCCTGATAGCCGTCCCGGGCCGCTTTGAGGCTTGACACGATGGTGGCCGAATACATGGACGACGGGTTCATTTCGGAAAGATACGGCTCATAGGCGTTGGCGATCTCCATGGTGGCTTCGATGAG
>SVSO01000346.1 GCA_015064195.1 Oscillospiraceae bacterium
TTAAACCCGAGCCGCCGAAGCTCGGCCGCAGCTTCTTCGATTCCTTTGCCAACATCGCGGGCGGTATGGGCATCCGAACCCAGCGTGATGCGCTCACCGCCGCATTCACGGTACATGGCCAGCAGGTCGTAGCCCGGCATGGTGATGGAATTCCGGCGAAGGCCCGACGTATTGCATTCCAGCGACAAACCCTTGTCGATGACCGCGCGGAACAGCTTCTCAAACTCGTCGCGGTACTCACGCCACGGAAAATCCCGGCCGTGAATGGTCAGATACCGCTGAATGTAGGTAATATGCGCCAGCGTGGAGAATCGCCCGAAGTCGATCAGCTCCATCGTCTCGGAAAGCATCCGGCGCATGAGATAATGGATCTGTCGCACATCCATGTGGTCATATTTGATGAGCGAAAAATCGGGATAAGCGCGCAGATTGTGGAGCGAACCGATGACAAAATCATAGCCCATCCGATCAAGGAGCGCATTTGCCTCCTCGCGTCTGGCATGAGCCTGCCCCAGCTCCACACCAAAATTCACACGGATCTTCCCCGCATACTTTTCGCGGGTGGAAAGAATATCGTCCCGAATTGCCTCCGCATCAAAAGGAGGATAAATGCCATCCAGAACATCATCAATATCACAGTGATCACAAAGAGAAAGTTCATTCACACCCGCCGCAATAGCCGCATCAATGACAGCAGAAACTTCCCCACTGCCATCCCGCGCCCCATCAAACGAATGTAAGGTATGAACATGAGAATCATGAATATACATAAAAAAACTCCAAATAATCAATCTACCGCCAACATCCCCGGCACGGCGAAGCTCGTGCCACCCACTCCATACGCGAGCATTGAGCGAATAAATTCGCTCCCCTAATCATCGCGAGCACAACACAAACCGTTCGTGAATTCGCGCGGGAGCGCGTTCTGGCCTAAGGAGAGGGGGTGGAGGGGTGGGAACCTCCGGCGGCCTGAGCCGGTGGTTCCTGTCCCTCCATACGTGTGCAGAAGGGACAACAGGTGAGCGATATCCCTGTAGAAATATCGCAAACAAAAAACTCCTACTTTATATTTTAACACATTTTCCCGACTTTCGCAAGTATATTCGATAAACTTTTTCAAATAATATTGAAATTTTCAAAAAAATATAGTATAATAAAAGTAACAACAGCCGCAACCGGCTGAAAAAAAGGAGAAAACTGCAATGAAAACATTTATGGGAAAGAATTTCCTGCTCTCAACCGAGGTCGCAAAAGCACTCTACCATAACGTAGCCGCTAAGCTGCCCATCATCGACTACCACTGCCACGTGTCCCCGAAGGAGATCGCCGAGGACAAAACCTACAATAATATCACCGAGCTGTGGCTGGGCGGCGACCACTATAAGTGGCGCGCCATGAGATGCTGCGGCGTGGATGAGGAATTCATCACCGGCAGCGCGTCCGATTACGATAAGTTCAAGGCTTGGTGCAGCTGTATGCCGAGGCTCATCGGCAATCCCCTCTACCATTGGTCGCATCTGGAGCTTCGCCGCTATTTCGACTGTGAGCTTGTCATCAATGAGGAAAACTGCGAGAAGATCTGGTGCATCTGCAACGAAAAGCTGAGAAGCGGCACCATGAGCGTCCAGCAGATCATCAAGAATTCCGGCGTGGAAGTGCTCTGCACCACCGACGATCCCGCCGATTCGCTGGAATGGCATAAGATGCTCCGCGACAACAAGGATTTCGAGGTGGAAGTGCTTCCCGCATGGCGTCCCGATAAGGGCTTCGCTGTCGGCACACCCGGATTCGCCGGCTATATTGCAAAGCTGTCCGCGGCTTCCGGCATCGAGATCACCGATGTGGAATCCCTCAAGCTTGCGTGGATGCAGAGACTGGACGTGTTCTGCGAGCTGGGATGCAAGACGGCTGACCACGGTCTGGACGGTTATACCCTGTTCCTCGAAGCAGCGTCCAACAAGGAGCTGGACGATATTTTCAAGAAGGCACTGGCCAATGACGGCAGCGGCATGACGGTTGAAGAAATCGCTAAGTTCCGCACCGAGATGCTGGCATTCCTTGCCGCACAGTACAAGTGCCGCGGCCTTGTCATGCAGCTCCACTTCGGCGTTCTGCGCAATCAGAACAGCCGTATGTTCAAGAAGCTCGGCCCGGATACCGGCTGGGATACCATCGGCAATTACGACATGATTTCTCCCCTCTCCCGCCTGCTGGACAAGATGGATGCCAACGACACCATGCCGCGCACCATCCTCTACTCCATCAATCCCACCGATAACGCGGCGGTTGCGGCACTCTGCGGCTGCTTCGAGACTTCCGGCGACGGCAAGCCCAAGATCATGCAGGGCAGCGCATGGTGGTTCAGCGACAATCTCGACGGTATGCGCCGCCAGATGACCGACCTCGCCAACCTCTCCAGCTTCGGCAACTTCCTCGGTATGCTGACCGACTCCCGTTCCTTCATCTCCTACGCACGCCATGAGTATTTCCGCCGCATCCTCTGCGACCTCATCGGCAACTGGGTCGAAAACGGCGAA
>SVSO01000347.1 GCA_015064195.1 Oscillospiraceae bacterium
GTGGCATATCCCACCCGCGAGGAGCGTTTGCGCACCAATTTCATCCGGTAAATGGAGATCATCACCTATGTTATGCTCGGCTTCGCGGTGATCGCCGGCCTCGACCGCATCTTCGGGAATCGGTTCGGCCTCGGCGCGGAGCTGGAGCGCGGCATCCATATGCTGGGGCCGCTGACGCTGTCCATGACGGGCATGCTGATCTTAGCGCCGGTGATTGCCGGACTGCTGGGCGGCGCAGCGGAGAGCTTCCCGGATTTTCTCGACTTTTCCATCATCCCCGCATCGCTGCTTGCCAATGACATGGGCGGTGCACCGCTGGCGACGAGTCTTGCCGCCGATGAGGTGATCGGCGCATTCAACGGCCTCGTGGTCGCCTCAATGATGGGCTGTACGGTATCGTTCACGATCCCGTATGTGCTCGGCTCCACGGACAAAAAATACCACGCCGACATCATCTATGGGATGCTGTGCGGCGTGGTGACGATTCCCGTCGGCTGTCTTGTCGCGGGAATGATCGCGGGAATTCCCCTTGGACGGCTGCTCCTCAATCTGGTGCCGCTCATCCTGTTCGCGGGATTGGTGGCGGCGGGCATCCTGTTCCTTGAGCGCATCACAGTGAAGATCTTTACCGTGCTCGGGTTTTTCATTCAGGCGCTGGTGACCGTGGGACTGCTGGCGGGCATCATCGAATACCTGACGGGATTCTCACTCATCCCCGGCACCGAGCCGCTTCCCGCGGCGATGGATGTCATCATCAACATCGCCTGCATCATGGCCGGCGCATTTCCGCTGCTGTATCTGGTGCGGAAGCTGCTCGCAAAGCCGCTCCGCATGCTTGGCGGAAAGCTCGGCATCAACGAGGCTGCCGCGCTGGGACTCTTTTCGACGCTGGCGACCTCCGTCGCCACCTTCGGCACCGTCGGTGAGATGGACCGCAAGGGCATCGTCGTCAATTCCGCCTTCGCGGTACCGGCGGCATTTGCGCTGGTGGATCATTTGGCCTTCACGCTGTCCTATCAGCCGGAATGGGTGCCGTATATGATCGCGGGCAAGCTTATCGCCGGTGTGCTGGCTGTTGTGCTGGCACATGTGCTGTATGCGCGGAAGGATCAGAAGTAAGGCTTCTGTCGTCCGCCCATGTGATAGAAAAAGTAATCCGGCTTTTTGAGCATTTCGCGTGCGAAGATGAGCAGCGCGGGAAAGGCGGGATGGGGCGAGAACAGGTAGGTTTTCATTACCTGATCGTCAAGCTCCAGCGCCTGTTCCCAGAGCTGTCCGTACTTAATGAGAATCGAAATTACTTCTTCCGAACGCTCGGCAGTCATGCCGAGCGTTTTTTCAAGCAGCCCGGCGGTGAAGAATTTGCCCGTTGGCCGGGAGTAGAGAAGCAGCAAGGTGTCAAACACATCCTGCTTCGCAAGATCGGTGAACAGCGCCGTAAAATCCACCCCATCAGTGAGCTTCGCCTTGAAATCCTCATTCTCCGGCACCAGCAGGAAATAGCTGAGCGGCGCAAGCCCCATTTGCGTAAAGCCGGAATCCAGCGTGACGCGCGAATACTGCTGTTTGCCGCCTTTGTACGCCGCACGGATGGCGGCGATGTCCCGATTATTTGCGTCGGCATCGGGCTGGAACATCGCCAGCTCCATCACCCACGCAAGCTGGAACGCCAGCTCCATGCGATCCTCTTCCGGCACGGACGCGAATCGCCGGGTGATGGCTTCCTCCAGATTCCCGGCGGAAATTTCCCGTCCGAACAGCATATCGACGGATACGCCGAAATAATCTGCGATGGCGGGGAGCAGCTCCACATCGGGCAGCCCGCCGTTCTCCCATTTGGACACCGCTTGTGTAGATACGCCCACCGCCTGTGCGACGGCCTCCTGCGTGACGTTTTTCTCCTTCCGGAGCCTTGCGATGGTTTCACTGATATTCATAGATTCCTCCTGCGGCGGCGGATTTTCCACCGCCGGTTGTATAAATTTTTTGTGATACACCGGTGTTTCACTGACATCAGTATACCACAAAATGCGGTTGATTGCAAGCGAGGTGATGTTGAGCGGATTCAAACAATGGTAGAAAAAAGCACGGAATCCGCTCGGATTCCATGCTTTTCGGGAGATTATGAAACTACTGATTTTTCTTCATCGCGTCGAGAACCTTCTGCAGCTCTGCTTCGACATAGGATTTGTTGCTCTCGATGACAGATGCGGCACCGCTGACATCGCCGGCACCGTCGGAAACCAGCGTGCGGAGTGCTTCGCCGAGATCCGTGGCGATCGGGAAGACGCGCGTGAAGTCGATGCTGCGGCTGTCGCGGAGAATCTGCATCATTTCAATGGATTCCGCATTGCGCAGACCCTTCTGCGAGACGGTGATGTCATAGTAGACGGGCAGCACGTCGCGCCAGCTTTCGTAGGTCAGCGCGTCGAGGATCAGACCTGCATCGGACAGCTTATCCTGCGTCTTGGGAATGGTCAGGAATTCGGTGGTGTAGGTGACG
>SVSO01000032.1 GCA_015064195.1 Oscillospiraceae bacterium
ACATTGATATGTGTCGATACTCTCTTGGCATAAAATTCCCTCCTATGGTAGATATACATCTATTCTACCATAGGAGGCTGTTTTTTTCAATTGTCCGTTTTTAACGGACTTGTGCAAACGGGAGCTTTTTTGCTTATCTGATCTCAACCGTGACACGCTTGCCGACGGTGCTGGCGGCGGCTTTCATGACGAGGCGGATCGACTTTGCGATCTTGCCGTGTCTGCCGATCACCTTGCCCATATCATCCTCGGCCACGTGCAGCTCGAACGTGATGTTGTCGCCGTCCGTTTCCTCCGTGACCGTGACCTTGTCGGGTTCATCCACAATGGCTTTCGCGATGTCAACGAGAACCTTGCGAAGATCAACCATGACGATTATTCAATCGCGCCGGACTTCTTGAGAAGTGCCTTTACGGTTTCGGTGGGCTGTGCGCCGTTCTTCAGCCAGGTCTGAGCCTTTTCGTTGTCGATCTTGATTTCAGCCGGCTCGGTCATGGGGTTGTAGGTGCCGATTACTTCGATGAAGCGGCCATCGCGGGGATAGCGGGAATCTGCAACAACAACGCGGTAGTAGGGGTTCTTCTTTGCGCCCATTCTGGTGAGTCTGAGTTTAACTGCCATTTTAAGTTTCCTCCGAAAAATTTGAAATATGATAATTTTTTATTTGAAACCCGTTAAAACGGGAATTTCATCTTACCTCTTTTGCCGAAGCGTTTGCCGCCGGTCATCTGGGAGATCTTCTTCATCATCTGCTGCATCTGCTCATACTGCTTGAGCAGGCGGTTCACGTCCTCCACCTTCATGCCGCTGCCCTGTGCGATGCGGCGCTTGCGGGAGGCGTTGATGATGTCCGGCTTTTCGCGCTCAGCGGGGGTCATGGAGAGGATGATCGCTTCCACCCGGTCAAGCTGACGCTCGTCAACCTTCACATCCTTGAGGGCGTTTGCATTCACGCCGGGGATCATGCCCATGAGCTGATCGATGCTGCCCATGCCGCGCACCTGCTTGAACTGCTCAAGAAAATCGGTGAGGGTGAAGGTCTGCTCGCGCATCTTGCGTTCCAGCTCCGCGGCCTGCTTTTCATCAAAATTCTGCTGCGCCTTTTCGATCAGCGACAGCACATCGCCCATGCCGAGGATGCGGGAAGCCATTCTGTCGGGGTAGAAGGGCTCGATCATGTCCAGCTTTTCGCCGGTGCCCACGAATTTGATGGGCTTGCCGGTGACGTGGCGAACGGACAGTGCCGCACCGCCTCGCGTATCGCCGTCCATCTTGGTGAGAACGACGCCGGTGATGTCGAGAAGATTGTTGAAGGATTCCGCCACATTCACCGCGTCCTGACCGGTCATGGCATCCACGACCAGCAGGATCTCCGTGGGTTCCACGGAAGCCTTGATGTCGGACAGCTCCTGCATGAGCACTTCGTCCACATGGAGACGGCCGGCGGTGTCGATGAACACCATGTCGTGACCGTGCTTTTTTGCGTGCTCAATGCCGGCTTTGGCGATCTCCACGGGGGAGACCTTGTCGCCCATCTGGAAGACGGGAATTTCCAGCGATGCGCCCACAACCTCCAGCTGCTTGATGGCAGCGGGGCGGTAAACGTCGCAGGCAACGAGCAGGGGACGCTTGCCCTGCTTTTTATACATTCCGGCGAGCTTTCCGGCGTGGGTGGTCTTACCTGCGCCCTGAAGACCCGTCATCATGACGATCGTAGGCGGTCTTGACGAGATGTTCAGCTTTGCCTGTGTGCCGCCCATGAGGGTACAAAGCTCCTCATTGACGATCTTGACGACCTGCTGAGCGGGCATGAGGCTTTCCAGCACCTCCGCACCGACCGCGCGATCCGTAACCGTTTTTATGAAGTCCTTGACGACTTTGTAGTTGACATCGGCTTCCAGCAGCGCCAGCTTGATCTCGCGCATACCGGCCTTGACGTCGGCTTCGGTCAGCTTTCCTTTGCTCTTGAACTTCTTGAAAGCCTCCGACATTTTATCGACTAAGCTCTGAAACATCAGATTCCTCCGTATCGGATCCTGTTAGATCGAAATCGTCCGTGTTTTCTTTATAATATCGTCAAGCATCTCGCGGGTGTCGCCCTCCGCGCTGTCGCGAAGTGCTTCCAGCCTCGGAATGACATCGGCGAGGGTGTGCTCGATCTCACGGAATTTGGCCGCCAGTCCCAGCGCTTCCTCAAAAGCGGTGAGCTGAGCCTTGGCCTTGGCAATGTGATCGCGGACACCTTGTCGGGTGATGCCGGCGTGCTCGGCGATTTCGGCGAGGGAGAGATCTTCATTATAATAAAGCTCCGCAGCTTCGCGGCGGTTGTCTGTGAGCAGCTGGCCGTAAAAATCCAGCAGATAGCCCATTTCCAGCTCTTTTTCGTGACCTGCCATGTGTATCCCTCGGTGTAAAGTAAATTACTTTACATATTATATCACACCGCCGTCCGTTTGTCAAGAGCATTTTCAAATATTTTTTGACTTTTTTTGAAAAACCCCTTGACAATCGCAAAAAAATGTGGTATCATATTTATGTTGCAAAAACATAGGGGTATAGCTCAGTTGGTAGAGCAGCGGTCTCCAAAACCGCGTGTCCTGAGTTCGAGTCTTAGTGCCCCTGCCAGAAAGCCGTTTGCGAAAGCAAACGGCTTTTTTCTATGTAAGCGGCAGTCGGAGAAATATGGATTTCAGTACAAAAAATATGGATAATTGTCCAAAATATACTGATCTATGCGGACAGCGCAAGAAAAACATAGAAAAATCACGGTAAAAATGTCTCTTCCCACTTGACACAGAGCAGGGTTTGTGCTATAATACTTATCGGCTATTATTGTCATAAAATTAAACAAAGGAGAGATCCCATGTCTAAGAAATTATTCTCAGTCCTGCTTCTTGCTTCCTTGCTTGCCACATCCTGCGGCTCCGGCGCAACTTCCGGCTCTGACACCTCTGTTTCCGGCGATACCACCACCACAGCTCCGGTAGAAACCGAAATTTCCGACGATCTCGGTACTTACGATTTCGGCGGCGATGAGTTCCACATCCTGACCCGTTCTTACCCGATGTTCAACGCTGCGCTGAACGTGGAGGAGCAGACCGGCGATGCACTGGACGATGCCATCTGGAAGCGCAACCGCAATCTGGAGGAGCGCTTCAACTTTGAACTCAACGAAACCATCTACCAGTATAGTGTAGAGGGCAACGAGTATCCCCGCCAGTTCATTCTGGCAGCTGACACCACTTATGATATGTATGTCGGCAAGGTAATCAACTTCTTCAACTTCGCTTCAGAGGGCCTCATCCGCCCTGTCACCGAGCTTGAACAGATCGACCCCACGAAGCCCTACTGGAATCAGCAGCTTTACTCCGACTTGACCATTGCCGGCCAGCATAAGTTCGTCATCGGCGACTTCAACCTGTCCGCTATGGACTACACCCACGTTATGCTGTTCAATAAGCAGATGGTGAAGGACTACAAGATCGAGGATCTGTATTCTCTCGTTCGCGACGGCAAATGGACCTATGATAAGTTCGTTGAGATCGGTCAGACGGTTGTTGAGGATCTGAACGGTGACTCTGTCATGGACGAAAACGACCAGTACGGCTACACTTCCGTTGCAAAGCAGGTGCTTCCGTCCTTCTGGATCGCCGGACGCACTCAGCTCGTTGTCAAGGATGAAGACGGACTTCTTCAGTATGTCGCAGATTCCAGCTCGGATGTTGTGGATACCCTGACCCACATTTTTGAGATGACATGGGATACCGGCATTTATCATCAGAACAAGAGCGATAACAATACCGGCGAAGATGCGGAGCTTGAAATCTTCAAGAACGGCAAGTCCCTGTTCACCGGCTCGACCGTATTCCAGATCACCTCTATGATGCGTGATTCTCAGGTGGAATTCGGTATCATCCCTTACCCGATGCGCGATGAGAACCAGGATGGCTACTACAGCCGTATCGAGGGCACCGAGCTGTTCGGTGTTCCTTACTGCAACGAAAATACCGAAATGGCAGCAGTTATTCTGGAAGCGCTGGCGTGCGAATCTCTCAAGATCGTCCGTCCCGCATACTACGATGTAACCCTGAAGGTCAAGGGCACTCGCGACGATGAATCCGCAGAGATGCTGGACATCATCTTTGAAAACCGCGTGTTCGACTATGCAGATACCATCCTTACCTCTGAAGTCCGTGACGGTGTTCTCCAGGACGCAATGAAGAATAACAAACGCGATCTGGTTTCCATGTTTGCCAAATTGCGGACTCAGTGCGAAAAGAAGCTGAACACCTACAACGAAGGTTTTGCGGAAACTGCCGAATAAAAAAAGAAGTGACCCCCATTCCCAATCAACCGGAATGGGGGTCACTTCTGACTATTCTTGATATCTAACATCTTTGTTTATACCTCTCTTTCCTTGGCTGTGACATCCGTGCAAACGGTGCGGAATCCGACGGAAAACGATGGAATCTTACCACGAATTATGAGAAACCTCATCTGTTCACATCTATATCAAACGTAACACCGCCGTGTTTTGTTTTCCCATGCGCTTCGGTTCCTGCGTCCCGGTTTGACGGAAGGTTGGGCTTTCTATGCCATTGGCCCGTACCTCCTTTCTGACTATATTATATCATATCTTTTCCCCGAATGCAAGTGGTAAACTGTACGAATTGCATAAATATTTTTTGTATATTCCGCAGAAATTCCGCTTTTTTGCAGATTCCTCTTTACATCCGCCCATGATTTGTGATATAATGGAAATATGGGGTGCAAAAAACCGGGCGGTTCACAGAATGAACCGCCCGGTTTTTATATCAGCGGAAGCTCCGTCATGCGCAGCTTGGCACAGCCGTAGGGGTACAGCGCGATCTCCTCCGCATCCCCGATGGGCGTGCGGGATTCAGGTACCTTCGCACAGACGCTCTCAAAGCCGTCCTCCAATCCCCACGCGATCCTTCTGACCTGCGCGCGGATCACCACCGGCGGCTTCTCCGAATGGAAGGGGATCTCCGATACGCCGCGATGCTCCACGGTGAAAAAGGGCGAAGAGAGGGCGTAATTCCACGCGGATTTTGGGATATATTCAAAGTCGCAGTAGGGGAATTTGCGCTCCACACCGTTTTTTTCGTATTCGTGCATCTTTTTTTCGTATGCGACGGGCAGTGCGAACACCAGCGAGCCGCATTTCACGCTTTTCAGATCATGGGGACGCGCCACAAGCTCCGGCACGGTTTCAAATGCGATGTCGATGCGCACCGTCTCGCCGGCGGGAATGGCGAATGTCAGCTCCTCCGCGGCGGCGGTCGGCTGGCCGTTTACCGTCAGATTCTTCGCGAAAGAGGGAATGCGCACCTTCAGCTGCATCTCTTTTTTGGCCGATGCGGTGTAGGACAGCTGATTTTCAAAGGGATAATTCGTCCGGAGCGTCACGGAAATGTCATCGGTCTTCAGGGATGACGGAATCCCAACAGCGGACAGCACCGTGTCATCCCGATGCAGGAAGGCGGACAGGGCGAATTTCGGCCACGCCTGATTGAAATTGGCGGTACAGCAGCCGTAGTTCGGCTCAAGTCCGAACAGATGCGCCTCGCTGTCGTTGGTGCGGAACAGAGAGCGTCCGGGGAACTTTTCGCAGGCGATCTGATTGCTCATCTGCAGATACTGATGCGCCCACATATCGTCGCTGATGGTGGCAGGCAGAGCATTGAACGCCAGCACCTCCAGCCGCTCCGCCCATTTTTTGTCGCCCGTGTGGGCATACAGCCATTCGTAGGAATACATCTGCTCCGCCACCGCGCAAAGCTCCGTGCCCTGGATCGGGCTGAGTCCGGACAGGCACTCGTCGCCGGTGAACAGCCCCACCGGTGTACCGTTGTATTCCCGCAGAACGGTGACAAGCTGCTCGGCGGCATCGGTGTAAGTCTCACCCAGCAGATCGGCGGACAGTGCCTCGGATTTGAGCATCATGGCAAGGTTGACGATGTGCGTCTCCAGCGTCCATTTGTTGAGCGGCCGTTTCCAGCGTTCGGTGAACTGCCCATAATCCGCCCCCTGCGCCTTCAGGATCTCCGCAAGTCCGGCGATCCACGGCGCATCATACCGCTCCGCGAGGAATCGGATGGCAACGAACGTCTCAAACCAACGGAATTTTCCCCAGCCAAAGAGGGCGATGGTGCCGGCAGACAGAAGATCGTAATAATTCTTCAGCACCCGGTACACCACATCCGGGATCCGCTCATCGCCGGAGCATTCGTAATAGACCACCAGCACCTTGGAGATGAGCTGAACTGCCCATGAGTCGTAGGACGGGATCTTTTCGGCCTCGCAGGGACAGATCCAGCCGCTTGGCTGCTGTGCAGCGAGGATGGCATCGATGTAGCGTTTGGCACGGGCGATCATGTCTTCGTTTTCCAGAAGATAGGCGAGGGGAATGAAGCCGTCCAGCCAGTATGGGACGCGCTCCCAGCCCTCCGCATCCCCGCCGATCCACGAGCTGTCCCGCACATCGCGCCACACCTTGTCAAGATTGCCGCTGAGACCCTCCGCCTGAATTTCCAGCTGACGGCGGATCCATCCCTCCGGCTTCAGCTCCTTCGCGGTATAAAAATTCCACTGATTCATGATAAACTCCTTTGCAATAAGTTTGTATTTATTATATCACACAAAATCTCCGCGATAAATGGGCAAAACGCCACAATACATTGACAAACTCACACAAATGTGCTATAATGGATGCATCTGTACGCGGGAGGCGAAAAATGGCGGGGATCGATTTTGCAAAGCCGGTGACATACAAGGTCGCGGCACTGCGCTTTTTTGAAAAAAATGAGCATCACATCACGCGCTTCTGTCCGGATAATGTGCTGCTGCTGGTGTTTGACGGTGTGCTGCGCTTTTCCGAGGACGGCGTTCCGCGGGAGGTTCACGCGGGGGAGTATTATATTCAAAGGAAGAATTGCCATCAGACCGGCGAGACGGCCAGCGATGCACCCCAGTATCTCTACGTGCATTTTGACGGGGAGTGGACGGATGCGCCCGATGCGCTGGCATATGCGGGGCGGTACGATTATCCCCGGCTGTCGGAATTGATCGTGCGCATCGACGAGGCGGCGCACCAGAAGGTGTCCTGCAATGAGATGCAGTATCTGTTTCTCAAGCTGCTGCTGACCCTGCGGGATAAGCCTGCACGGAATCCGACGGCACAGCTTCTCTCCGGCTATATCGATCAAAATCTCACATCGATCACCTCTCTGTCGGATATCTGCGAGGCGTTTCACTACAGCAAAAACTACATCATCCGCATTTTCAACCGGGAATTCGGCCTATCGCCCATCCAGTATCTCAACGAGGCCAAGCTGCGCCGGGCCATGTATCTGCTGGAAACCACGTCCAAGCCCATCAAGGAGATCATGACGGAATGCGGCTACGGCGATTATCCCTATTTTTACAAGCGTTTTGTGGCGAAGACCGGCCTTTCTCCGCAGAAATGGCGGCGGAAGATCCAGGAAAATCCGCTGTTTCAATAGATTGTCACGAATCGTTCATGGATTTGTTGATTAAAATTCAAAAGTTGTGTCTTGCCATCCGATTCCATATCGGGTATAATGAAAGAAAAACTGTACAGAAAGGGTATCATCATGAAAAAAATCCTGGGTATCGAGCTTGGCTCGACGAGAATCAAGGCGGTGCTGACCGACGAGTGCGCGGCAGTCATCGCGCAGGGAGCGTATGAATGGGAAAATCAGCTGGTGGATGGGCTTTGGTCGTATGCGCTGGCGGATGTGGAGACCGGTCTTCAGGCCAGCTTTGCGGCGCTTGCGGCGGATTATCGGGCAAAATTCGGCGAGCCGCTGACCGAGCTTGACGCGCTGGGCATCTCCGCCATGATGCACGGCTATTTGGCATTCGATGAGAAGGATGTACTGCTCGTGCCCTTCCGCACATGGCGCAACACCAACACCGAGCAGGCGGCAAATGAGCTGACGGAGCTGCTCAGCTTCAACATTCCCATGCGCTGGAGCGTTTCCCACTTCTATCAGGCGGTGCTTTCCGGCGAAGCGCACGTGAAGGATGTGAGCCATATCAACACGCTGTCGGGCTATGTCCACTATCGGCTCACTGGCAGGCGTGTGCTGGGCATGGGCGATGCATCGGGTATGTTCCCCGTCAGCGGCGGCACTTACGACAGAGAAATGGCCGAGAAGTTCGACGCGCTCCTTGCAGAAAAGGGCGTGGATGCGCATCTTGCAGCGCTGTTTCCCACCGTGCTTGCCGCCGGTGAGGATGCGGGCGTGCTGACAGAAGAAGGCGCGGCATTCCTCGATCCCACCGGAACGCTTCGTCCCGGCGCGATCCTCTGCCCGCCGGAAGGTGATGCGGGTACGGGTATGGTGGCCACCAACAGTGTGCGCACCGGCACGGCAAACGTTTCTGCTGGCACATCGGGCTTCCTGATGGCGGTGCTGAATCAGCCGCTGAGTCGGTATTATCCGGAGATCGACGTGGTGACAACGCCGGACGGCGCGCCCACTGCCATGGTTCACGTGAACAATTTCGCGTCGGAGATCACGGCATGGTGCAATCTGTTCGCTGAGGTGATCGCACTTGGCGGCGGCACACCGGATCGGAACAGCCTGTTTGATGCGCTTTACAAAAAATCCGCGGAAGCCGATGCAGACTGCGGCGGGCTGGTGGGATACAATTTCCTCGCCGCCGAGCCGATCTCCGGCGCGGACAAGGGTCTTCTCATGATCGCGCGGACTCCCGACGGCAAGCTGTCTCTTGCCAATTTCATGAAGATGCACATTTATTCCTCTCTCGGTTCTCTGGCCATCGGATGCGAGATCCTGAACCGGGAAAACGTGAAGATCTCCAGCGTATGCGGTCACGGCGGCTTCTTCAAGACGCCGGTGGTGGGACAGAGTGCCATGTCAGCGGCAGTCGGCGCACCGGTGACAGTGATGAGCAATGCCGGAGAGGGCGGCGCATGGGGCATCGCGGTGCTGGCACTGTACGCCCTTGAAAAGAACGGCACGCTGGGCGATTTCCTTGACAGAATCTTCGCCGATGCCGCGTCTACCACAGTTTTTGCGGATGAGGCGGAAAAGGCGGCGTTCGGGCGGTTTATGAAGCAGTACAAGGCCGGACTTGGCGCACAGAAGCTGGCGGCGGAGGTGCTGTAATGCTGGAAGCGTTGAAGCAGCGGGTATTTGAGCAGAATCTTGCACTGGTGAAGCATGGACTTGTGGTACTGACATGGGGCAATGTTTCGGCGAAGGATGAGGAGAGCGGACTGATCGTCATCAAGCCCAGCGGTGTGCCCTACGATTCTATGAAGGCGGCGGATATGGTGGTTGTGGATACCGACGGGAATGCGGTGGAGGGTGACTTCCGCCCATCCAGCGACTTACCGACCCATCGGTATCTGTATAAGCAGTTTCCCATGCTCGGCGGAATTGTCCATACCCATTCCGCTTACGCCACCGCATTTGCTCAGAGCGGTCGGGAGATCCCCGCCTATGGCACGACCCACGCGGATGCATTCTACGGCAATGTACCCTGTGCGCGAGCGCTGACGGACGAGGAGATCGATGAAGCCTATGAGTGGAACACGGGCAAGGTGATCGCTGAGGCTGTCAGCGATGCCGAAGCCATGCCGGCCATGCTGGTCAAAAATCACGGCGTGTTCACATGGGGCAAATCTCCGGAAAAAGCGGTGGAAAATGCGGTGACGCTGGAGGAAGTGGCGAAGATGGCCATGTTCACCGAGCAGCTGAATCCCGGCGCGTCGGTCATCGGACAGCATCTGCTGGATAAGCACTATTTCCGCAAGCACGGCAAAAACGCATACTACGGGCAGATATAAACAAAAAATCAGCGATGCGGATGCATCGCTGATTTTTCATATTCACTCCATAAGCCCGTATGCAATGCGGTGTTCGGTGAACCGATTGGCCGCACTGCCGGTCACTTTCAGAAGAATGCGGTTTTCGCCCGGCATCAGATGCCCGGTCAGCCGGAATTCATGAGCATTCCAGAGGCTCACATCCACGAATTCGCCGTTGACGAAGCATTCCACCATTTCTTCGGCGTGAACTTTGATCCAAAGCTCCTTATCCGGTGTGGAAACGGTCAGCCTGCCGGTGTAGGTCTTGACAAACTTCTCCTCATCGTCATCGGTGAGGGTGAATTCCATGTCCGCATAGGTTCTCGCCGGTTTCGCCGCCGCCGGGAAATCGCCCGCGTCATCGAGAATGTACAGGATGCTTCCCCGGACTTCGAGATCAATGTCAAAGTGCGTGCGTCCGTCCGCAATACGGCTCGTCTCCCGCCAGTATTCGCCGCGCCAGAGATCGTAGGCGATCAGTGTCGTTTCGCCGTCGATCGATGCGGCTGTGCGGATCGCATCCTCGCCCTCGTTGGTGACAAACATCATCCGAACCCCCGCTTTTTTCAGCCGGGAGACGCGCAGGGTTGGGCAGGGCTTATCCGTATACAGATCGCGGTAGGGCAGATCACCGACGCCGGTTATCTTTTTCACCCCGGTGATGCGCCCCTGATCGTCGCACAATACGTATGAATACGCATTGCCGTTCACGGCCAGCGTATCGCCGGTGAGCATTTCCTCACGGAAATCGCCGTAGGGGAGATAATTGAATTCCACCTGATTCTGATAGAATTCGCGCACGGCTTCAATGCGCATATCGCGGTTTTTGCACATGACGCAGACCTTGGCTTCGTTGACCGAATCGGTCATGATGTACGACACGCGCTTCATGTAGTCTGCGATCTTTGCGTAATGCTCCCACCAGATGTTGTTCGGGCCTACATCCGGCGGCCGCTCATCCTTGCGCGCACCGGCCACGCTGTAGAAGAAGGCATGGGGGATGAACAGATTGACGCCGCGCACGCCCAGATAATCGATGTACCATTTCATATCCGCGCCGGGGAAATACCACGGGATGTTGTCGCGCACACATACGCCGAAGCATTCATTGGAATTGCGCCGGCTGCCCCGGATCCGCGCCGCATCGGAGGAGCATTTGCCCTGCGCACTCTCACCGCTTCCGAGGGGATCTCCCTCCGGTGCGATCCAGCGAAGCACCATGTCCTGACCGGGAATGTCAAAATACCGCTCGCATTCGATGTCGTCGCCCTTGTGGGGATGTCCCATCAGCGCAATGCCGTGATCGGCGCAGAAGCGATGGAGGGATGCGTAATACACATCCTGCTCGCGCTGGTAGACCATTTTCATGTACAGTGCAGTGCCGGCATTGTGCTTGCCGGTGAACAGGCCCTCCAGCTCCGAAAGCTTGCCGCCTGCGCGGACAAATTCATCTTCAAAGCCCCATGTCCATGGGAAGCAGTGCCCTCGGTTACCGCGGCCCAGCATGGACGGCTCGTCGGTGAAAAAGCCAATGACGGTGCTGCCGAAATATTCACCCACCACCTCGTAATAGCGCTCATGGGTCAGGCGGATGAAGGTGTCCACCGCGTCCTGCGACAGAAGATCGGCGGCGGGCGGTGCATTTTCCTCGCCGTCATCCTCGCCGAAGTGGATGCCGCGGATGGTGCCGCCGCTTTTTACCTGCACGATGTGCCGCCCGTCCGCAAGGCTGACGATGAGCCGGCCTTCGGTGGGATCGTCGGTCAGAATGATCGCCTGCGATGCGTAGTCGGGATTTTCCTTCACGACCAGACCGTGGGCACTGCCGGAGGGGTACATGGCTTCATCGTACAGCACGATGACCATGCCGAGCTTTGCAGCCGTTTCGACCGCCAGCCGGATATAGTGCATGAATTTGTCCGAAAGATAGGGGATCGATTCGGGCACGCCGATGCGCGGATGAAGCACCACGCCGGATACGCCCTTGTCGTTGAAATCCGTCAGCTGTCGGACGATCTCCTCATCGGAAAATTCGTCGTTGAGAAACCAGAAGGGGATCGGCGTGAACTCCTTGCCGGGATCTGTGATTTTTTGAATGAGAGATTGTATCAAATCTCACACCTGCCTTTCTGCTGTTTATACAGCTATTATACACCATTTTTCGCGGCGTGTCAAGGCATCGCGGGATAAAAATGCCGGGAGAATGCAGTGCATTCTCCCGGTGCTTTTGAATTTCAGAGCTTAGCCCTCAAAGGAATCAAAGATCTTTTTCATTCTGCTGTTGATCATGTCCTTCTGTGTAGCACTTACGGACGCGAGGTTCAGCTTTTCCATGACGATCTGATTGTTGAAGCTGCCGACCCAGTTGGTGGAAACACCGAAGAGCTGTGCAAATTCAATGCCTCTGGTCGCGTAAACGATGTCCAGCATTTCGATCGAATCCTCGTTGCGGAGGCCCTTCTGGGACAGCGTTACATCATAGTAAGCGGGAAGCACGTCGTGGTAGCTGTAGAAGGTCAGCGCGTCAAGGATCGTGCCGGTGCGCTCGGTGTTGTCCTGCGTTACGGGGATGGTAAGGAAGAGCGCGTTCTGCGAAACGGAGGTCTGATAGTCCTTCTGTGCTTCGTCATACTTGGGCATCGGAAGCAGACCGAAGGTCGTCTCCATATCGCGTAAGAAGTATGCGGTCTTCAGCTCGCAGGTAACGAATCCTGCACGGTTGCTGGAGAAGAGGTTGACGTAGCCGTCAGCAGCTTCACCGCTGTTATTGAAATGTACATAACCATCGGTCTTTCTGAGGATCTTGGCGATCTTTTCTGCTGCGTTAAAGATGCGCTCTTCTTCGATACCGAGCACGATTTCGTCGTTCTCATACTTGACGAGGAAGCAGTCTGCGCCGTTCAGCAGCGCGTAAGGCTTGTCAAGATGTCCGCCGATGCCGTAAACGGTTGCCGCGGACTGATTGAAGGTGAAGCTCTCCGCGCCGTTCAGATTGGTGCAGGCATTGACATACTCGTACATTTTGTCAAGCGTCCATTTGCCCTCGCGGACGAGATCATAGGGCATATCGAGGCCGAGATTTTCAAACATCTCCTCGTTGAAGAGCAGGACGTCGGACAGCTCCAGCGCGCACATATTCAGCGAGCTGGATGCGGTGAACAGCTTGCCGTCGAGCGTCAGGTCGCCGTTCAGGACAGTGTCCCAGTGCTCGGAATTGACATTCAGCTCGGGGATGGTGTTGAGATCCATCAGGTAGCCGTCGGTGATGATGCCGGACTTGAAGCCCACGGGGAGATATGCTGCATCGTATTCGTTGTCGTCGGCATTGACCGCCTTGACGACGCGGTCGCAGAGCGCGACCTGAGAGGACTGCCAGCCGGTGTAGGGCTCTCTGATCTCCTTAATGGTGAAATTGAGCTTATCCTCAACGAAGGTATTGCGCTTATAGAGTGCGTCGTTGAGAATATCGCCGTTCTGCTCATCCGGATCGACAAGCAGGAACGCATCAACGTAGGATTCGTAGTTGAGGATCTTGAATTCGTATCCGCCGTAATCCTTGCCGCCGAAATCGTACTGAGGGCCTGCAGGCTCTGTTTCGGTGGCGCTGGTGTCGGATGCGCCGCTGTCGGTTGTATCCGACGAGGTTGATGCTTCACCGCAGGAAACCGATGCGAGCATCAGCAGGACGAGTAAAAAACTAAGCTTTCTTTTCATGGGAAACCTCCTAAAAAATTATTTCAATATCATATTCAGGCTCATTCTGCCCGGCTGAGCTTTACGACTGCCATATTGCATTTGCCGATGCTTGTCACATCGCCGTATACAGGCTCCATCGTCCAGCCGTCCGCCACGCTTACTTCCGCGTCATGGGTCATGTTGTCATAATTCACGAGCACTGCGTAGTAACCCGTATCCGTGGGATGAAGCGTCATGCCCACCTGATTGTTGGCGGAGTCGATGGGATGATTCTTCAGCACATCTTCGCCGATGATGCGGTAGATCCTGCTGTAATCGGGCTTTTCCTTACCGGTGAAGGCCAGCGCGTTGTTCCACATCATCTGCTCCATGGGGAAGTAGAGCATATAGACCGTGCCCTTGCCGAAGGAATTCTTCGTGAACACCGGATTGCCGTAGGAATCACGGGCAAGCACCTCTGCGCCCACGCTTTCCAGCAGGAATTTTTTCTGATAGCACATGGGAAGGGAGCTGCCGTCCGTGAAGGTCATGGTGTCGCCGCCCGCATTGTACATACCGTTCGAGCGCATTCCCGTCACCTTTTCGCATTCGGTGATGAAGCCGGTGGCCACGGAGAAATAGACGGTCGCGCCATTATTTGCCTTCTCCAGCAGCGCGTCGTAGGCTTCCTTGTGGAGCGGTGCCCAACCGGTCAGCGTGGGCACGATGTAGAGCGGTGCGTCCGGCAGATCGGCGGTGCGATGGATCTGATCGGCGGTGCGCATGGTCAGCTCAATGCCTGCCTGCTTTGCGAGAATGTATGCCGGTGCGGCGGATGGCCAGTGCTTGGTATCGCGGGGAAGCACGCATACGCCGTCGATCTGCTTTTCGGGCAGCTCCGGCATGGTTGAAAGAACCGCGGAGATCTCCTTCATGGTGCGTCCCACGGGCTTGGGATTGCGGTCGATGTCGAGAATGCCAAGCTCCCGCTCGATCATGGACCAGGAGTAGGGCGGATGGGAGAGCTTGAGATGCTCCATGCCGCACCACCAGAGATAGCCCCTCGAGCCGTTTGCCCATCCGGACAGCAGGTTCACCCGCATGAAGTCCGCCGCACCCTCGCGGTTGATGAGCATATCGCTGAAGGTGCCCTGCTCCTCGATCATGGCCGGACGACCGGAAATGCCGGAATAGTAGGCCAGCTGTGCGGTGGGGATCATGGTGCAGCGCAGACGGTTGGCCGGTGTCACATCGCCGCCCACCGTGGGAGAGGGATAGGGATGGCAGGTGAGCATATCGGTCAGCTCGCCCTGATCCTGAACCATCCACTGCATTCCGGTCTCCGACGCGAGGCCGTGCATTCCGGAATAGACCGGACGGTCGGGGTCTTCCAGCGAAATGGCGGAGCGAATGGTGCTTGTCCAGACATAAGCCGCATATCGGGTGGGCGTATGACCGAGGCAGTTGCACTCGTTGCCCAGCTCCCATGCGTCGATGGCGGGATGATGCTTCACGGCGCGGACAAATCCGTGACAGAAGCGGGTCTGCCACATCAGTGCTTCGGGATCGGTGATGATATTCTTGCCCTCCAGCGCCGGCGGTACGAACAGCCGTCCGCTCATCCAGCCGGTGACAACGCCAACCACCAGCTTCATGCCGTGCTTTTGTGCCAGATCGCAGAAGGTGAGGAAGCGTTCGATCATGACGGGATCCAGGAAGAATGTATCCTCCGGGAAGCGTTCGCCCTTGAGCCGATGCTCCATGAAATTGCCGCCCCAGCCGTACACATTCATGACCGGCTGGAAATCCCGCCAGTTGGGGAAGATGCGGAGGGTGTCAACGCCGATGGCTTCCAGTGCCGCCAGATCCGCATCGATGACGGCCTCGTCGAAGTTCACCCACATATCCGTTCCGCTGGTGCTGTCCCAATAGTTTACGCCCATGTAGTAATTCTTCATGCTGTGCCCTCCTTTTTATTTGACAAACAGGATCCGGCAGCTGTACGCTTCCATGGGGAAGGTGAAGCCGACATCCTGATGCTCCATCATATCCTGTACCGACGTGACATTTTCCGGGAAGGAGACGGTGACGCTCTCCACCGGGGATGCGGAGATGTTGACAGCGAAGGCCAGCAGCTGGGATGCGCCGGACAGATCGGTGTAGCGGTAGTAGCTGATCTTGATCTTTTCATCGGAGGTCTGCGCCGCATTTGTCCAGTACGGCATCCATTCCGACTGCTCGATGGGGAATGCGTCCATGATCTTCCAGACCCGGCTCATCAGCTCCAGCGGATGGCCGAGATCGTTGGGACGGGGGAGAATGCCGTGGAGGATGGAGCTGGCCAGTGCCTGATCGAAGGTCCATTTGGGCGGATTTGCGTAGGCGATGAATTCCACCGGCGCGCCGATATTCCGTCCGATATACTCCGCGCGGAAGTAATCGAGATTCATATCATCGGAGGAGCCCTTCATCAGGGAGAACTGGAGATTTTCGCCGTACCAGTTCTGGTGAATGTAGGGGATGGCGGTGAAATTGATGAATCCGAAGGCGTGGACATTGATCTCGCCGCCTCTCGACTGCACCACATCATACAGCCGCTTGAACAGCTTGCGGACTGCGCCCCAGCGATAGCTGCCGTGAAGCTTGCCGTCCTCATCATACCAGCCGCAGCCATGCTCCGTGGAGAAGCAGAGCCGCGCATGGGACGTGCCGTCAAGATACACGCCGTCGATGTGGCATTCGTCTATGATCTTCGCGATGCCGTTAATGAACAGATCGGCATAATCGCTGTTGTAGCACACGTTGTAATCCCGCTGGAAGGGTACGCGCCACCAGCCGCCGTCCAGTCTGCCCTGCCAGTTTTTCGCGGCGGTTTTGTCCCGCAGCTCGCTCCACATGGGCGACATGGTGGACAGCTCGTAGCCGAAATAGGGCAGCACCTTGATGCCGCGCTTGTGGCATTCGTCAACGATGGTTTGGAGCTGATGCTTGGTGAATTCCGAAAGCTCGAACCAGTTCTGGGATTTGTTCCATTTTTCGTGAAGGATAAGGGTGGTCACGCCTTTTTCCTTCAGCTCATCGTACCGGCCGGCCAGCACATCGATGTAATTGCCCTTTACCTTGATGCCGCAGTCCAGATGGAATGCGTTGTGGATGTAGGGCTGCTTCGGGAAGGGCTTGACGGGGGTGGGATGCAGTCCGAAGCGGAATTCCACGGGCTGATAGTTATACACGCCGGTGGCAGGATCGGCCTTCCACGCCTTCGGATGGCTGTCCAGCAGGCGCACGCGAAGGATCAGCGCATCGCCGTCCCGGACAAGCTCCATGGCGCGGTTTGCTTCGGCAGGCTGCCAGTTGCGGTCGTTTTCCGCGAACCATCCGAGGCCGCGCTCCTCATTGCCGAGCCAGAGGAGGGCTTTGAAGGGCATGGCGGCGGACTGCTCCGGAATGGCGCCGCTCATGGACATACTGGTGAAGGCACGCTCCGTTCCGTCAGCCAGCGAAAGTGCGCTGTTGGGATGCATATGGAACAGGGTCATGGCCTCGGCACGAAGCGGAATCTCCAGCCACAGCTGATCCAGCTTGAACAGGGTGGGCTTTGACTCCGCGATGCCGAATACCTGCGCCACGGTCTTGCCGCGGGTCATCAGCTTGAAATCGATGTCGATACAGCCGTCGTAGTCGATCCGATAGCAGATATCCGTGATGAAGCGATCGGACTGCTTTGCGCCGCAGATGACGATCTCCTCGTCGGAGCGATGCTGGATGAAGCATTCCGACTCGTTGTCGGGATAGTTCATGTCCCAGTTTGCAGGCTCGCCGTCCTCCACAGCGACGATGCGCATGGGCGATGCGAGAAGCTCCACGCCCTGCGACTTTATGGATGTGAGCATTCCGTCAGCGCCGACGGTGTAGTCGCGGTCGATCACATGGACGGTATGCGCAAGGTCATTCGTCTCAGCGCGGAGGGGAATAAACGGATTCGGAATTTTCATGGTAGTACCTCCCATCAGTGCATCCGGAAATCGAGGGCTTCCGGAAGCGGATATGTCTTGTCGGCGGCTTCGATGAGCGCCGCATTTTCAGGGTCATAGGGAATGCCGTTTTCTTTTGCATAAATCCGGCGGTAAAGCTCGAACCAGAGCGTGGAGACGGACAGCTCGCCCTCCTTCACGTCCGGCATGACGAAATCCTCGCGGAGGATCTCCGCGGCTTCTGTGGTGCGGTCGAGATGGATGAGTGCCGTCACCTTGCAGAGCCGGAGTCGGGCATTACACTGCAGCTCCGGCGGCAGTGTGTCGAAAAGCTCCAGCCAGAGCGCGTCGTGTCCGGTGCCGATGAGATGCATGGCCGTCTCGCGGACAAGGGGCAGACAGTCGGGCTTTATCCGGAAGGCGCGCAGGAACAGCTCATGCGCCTTGTCGGGCTGATTGTACTCGTTTCGGTACAGCATGGCCAGATTGCGTAGTGCCCACGGATTCTCACGCAGGCGAACGGATTCTTCCCATGCTTCTCTTGCGGCATCCAGCGATTCCTCGCCGTATGCGTAGAGATGGTAGCGGATGACGCCTTCGTGAAGCAGGCTGTACCACGATTTTACGGGAAGCGAGGTCAGCCGATCCAGCCAGAAGCGGCCGGAAATGTAGCCGAAGGGCTCATCCATCACATCCGGCTCGGGGAATGTGCCGTTATCCAGCAGTGCGAGCCACGGCTTGATCTCCGCATCCGCAGAGGCGGGGAATTCCAGCGTCGCGCTGAGGCGTTTTCCACGTGCGCACTCGGCAAGATAGCCCCAGCCTGAGCCGTCGGACAGGCGGATCGTTTCGGTCACGCTGTCATCCGGCGGGAAAAACATGGCATCGGGGTCGCCAATGCGCTCGGTGAGCCGATGCTCCACCGCTTCGACGGCGTTTTTGTAATCGCCGTGGAGAATTGCCGGATCGCCCTCCAGCATGGTGTAG
>SVSO01000033.1 GCA_015064195.1 Oscillospiraceae bacterium
GCACAGCGACTGCGGCTCCATCGCACCCAACGGCGAAAACCGTCCGGCCATGGATGAATATGCCAAGCTTTGCGATTGGTTCATGGATGAGCGTCCGGCAAAGCCTTTTATCGAAAAGGTGACGGTGGATCCCGACGGCGAGCTGAATCACTGGTGCAGGATCATGACAGGCACGGGCACCTTCAGCAAATTCGCCCATGATCGCGCACGCCTGCTGAACGGTCAGCCGCTGGAGGATGATCGGGTCTACAGCGAGGCTTTGCAGGCGATCCGGCGCATCGAAGCGGCAGGCGGCGGATTTGCATTCACCACCCCCGGTGACGGCACAACTTCGGCGGATACACCGCTGATGCTGTTCGGCAATTTCCCCTATCATGGCGTCGGCCCGCTGAAATATCTGAACGGCGAATTCAACCGCGTCACACTGATGCGGGACGGCGCGGTTTATGCGGCGAAAAACGGCGGCACGCTCAAGCTTCCGGCGGGCGAGTATCGGATCGTCGCCGACGTGGGCAATCTGGCGGCGGCGAAGTGGCTGGCCGGTACAAAGCCCGGTGATACGGCGGTGAAATGCGGCGGCACGCTGCTGACGCTTGAAAAGGATGCTGCGTACACCGAGAATGTGAGCGCATCCGGCAATGTGACGCTCACGGAATCCGGAGAGCTTGTCCTGCGGCTGACAGCGATCGACCGCGCAGATTTCGGCGAGACCTTCCGTGTTTATCTTGAAATACAATAATAATGGAGGATAGATTATGAAAAAGCGCACCATTTCCGTAATTTTACTGACAGCGATGCTTGTATCTCTGGCAGCCTGCGGTGAGGCTGCACAGCCGTCCGACACCACCGGGGCAGACACTTCCTCGGCTGATACGACCGAGGCGGTGGGCGAAGTCTCCTCCCTGCCCGCAGAATATGATCTGGGCGGCTACGAGTTCCGCCTGCTCCGTCAGACCCCGGCAAAGATCGCGTGGTCGCTGAACGAATTCGCCCCCGCTGAGCAGACCGGCGAGGTGCTGAACGATGCCTTCTACGACCGCAATGCGAAGATGATGGAGAAATATAACTTCACCATCACTACCATCGAAAAGGATTCCGGTGTTCCGGCGACGGTATCCCAGTCCGTGCTGGCCGGCGACGATGAATACGACACGGCGCTGCTCAGGAGCGACGAGGTCAAGCAGAATGCCTACCTCGGCACGTACATGAACCTGTACGATCTCAAGTATCTCGATCTGGAAAAGAGCTGGTGGAGCCAGTCCATCGTCCGCGATATGACGGTTGACGGCGTGCTGCCTCTCATCACCGGAGACATCATCGTCTGCGAGAATGAGTCCATGAATACCATCATCTACAACAGCTCCCTCGGCCGGGATTTCAACATTGAAAATCTCTATCAGACCGTGCGTGACGGCAAGTGGACGATGGATAAGATGCTGTCCTGCATGAAGCTGGTCAACGCCGACCTTGACAGCAACGGCACATGGGATGAGAATGACCGCTGGGGTATGCTGTATGCCGACAACGCGGCGGCTCTGCCGTGGTTCGCCTGCACCGAGACCTACACCTTCACCGGATCGGGCGACAGCATCGAATATTCCGCGAATTCCGAGCGGGCTTATGCGGTTTACGAGCTTGTGCAGTCCTTCCTGTCGGATAAGACCATGGCCTTCGACTGGGCGCGGATCAAAACGGATACCGCCATCAGGCTGGCTGGCATGATGTCCAACAAGCAGGCACTGTTCGCCAACATGGTGCTGTCCTTTGTCCGCCGCAATCTCCGCGATGTTACCGCGGATTTCGGCGTGCTTCCCATGCCGAAGCTGGATGAAGCGCAGGAAAGCTATGCCACCAGCGTCAGCGTTTCCACGCCGTATGTATTTGTCCCGTCAAGTGTGGGACATCCCGACGAGGTTGGCTTCATCCTCGAAGCACTGGCATCCGAATCGAAGCCCATCACCGAGACTTACTACAAGGTAGCCATGCAGTCCAAATACACCCGCGATGAGGAATCCTACGAAATGATCGAGCTGATGATGCAGAATATCATCTTCGATACCGGTTTTGTCATGGATTTCGGCGGCATCACAAACGAGATCCGCAAGGGTGTCATGGGCGACAACGGCTATGCATCTCTCCTTGGTGCAGGCGAAAGTGCGGCAATCGCGGCTCTGGAGGAATTTTACGAGAAAGTAGGAGAAGCGAAAAAGTGAGTGTAATTAATTTAAAAAAGCCGCGTCTGCGCTGGCTGTTCGGAGGTGTGGGATTCCAGAACAGCGAGGCGACCATGACCGGGATCATGTCGGACTCCCTGTATCATGAGGTGTTCTGCAAAACCTTCCGCGAAATATCTCCCACCTTCTCCCGCGTTTTTGCCGGCTATGCTGATTGGACACGGGAGGCTATGGATGCCTTCGCGGATTATTACGACGACACCTTCCGCAAAGCCGGAACGGTGCTGTATGCGGCTCCCGGCCGGATGCCCATGCCGACTGCTTCCTTCGATGTGGGGGATTACTGTGAAAATGTGGCGGAGCGTCTGGCGTATCTCATCAAAGAGCGGAAGCTGACCAAGCTGCGTTATTACTGCTGCACCAATGAAATGTCCTGCGGCAATACCTATGCCTATCTGTCCCGGAATCTTGACTTGTTTGCAAGGCTTCACGAGGGACTCTGCGAAGCATTCCGCCGGCATTCACTGGATGTGGGACTGCTGGCCTGTGACAGCTCCGGCTTTATGACCGATTTCAACGAAAAAAACCTCAGCTGGGCGATTAACAGCATCGACGAGGTGACGGAGTGCTACTGTGCCCATACCTATGGGCACATGAAGTATTTCGAGCCGGGCAATCTGGGATTCTACGATGCGTGCCGGGAGATGTATTCCCGCTATGTGCAGATGGTGCTCAAGCGGGAAAAGCGGTTTGTGCTGGGTGAGATGGGACTCAAAGCTCCGTGGCAGGCGAACAGCGTCATGATCAATGATGTCTGTCTGTGTGTGGATCGTCCGGCGGATGAAGCGGTTTCTGCCGTCATGACGGCGGAGATGACCATGGCGGCCATCAATGCCGGGTGTCTTGCCACGGTGTATTGGACAATGTTCGATTATCCCGATCCCATGCTGCGGGAAAACGGGGATACACCGGAGGAAAAGGCGCGCTACGATACAGCGCGGTTTTCCGGGCATGGTCTTGGCATCCGCTACAACAAAAACGGGCTCGTCCGCTGGTGTGACGATGAGGCCGACTACAGTCCGCGCCTGCTCCTGTATACCATGGGATATATGGCAAAGCTGTTCCGAAAAGGTTCACGGGTGCTGGAAGCTGCGTGGGATGACAAGCATCTCCGCTGTGCGGCAGTAACCAATGCCGACGGCTCCATGTCTGCCGCTATCATCAATTGGGCTGCCGCCGAACAGTCGGTGACGGTTCACTGCGAGCATCGCGTTACAAAGCCGCTGCGGGTCTATGTTTATGATGCGGCAAATCCGCCGAAGGTGCCCTGCGGCGACCTTCAGCCGTACACGCAGCTGATTCAGCAGGCGGAGGATGGCAGCTTCACCGTGGATGTGCCGGCAGCGGGAATGGTGTTTGTTACCACCGATTACGTGGAGCGCACACCGAATGCGGTCGTCGGTCTTTCCATGAAAAGCGGCCGGCTCTGCTGGAAGCCGTCGTCGGATGCGGAGCATTGCTACTATCGCGTTTATCTGTGCGATAAGCAGGTGGCATCCACCACCGCAGAGTATATCCGGGCAGAGAATCCGGCGGATTTGTCGGATTACCGTGTATATTCTGTTGATCGTTGGGGCAACTGTGCAAAAACATAAGGGGCTGCTGCAAGTTGAAAACTTGTAACAGCTCCGGGGCGCGTATGCGTCCAAATACGGTGCATATGGGGGCATCGCCCACAAAAATTGTACTCTTGATGGGTTCAGAATCGTATTTTTTGAGGTGTTGCACCTGAGTGCAACACCTCCTTTCAATATTCGACAGTCAGCTCGCAAAGCTGAGCATTTTTGCCCGGCAGGGTGTTGATGAGCACGCGGGTGCCGTCGGCGTTGAACACCGGATGATGGCAGACGAAATGGCGGTTGCGGCCCCGCGGAATGCCGAAGCCTTCGTCGTTGCAGCGGGGGAATTCATGGGATTCCAGCTCATGCCCGTCCGCGCCGTAGAAGGAAACCTTGCCTGCGCGGGTACCGTCCGGCTTCCCCACATAGCTGTCATTGACGTAAATGTCGGCGCAGGGGGATTTTGACGGATGACCGCCATAGCCTGCCTCACGGGTGATGATGCGGAAATCTGTGCCGTCGCGGCGGATTGCGGCCATCGCCTTATCGCCCACACGGCCCACATCCGCCAGATTGGAGAAGCCGATCAGGTTCTCCCCGTCCGGCATCCATGACCAGTGTGCGCCGGTGCGCTCAAAGTTGAGATCAAGCGCCGGACGTACATCCGTGATACCGCCCTCATCACAGCAGGCGGTGAACAGGGTCAGAAGATGGGGCTCCCCGCGGCTTCTGTCTGTGCAGTGGTTGCCGAAATGGAACATGATATTCTTGCCGTCTCTCGAATAGCGCGCGCAGTAGATCATCAGCGTCAGCGGATCGCCGGTGCGCTCCATCTGCTTTTTATCCTCATAGCACAGCCGCTCATAATCGGGATGGAGGCGGAGTGCTTCCTCCACCGACAATACAAGCTCACGCTTGCCGGTGGACGGCGTGATGGAGAACAGACCGTGCTTATCGCGATCAGCAAAAGGCACGGGTGACTGCTCGGGATGATATTTTCCATCGCCGTAGCCTGCCGCATAGTAGATGCCGGACATTCCGTAGAGGATCGGCTCGCCGTAGATGGGCGCACCCTCCATATCAGCATCCACGGTGTATTCGTATCCGGTATCCAGCTCATGGGCGCGCAGCTTCGGATGGAGTACATCGCCGTCCGCCGCCTGATAATACACGGTTTTCGCATCCTTGCCCCATGCCTGCCAGAAGCCGGTGTGGAAGAAGATGGCAGTTACGCGCTGCTTGCCGAAGCGATCGATGATCTTACCGTCCGCATCCAGCACGAACACTTCACCAAGTCCCGTTTCCAGGTCGCATCCGGCGCAGAGCAGTCTGCCCGAACCGTCCGGCGCATAGGGATTCATGGAATAATAGCTGTGGACACACCAGCGGTTTTCGATGGGAAATTTGCGGATGTCGGTGATTTTCATGGCTCGTTTCTCCTTTAATATTTTATGAATTTTTCGTCCGGCGGTAGATTTTTCCACAAAGCTGTGGTATAATAAAACTAATCGCGGCGGATCTCGCGTGCGGGAACGCCTGCCCAGATGCTGTCCGGTGCCGCATCCTTGTTCATGACCGCATTTGCGCCGATCTGAACATTGTCCCCTAACGTGATCGCACCGATGACCGCGCATCCGGAGAACAGGGACACATTATTGCCGATGTGGGGCTGGAGACCTTTCTTCCAGTCACCGCTTCTGCGGCTTCCGATGGTCACATTCTGGAAAATGCTGCAGTTTTCGCCGATCTCCACCGTCTGTCCGATGATGATGCCGGTGGGATGAGGGAATCGCAGACCCTTGCCGATCTTGGTCTTGAAGCCGACGAAGATGGAATAGCGGCGCACCAGTGTCACCTTGGCGCGGTTTGCCAGCCATTTGTGGATGCGGCCCTTCTGCGCGGCGTGATACTGCATTTTGCGGATGAGATACACCGCATCTGCACCGGGATTATCAGCGAGATAACGGCGCTTTTTGAAATACGAGAGCTTTTTGCCGTGGAAAACTTCAGCCTCCACAAGCTCGAGAAATTCCTGCTTGGTTGACATAACATCTCTCCAATCCTTGGTGGTTGTACTATTATCATACTTGATTTGCGAAAAAAATACCATGTACAAAATGCTGTCATTTGCACAAAATGACTGACAGAAAGGCTTATGATGAAACAGACTGCATACATTTTTGACTTTGACGGCACGCTGGTGGATTCCATGCCCGCGTGGTCGGCGAAGATGCTGAATATCCTTGCCAAAGCTGGCATTACGCCGCCCGACGGACTGATCAAGCACATCGCAACGCTCGGCGATCGCGGCACGGCGGTGTATTTTCGCGAGGAGCTTGGCGTGCCGTATTCCATGGACGAAATGTTTGCCATGATGGACGAATACGCACTGCCCCGGTATCGGGATGAGATTCCGCTGAAGGAGACGGTGCGGGACTTGCTCGCATCCCTTAAAGAGCGCGGGCATTCGCTCCACGTGCTGACTGCCAGCCCCCACAAAATGGTGGATCCCTGCCTTACGCGGCTGGGCATCTTCGACTGGTTCAATCACGTGTGGACCTGCGAGGATTTTGGCATGGTCAAGACCAACCCCGAAATTTACCGGGAAGCGGTGCGGCGCATCGGCTGCGGGGTGAGCGACGCGGCGTTTTTCGATGACAACGTGGGCGCGATCCGGACGGCATCCGCGGCGGGACTTTATACCGTGGGCGTATTCGATAAGACCGGCGAGGATTACATCGGCGACATGAAGACCATCGCTGACCGGTTTGTGTACACCTTCGGCGAGCTTATGACGAAACATTAATCAACAATAAAGGAGAATCATTATGCTGAAAACCAATCTTACCGGCCAGACGGCTGTCAGACGCATCACCGACACCGCCGGCTGCTTCTCGGTCATCGAGCACAGCCACGACATTTCCACCTCGCCTGAAGCGGCGCAGAGGGCTTATTTCGCCGCGCAGATGAACATCCGCAAGCGGCAGGTCATCGCCGAGCTGCGCGGGAACGGCGTCACCATTCAGGCGGGCGCGATGCAGATGATGATGGGCGGTGTGGAAGCCGCCACCAATGTGAAGGGCGCGGGGGATCTTGTAAAGAAGCTGGTCGGCGGAAAAGTCACCGGCGAATCTGCCATCAAGCCTCAGTACACCGGAAGCGGCCTTCTGGTGCTTGAGCCGACCTATCGCTACATTCTGCTTGAGGATATGGCGAAATGGAACGGCCGCATGGTCATCGACGACGGAATGTTCCTTGCCTGCGACGGAACGGTGGAGCTGAAGGTGGTGGCGCGGAATTCCTTCTCCTCGGCGATGCTGGGCGGGGAAGGTCTGTTCAACACCATGCTGGAGGGTCAGGGCATCGCAGTGCTGGAAAGCCCCGTGCCGCGGGATGAGCTGGTCGAAGTGGTGCTGGAAAACGATACGCTGAAGATCGACGGCAGCATGGCCATCGCGTGGTCGCAGTCTCTGCAGTTCACGGTGGAGCGCACCACCAAAACGCTCATCGGCTCGGCGGCATCCAGCGAAGGTCTGGTGAATGTTTACCGGGGCACGGGCCGCGTGCTCATTGCGCCGGTGGTATGACACGAAAAAAACGATGGATGATGGCCGCTGTTCTGGCGGTCATCGTCCTTCTTGCCATGATCGCCCTCGATGCCCGGCTCATGGTCCGGCGGTATTCGGTGGAGGCGGATCCGATCGCATCCCCCATCCGCATCGCTCTCGTCACCGATCTCCATTCCTGCCGCTATGGGGAAAATCAGCGGGAGCTGACCTCGGCGATTGCGGAGGAGAATCCGGACATTCTTCTGCTTGGCGGCGACATTTTCGATGACCGGATTGACGACACCGGCACGGCGGAATTTTTGGCGGCCATCGCGGGGAAATATCCCTGCTATTACGTCACCGGCAACCACGAATGGTGGAGCGGTGAGGTGCGATTCGCGGAAAAAATGGCGATTCTGGCGGAGCACGGCATTCCGGTGCTGGCGGGAGAATGGGAAACGCTGACCGTGCGGGGCGAGCAGATCAACATCTGCGGCGTGGATGATCCGGACGGCGCCCGTGCCGGCCATGCGGAGGCGTTTGAGCATCAGCTGGCGGCGGCAGAATCGGCGGCGGAGAACGGTTATTACACCGTTCTGCTGTCCCATCGGCCGGAGTATGGGGAAGCTTACGCGGCGCGGGACTTCGACCTTGTGCTGTGCGGTCATGCCCATGGCGGACAGTGGCGGATCCCGCTGCTGCTCAATGGGCTGTATGCGCCAGATCAGGGGCTATTTCCGAAGTTCGCGGGCGGGCACTATACGCTGGGCGATACGGAAATGATCGTCAGCCGCGGCCTTGCGAGGGAGACAACCGTCATCCCGCGCATTTTCAACCGGCCGGAGCTGGTCATCATCGATGTGAAATAGAAAGGGATACTGCAAATGCGGTATCCCTGAATTTTTTACGATGCGGCGGTATTTTTCGGCGTCATCTTGGACATCTGACGCTGCGCCATGACGAGGCCGTAGTAGATGCCCTTCTTTCGCATCAGCTCGTCGTGCGTGCCAACCTCAGCGATGGTGCCTTTGTCCAGCACGATGAGGCGGGTGGCGTTGCGCAGGGTGGAGAGCCGGTGCGCGATGGCGAGGGTGGTGCGATCCTTGATGAGCTTCTGGAGGGATTCCTGAATCTGCCGCTCCGTCTCGGTATCGAGGGAAGCGGTGGCTTCATCGAGAATGAGGATGCGCGGATTGTGCAGGAGCGCACGGGCGATGGAGACGCGCTGACGTTCACCGCCGGAGAGGGTGTGACCCTTCTCGCCCACCTTGGTGTTGTACGCATCCGGCAGCTTCATGATGAACTGATGCGCGCCGGCAATTTTTGCGGCGGTGATGATCTCATCCCGGGTGGCATCCGGCTTTGCGTAGGCGATGTTGTCGTATATCGTGCCGGCGAACAGGAAGGTCTCCTGCAGCACCACGCCGATCTGCGAACGGAGGCAGTCCTGCGAAATATCACGCAGATCCACGCCGTCCACCTTGATGGAGCCGTCGCCGATGTCGTACATACGCATGAGCAGGTTGATGAGGGTGGATTTGCCCACGCCCGATTTGCCCACGATGCCGATCATTTCGCCCGGCTCGATGTGGAGATTGACTTTTTTCAGCACATCTGTGGTTTCATCGTAGCCGAAGGACACATTCTCGAAGTCGATGGTGCCCTTGATGGCGATATCCTTAGCATTTTCTCTGTCGGCCACATCCACCTTTTCGTCGATGATCTCGAACACCTTGGCGGTGGAGGTCATGAAGTGGATGAGACGGCGGGGCAGGCTTGCGATCCAGCGAAGCGGGCCGTAGATCATGCTCACATAAGCGGAGAACTGCGCCATTTCGCCCAGCGTCATCTCGCCGCCGATGATCTTGTTGCCCACATAAAAGAGCAGGAAGAATTCGCCGATGCCCATGAAAAAGTTGAGCCACGGCCAGATGAGTGCCCAGATGCGCTCATTTTTCACCTGAATATCCCGCAGGTCGGCGGAAATATCGTCGAACCGCTTGGCTTCCTTTTCCTCCATGCCGAAGGCCTTGACCACGCGGATGCCGGAGAAAATATCGTGAAGGATGGTGTTCGCCTTGGAGCTGGTGTGCCACTGGGTCTCCCACAGCCGGTGCATCCGCCGCCAGAAGAAGCGGAAGGACATGGCCACGATGGGGGCGGGGAAGATAATGAGCAGTGCCAGCCGCCAGTCGTAGATGAACAGCATCAGTGCCACGGAGATGAGGATGAGTCCCTGCTCCACAAGATCGGGGAGGGTGCCGGTGATGAACTGGCGGATCTGTCCGGTGTCGTTGTTGACACGGTTCATCAGCTCGCCGGCGGTGCGCTTGGAGATGCGGGAGATGGACATCATCTGGATCTTGCCGAATACCATTTCGCGCAGGCGGATGATGACCTTATTGCCCGCATGAATGAGGGCGCAGCTCCGGAGCATACCCAGTCCCTTGGTGAGCAGACTCACGCCGGCCAGCGACAGGATGACCAGCACGAACTGCCAGAGCTGCACGGTTTCCGGTGTGGGCGTATCGATGAATTCGTCCACGAGAACGCGGTTGAGGTAGGGCGTCAGCAGGTTGACGGCGGCGATGAGGAAAAACAGCACGATGGACGCGAGAAGATACCATTTGTAGGGCTTGGCAATGTCCCACAGACGGCGCATCACGCCTGTTTTGTCCACACAGCGGGGGCAGACCGATGAGCCGGGCGGGAAGGGCCGTCCGCATTTTTCGCAGAACCGGTTGAGATCCCGCAGGAATTCGGAGTGCCATTCGCCGGTCTCCTTGTAGCGGTTGATGTGCTTCATGATGGAGCCGTATTCGGCAGAGTGGGAGCCGTCACCGCGGCAGATGAGCACATCCTCGCCGCCAACGGTGCATTCCGCCGTCACGCTTCCAACGCCCGCAGTAATGCGGAAATCGGAGGCATCGGCGAGCGGAATCTGCCGGATACGCGCGCCGTTCTGATAGACGATGAGGGAATCCTTTGTCAGTGCTGCCATGCCGTCCGCAGTCTGATTTTTGCGGTTGTCATCGGTCACATGGTCGGCGAGATTGCTGGTGAAAATGGTCAGAATCGCGTCCCGGTCGAGGGAATCGTCCATGGCGTGCAGCTGCTCCCAGAGAAGCTCCATGCGCGCCGCCAGCCGTTCTTCGGCGATTCTGTCAATATCGATGGTTGTTTGTTCCATAGGGTTCACTTCCTTTCGGTCGTATGGAAGTCAGCAGGGTTTGATGGCGAGGGTAGCCATATACTGGGGCGCATATTCCCGGAGATGGCCGCAGCCTTCACGGTCGCGGTCCTCATAGAGATCCCGCAGGATGAATCCTGCCCGGAGCTGTCCGCCCAGCTGTTCCTCCAGCGAATGGGAGAACTGGATGGCGTTCAGATTGTCGCGCTGGGAGGCGAATTCCTCGTCGGACATGGCGATGGGATCATAGGGAAGCTTGTTCTTTGCGATGAGGGGGAGCGTGCCGTCCTCATCGAACAGGAAGTTGAGGCCGTTGTCAAATCCCGCCAGCAGTCGTCCGCCGGGCTTCAGAATGCGGAAGCACTCGCGCCAGACCGGTTCGATCTCGCGGATGTAGCAGTTGGACACGGGATGGAAGATGAGATCGAAGCTGTCATCGGCAAAGGGCAGAGGCTTTGTCATGTCGCCCTTGATGATTTCAATGGCATATCCCTCCCGCTCGGCCATGATGCGCTCCTTTTCCAGCTGGCTGTCGGAGTAGTCGAACACGGTGCATTCCGCACCGTTTGCGGCAAAGACGGGCATCTGCTGTCCGCCGCCGGATGCCAGCCCCAGCAGCTTTTTGCCGCAGAGTGAGCCGAACCATTCCTCCGGCACAAATCGGCAGGGTGTCAGATACACCCGGCACGCACCGGCTTTTGCGGCGAGAAATTCTTCATGGGTGATGGGCAGAGTCCACGGACAGCCGTCCTTCGCCCACGCGTCCCATGTGAGGGAGTTGATCTTCGTGTAGTCGCTTTTCCCGAAATGCTTCATAAATACAGCTCGATCTTCTTGTAGCTCTGGCGGTCCAGCGCTTCCACGTCGGGGATCTCATAGCGGTTGCCGTCCACGTCGAGGATGTAGACCCGCTCTGTGCCGTTGGAATTGTGAGCCTTAATGATGCTGCGGAAGGTATCCTGCAGGGTGAAGGATTTTTCGCCGAATTCGCACTCGCATTTCCAGTAGGAGAAGCCGTAACGCTCCTTGATGGCGATGATCTTTTTGATGACCGGTGTGTAATATTTCGTCTCCAGCTCGTTTATGAGCAGAGTCTTGTCCGGATCGTCAAAATCGTCGAGGGAGCGGATGAAGCCGATCTCCTTTTTATCCTTGTCCAGCACGGAAATGTAATCATAGGGCATATCAAAGGGAAATGCGCGGGAGAGGAAGATGCGGTCGGCGATCTTTTCCATCTTGCCCTCGGGAATGTCGGGATTCGGCACTTCCGCAGGCTTGTCGGATTTTTCATCCTTTTCCGCTTTTTCATCCGTCAGCAGAGCATCCTTCGGTTTATCGATGATGGCGCGCAGACCGATGAAGCCGTTTTTCTCGGTGATCTTGCAGTTTTCGCGGCTCAGGTATACAATATCCACGATGCCGCGCAGCTCGTTCGGGATGTTGTTTTCGATTTTGTCAGACATAGTGTTCCTCCGTTACGCTTCAATGCCGATGTTTTTGAGGGCTTCCACCTGCATCTTGTAGAGCTTGTAGTAGATGCCCTTTTTGCCTATCAGCTCAAGGTGTGTGCCGAACTCCGGCATCTTGCCGTTTTCGATGACGATGAGCTTGTCAGCATCGCGCAGGGTCGAGAGTCGGTGTGCGATCATGATGGTGGTGCGTCCCTTGACCAGCCGCTCAAGAGCGGTCTGGATCTGACGCTCGGTTTCGGTATCCATGGCCGCCGTCGCTTCATCCAGAATGAGGATCTTGGGATTGCGAAGCACCGCGCGGGCGATGGAAACGCGCTGACGTTCGCCGCCGGACAGATCCTTGTAGCCGAAGCCGATGCGGGTGGCGTATGCATCCGGCAGCTTCATGATGAAATCGTGTGCGCCGGCGATCTTGGAGGCTTCGATGATCTCATCCAGTGTGGCTTCCGGACGGGCATAGCGGATGTTGTCGAGGATGGTGCCCATGAACAGGTAGGTCTCCTGCGAAACGATGGAGATGTTCCGCCGCAGATCGGCAAAGGAAATATCCTTCACATTCACGCCGTCGATGAGAATTTCGCCGGCAGACACATCGTAGAGGCGGATGAGGAGATTTGCAAGCGTGGATTTGCCTGCGCCGGTGTGACCGACGATACCGATGACGTGGCCCGGCTCGATGTCGAAGCTCACGCCGTCGATGACCTTGCGGTTCTTGACATAGGAGAATTCCACATCCTTGAAGGTAACGCGGCCTTCCATCGTCTCCATGGGAACGGGATGCTCCGATTCCACCACCTCCGGCACTGCGTCCATGACTTCAAAGAGACGGGAGCAGGCGTTGATGCAGTCGGTGGCCCAGTAGGTGAAGTCCACGAAGAAATACATGGGGCTGTAGACCATGTTCATGTATGCGATAAAGGTGAGCAGCATACCGTAGGAGATGTCGCCCTTGATGACCATCCAGCCGCCAAATCCCCATGCGAAGATATTACCGAGGTAGAGAACGAAGCTGGACATGGGCCATGCCACGTTTTGGAAGTTGGAGAGGTTTTTGTCATTGGTGGCAAGCCGCTCGGAATAGCCGTTGAATCGCTTGACTTCATTTTTCTCCTTGGAGAAGGCCTTGACCACGCGGATTCCGCCGAGGACATCGCTGAGCGCGCTGTTCATGGAGCGGGAGCTGGAATAGCGTTTTGCGTGGAGCTTGTCGAGGCGGGTGAAGATGAACCGCACCAGCATGACGAATACCGGAATGGTGATGAGGGACAGGAATGCCAGCAGCGGCTCGAAGCAGAACATGATGATGACCAGCGCGATGATCTGCACCACATTGATGAGGAAGTATGGCAGACCGTCGCAGAAGAAGCCGTAGATGGTTCCCGCATCGTTGTTGACCTGCGTCATGAGACCGCCCGTCTGACGGCCGGTGAAGAAGCTGATGGACAGCTTCTGGATGGCGTTGAAGATGGTCTGCTTCAGGTCATAGGTGATAAGGGCGGCGATCTTTGACGTGATGACGCCGTTTATCATGTTGAGCAGGATGGTGAAAATGCGCATGGCGAGGATCATGCCCAGCACCAGCAGGATCTCACCGTAGAAGTTTCCGTCCTCCTTCAGCACCTCATCATAGTAGAATGCGGAGCTGACATAGGGGGAGAGCACGCCCAGTGCGCTCATAATGATGAGCACGGAGAGGATGATGAGGAGCTGCACCTTATATTTGAGGAAGAAAACGCTCATTCTGCGGATGAGCTTGCCCTTGTCCATGCACCGCGGACAGATCTTGCGGTTGGAATCGGGATAGCGCGAGCCGCACTTAGGGCAGAACAGGGAGGCTTTGGAATCGTCCTCGTCCAGTTCAAAGGGCTTGCCTTCCTTGGCCTTTTTCACATACTTCACGAACAGATTCATCTGCGATTTGCAGGTGTTGGTGAACCGTGCAAGCAGGATCTGCGCTTCGGATTTGGTATTCTTCGCCACGAGTCTGCCGGATGACAGCAGATCCTCCACGGCGAAATTGTCCAGCTCCTCGAGTGTGTGGCACTCATAGGAAAGCTCGGTGAAGGTCGCTTCCAGCCGTGATGCATGGGCGGGAGCGAAGACTTTGTTTATGTTTTTCTTTTCGGTCAGCGTGACCATGCCGGAAATGATCATCAGCTCCTCGGCGGTGGCGACAAGATAGGTATCGCAGTGCGTACCGTCCTGCATCATATCGCCCCGGGCTATGAGCAGAAGCTTATCCTCCGCCACGCCCTTTTGATCGAGAAGCTTAAGAAGTCCCGACGGATAATTATCCAGTGCAACCAAAATTGGCACCTCCGTTTTGTCAGTATGGGCAGAAAGAACGCCGTCTGACACCACCGGCGTTCTTCATTCAAACAGTCATAAGTTTATTATACAATTATTGGAGTAAATTGTCAATATAAAAATGAATTTTAGACGAATATTATTGAAAAATAATGGTCAAAATGCGCAAAAATAGTGAATAATTTTGTACAAACCGAAAAAAATTGCTTTTTTTCAAAATTCCTCTTGACACATCGCCTCAAGTGTGGTATCATTTCAATCTAAGATAGGTTTGATTTATGGATGAAACAATAGGAGAATATTGTTATGCTGAACGGTAAAACTGCAAAGGAATATAAGGAGCTGCGGCGGCTCTTTGCTGCCATGCCCATGGAGTATCGGCCCGTTCCGTTCTATCATATGGACGGCTGCTTCGCCGAGAACGGTGTGCTTTGTGAGGATGCGGCGAAAAATATCGTACAATACAAAAAGAGCGGCTACGGCGGATTATGCCCGCTGCCCGTATCTGCTGCCGCCGGTCATCGTGCAACCTCGCCGGAATTCGGTACGGCGGACTACTATGACAGCTATAAGGCACTGCTTGACAAGGCAAAAGAGCTGGATATGCGGATCATTTTCTACGATGATCTGGATTTTCCAACCGGCCGCGCAGGCGGTGAGATGGCGCGCGCATTCCCCGGCTCAACGGCGCGGATGCTCTGCCGGTACGAATATGAGTGCATGGAGGGGCAGAAGATCTGCCGCGAGCTGCATTCGGGCGGCGATGTGACACTCATGTCGCTGGTGGCCGTGGAGGTGGATGACCGGCACGTCATCGATCTGCGGGAATTCATCGAGGACGACTGCGTCTGCTGGACGGTGCCGGACGGAAACTGGAATATTGAAGAATATGTCTGCACCTCTGCGGAAAACGGCTATGTCAACTACATGAACTACGACGCCTGCATGGATTACATCTCCCTCACCTACAAGCGGTTTGCGGATCGGTATCAGGATTACATCGGCGATGTGGTGAACATGACCTTCTTTGACGATCTCCAGTATCAGGCCCCCAACCGCCGGATGTGGGACGATCGCTTCAACGAAATTTTTGAGGAAAAATACGGCTTCGATCCTGCGCCCTGTTATCCGGCGCTGTGGGAGGACATCGGCGAGGACACGCCTCATTACAAGGCACTGCTCATGGACTGCCGCGCCCATATGTTTGCGGACGGATTTTTCAAGGCGGTGGGCGATTTTACCCGCCGCAACGCGCTGGCTTCGGTGGGTCATGTGGCCGAGCCGAAGGATGCTTCCGGCTCATGGCTGTACGGCGATCATTTCCTGTGGCGCAGACACGGCGGCGCGGTGGGACTGGATCTCATCCACGCCTATATGTACGGCTTCAACGGTCTGAAGCTGGCCTCCAGCGCGGCGTATAACTACGACATCGACACGGTTGCCTGCGAGATCTACGGCGCATATCGTCAGCTGGATCGGCGCATTCTCTACTGCGAGGCCATGAATGCCTTCGCGAAGGGCGTGAATTTCATGATCCCTCACACCCTGTGGCTGTCGGGTCACGCCCGCATTCCCCATGAAGTTTCCCATCGCAATTATAAATTCAAAGCGGATGTTCCGGAGCTGCTCGATTACATGACCCGCTGTCAGACTCTGCTTCGCGGCGGACGGCATATCGCGGATATTGCAGTGCTTTATCCCATTCATTCCATCCATTCTCAGGAATTTTTATACGAATCCGAGCCGAAGGGCTGGGAATTCTCCACCACGCCTGCCAATGCGGATTATGTGACGCTCATCAACACCATCACCGCATTTTCCGGCCGGGATGTGACGGTGATCCATCCCGAGGTGATGAGCGAGCGTATGACGGCGGACGACGGAATGCTGTATCTTAACAATACGGTGAATTTCGAGCGGTACCGCGTGCTGTTCATGCCGGGAATGTCCATGATCAGTCTCGACAATCTGCGGATGATCAAGAAATTCTGGGAGGGCGGCGGCATCCTCATTGCCACAGTGGAGCTTCCGTCCCGGGCCATGGAGTTTACGCCGGATAAAAATGCGGACGCGGAGGTGCGCCGCATCATCGGTGAGATCTTCGGCACCAGCGGCACGGATCGCGATTCCATGACGGAGCGGCTGGAGAAGCATAACGAAAACGGCGGTATCGCGTATTTCCTGCCCTCGGACAAAACGGCGGCGGACGGCGTTTACCATGTGGACAGCAAGGCAGTGGATGAGATCCTCGACAATCTGCCGGTGGTCTATGATGTGGAAATGCTGAACATCCCGCGGCTGGACGATCAGGGAATGCTCAGCCTCATCCTGCCCGCATTTGTAAACCACGGCGTGGCGGATGCGCTGATCAAGGGCGGCGTATTCAGTTATATCCACAAGCGGCAGGAAAACTGCGACGTGTATTTCTTCGCCAATTCGACGGCGGCGGATTACGACGGCAGAGTGCTGCTGAGAGGCGAGCACAATCCGGAGCTGTGGAATCCCCATACCGGCAAGATCCGTAGGGCGGATTATGAGCTTGTCAACTGGCGCGGCGAGGTGTACACCAAGGTTGCGCTCAAGCTTGCCAGCGCGGAGTCGGTGTTCATCGTGAGCAGTCCGGAGAAGGAGCTGCTCGACATTATCCGTGATGCGGTTGATCCGCGCACCATCGAAGTTTTTGTGGCGGACGAGAATAAGAAATAACGCAAAAAGAGACTGCTGCAGGTTGAAAACCTGCAGCAGTCCTGTTTTTGGGAGGTGCTGCGCCGATGTGCGGCACCTCTTTCGTGCATTATTTTGCTCCCCGCAGGATGTTCACCGACGGCTCAGGAACACGTCCCAGCGCGTCGGGGCCGATATTCAGCAGATAGTTGATGCCGCGGGCATTCAGATGCTCGCGGATTTCGCGGATGCGGGCAGCATCCTTCCAGTTGTCGTCATAGGGGAGATAGCCCCATGTGTCGTTTAATGTGCAGGCGGATTCGTAGAGCGTATCTTTGTAATCGGAGGGGATCTCGTTGTCACCGGTGGAGGTGTAGTCGCCGAGACCGTTGCCGATGCGGGAATTGATGAGGCAGTCGGGCTGATGCTTCTTGACGAGGTCATACAGCACGCGGCTCTGCTCCTCTGTGATGGTCATCGGAACATCGAACCAGATGAGCACCAGATCGCCGTAGCCGGTGAGGATTTCCTCCACCTGCGGCAGGATCTTCTTTTCAAAACAGCGGTCGAAGCACTTTGCCTCCCGGTTCGGGAAGTCCCAGCTGTTGTCCCATGACGAGCCGGCGCACTTCCAGAAGGATTTGTAGCCGCCGCCGTCCGGTTCATGCCAGTCGAGATCCTGAGAATAGTAGAGGCCGAATTTCAGCCCGTGCTTATAGCAGGCTTCCGCAAGCTCCGCGCAGACATCGCGCCCGAATGGGGTCGCGTCAACCACGTTGTATTTGTCCGCCTTCGAGTGATACATGGCAAAGCCGTCGTGATGCTTGGCAGTCATGACAAGATATTTCATGCCTGCTTCCCTGGCGAGCAATGCGATCTCCTCTGCGTTGAAGAATACAGGGTTAAACGCGGAGGCCAGCTTTTCGTATTCCTGATTGGGAATCGCAAAGTAAGACTGCGCCCATTCGCCGTAGCGGCAGCGATCCTGTTCCAGCGGGATGCGCTTATTCTGCCATTCGCCGCCGAGGACAGAGTAGAGTCCCCAGTGGATCATCATGCCGTAACCGGCATTCCGGAACCATTCTTTGTTTGTCACGATACTTCACACTCCAATGATAAATATTGATGTAAACATATTATAACTCCAAAAGAAATGGCGTACAAGGCAATTTCCGGCAGAAAGCATGGATATTCCGGTAAAATGTCAATATCGGTCGATGTCGATCCGTGTCACATCGCAGATGATTTCTTCGCCGAGGAACATGGAGGCGATGCTTTCGAAATCCTGCGGCTCATCGCTGACAAAATAGCGCACCCTGCCGCCCTCACTCCTGAGCAGTCTGCGCTCCGCAAGGATCGCCGCAAGCTCGGATGCTGCGGCGGCGGATACATTGATGAGCGCCGCATCCGGCAGAACACGGGCGATGGACGGCGCGATGATGGGATA
>SVSO01000034.1 GCA_015064195.1 Oscillospiraceae bacterium
TGGCGATTGAGCTGCCACGGCCATTCACGGTAGCCGTTGTAGGTGGGATTGTGCTCCCAGTCGATGGCTCCTTCAAAGGTGTACGGAACGCGGCAGGAGATGAAGGTGTGCGCCATGGCACGCTCAGCCGCTTCCCGAACCGCGTCCGCATTTGCCGCAAGAGCTTCCTTTTTCCCGGCGAGATACTGTCCGGCATCCAGATGCTCGCGCACATAGGCGGCGAAGATCTTCTGCGCGCCGGCAATATCCCCCTGCTCTGCCAGCTTGGGCAGGCATTGCAGCTCCGGAATTCCGGTATCCAGACAGGCGGTGAAAAATTCTCTGTCACTGAGTCTTGTAGTATTCATGGAAATCCTCCGTCAGTCCAGTGCCGCAGTAAAGCTTTCGATGCTTGCGTTGATGGCGGAAATATTCTTTGCCAGCTCGGAGGCCAGATTGCCGTTGTGATTCTGCACCATGCGGTAGAGCATCCAATATCCCCAGTCAAAGTAGATGCCCGCATCGCAGGACAGATTGCCCAGCACCATTTCCAGCATCTCGGCGGATTCGTCATCCCGCAGTGCCTTGGTGGTAACTGCCGTCTCGATGAATGCCGGCGTCACAAGCTCCCGGCCGTAATAGCCCAGCGCTTCGCAGATGTGACCGGCCTTGTCAAGCTCGGTATTGGTGGCAGGAACCATGAGCCACGAATCCCAGAAGCCGCTCAGCGGCGCGGTATATTCCTCCGATTCCTCCCACTTGGGGAACGGGATCACGCCGAAATCCGCCTCAAAGGTGCGCGCCATATTCATGCGCTGGAGGTTGGTGATCCAGAAAAACAGAGCGTTCCGGTTGATCAGCACATTGGGCCCGCCCTCCTTGAAGCGTCCGTCCTGCATGGCGATCACTGAATCCGTATCATCGATGATGTCTATGTAATGCTGTACGATGTCCATCACGCGGGGAGAATCCAGCGAGGAGGTGGGAACGCCGTCCGCATCCTTTTTGACCAGCGATTCGCCGGCCTGATTGATGAACTGCATGATGTTCAGTGCTTCCGTGCAGAAGCCGAAGCTGTCCCGATCCACATTGACCACCGTATCGCCGTCCAGATCCGCCTGCGCCAGCTTTCCGGTTTCGTGGGCATAATCAATGGTGAATTTTCCCTGCCGCACCACGTCGTACATATCGATGTTGTGGATCTCGGCAAGCTCTTTATTAAAGAAGGTAATGGTTGCAGAGCCGTTGGTGGTGACGATCATGTCGCCGGTGGCGGACAGCGTTTTGCCCTTAAAGGTCATGGCTTCCACAGACTTTTCCGCCCACCATTCGTTTGTCAGATCCAGCGTGTCAATATCGGAAAGGGGCACGAGGAAATCCGGCTCGGTGAAGATCTTGGAGGTCAGCTGACCGGGGATGTATGCCACATCGAACTCATCATCGCCTGCGAGAATGGTATTTTTGAGCGAGGAAAGATCCTGACTGTTCCGGCCGCCCTCGATCTTGCAGCCCTTGATGTCCACATTGTACAGCTCCTCCACGATGCGGTTGCGCTCATAGATGGAGTCGTTGAGCACGTCGCCGTTCTGCTCCTCGATGAACGCAGACTGCATCCAGTCTCCCACATCATTTTCGGCGATGATGAACGGCTCACCGTTATAATCCGCGTCGGCGGGCGTAAATGCCGGGGCAGTCTCCGCCGGTGTGGTTTCCGCATCGGAGGCCGCGGTGGTATCCACAGCGCCGCTGCCGCCGCAGGCAGCGAGAGACGCCAGCATACTCGTCAATATCATCAGAATTATCGCATTTTTCGTCATCGATTTTGTCTCCTTTATAATAATTTATAATAATTTTCCCGCAAAATCGGGGGGAGGGTACACCTATAGTATACCCTCCCCTGCAAGCTTTGTAAATGTGTTTTCATCAGATATTTTTTTCGATGTGGTAATTACATACGCCTTGTTTCGATCCGGTGTTCCGGCATCGCACCCACATCCTTTGCCATCCGCCGGTAATCCGTGGGTGACAGTCCCGTCTGCTGATGGAACACGCGGGAGAAATAGAACCGGTCGCAGAAGCCCGCCCCCTCGGATACCTCCTTGATGGAAAGCTCCGATTCCGAAAGCATCCGCTTCGCCGCTTCGATATGCTCCTGCAATGCCCATTCGCTGATAGCCATTCCCGTCTCCCGCTTGAACAGCTCCGAGCAGTAGGACGGCGCAAGATGCACCCTCCCGGCGATATCCTCCACTGTCATGCGTCGGGACAGATCATCCAAAATGACCCGCTTCATCTGCGTGACATGGGGATTTTCCGCCGGTTTTTCCACCGGCTGATTGAGCCGCAGAAGCTCACATACCGCCAGCGCAAGCAGGGCATCGCTTCTCTCCTGCCAGAACTGCTCTTTCGCGCCGTATGTGGCGATCATCCGCCGCAGGGCAATGTCAAGCTCCGCAGAACGGGTATGCTTCACACAGTGCTCCAGCGGAAGCGGCTTTTCACCGCCGGCGTAATCGAAATTGATGGCCGTGTAGAAGACCGGTGCGGTGCAGGCCTTCCGATCGCGCAGCATTCCCTTGGGGCAGTAATAAGCCTCACCCGCACGGACGGTCAGCGGCTCTCCGTCCACCATATAGGTGAATTCTCCCTCATACACGATCGTCAGATCATGACTCTGGGCAATCTCATACCGCTCCGCCGACTGCCTGCGGACATGGAGCAGATATTCGATGCGGAAATTATGATATGGTTCCGGACTCTTTGACATATTACACCTGCTCTCTGTAATCCCGGATGGATTTGATACATTCATTATACATCATCCCGGCGGAAAAATCAATCGGCATCCGCAAAAAACTGTTGCATTTTCAAGGAAACTGTGGTATAATAGGGGTGGAGTGACAATCGTACACTTAAAACCGTGTATCCACACGCTTTCAAGGAGGAAACTTATGCCAATGCAAATGACATTCAGATGGTACGGCGAAGGCAACGACCGCATTAAACTGTCTGATATCAAGCAGATCCCCGGTGTAACGGGAATTGTCTGGGCTCTGCATCACAAGATGCCGGGCGAGGTTTGGGAAGTCGAGGAGATCGCCGAGGTCAAGCGCCAGCTTGATGAGTACGGCTTCAACATGGATGTTGTCGAATCCGTAAATGTTCACGACGATATCAAGATCGGTCTGCCCACCCGCGACGGTTATATCGAAAACTACAAAACCACCATCCGCAATCTTTCCAAGTTCGGTGTCAAGGTGATTTGCTACAACTTCATGCCGATTTTCGACTGGACGAGAAGCAATCTGTTCCATCCCGTAGGCGATGGTTCCACCGCGCTTTTCTATGAGAAGAATATGATTCAGGATGACTACAACGCCATGGCGAAATACATTCTGGATTTCACCGAAAAATACAATATGTCCTTCCCCGGCTGGGAGCCTGAGCGTATGGCGAAGCTGGATGAGCTGTTCAAGGCTTACGAGGGCATCGACCACGAAAAGCTGTGGGCAAACCTCAAGTATTTCTTAGAAGCCATCATGCCCACCTGCCGCGAGTGCGACATCAAAATGGCCATCCACATGGACGATCCGCCGTGGGATATCTTCGGACTTCCGCGTCTGCTCATCAATGAGGAAAACATCGACCGCTTCCTCAGAATGGTGGACGATGAGTACAACTGCCTCACCCTCTGCTCCGGCAGCCTGAATGCGGATCCCAACAACAATGTTGCGGATATCGTCCGCAAGCACTGCGACCGCATTGCATTTGCCCACATCAGAAACGTGAAGCATTTCGAGAACGGCGACTTCTCCGAAGCAAGCCACAGAGACTGCGACGGCGATACCGGCATTCTTGAGATCCTCAAGGCGTACCACGACTGCGGCTTCGAGGGCTATATCCGCCCTGACCACGGCAGACACCTCTGGAATGAAGGCCCCGGCAATGTCCGCCCCGGCTACGGACTGTACGACCGCGCCCTCGGCATCATGTATATGCTGGGCGTATGGGACAGTCTCGACAAGTTCAACTGATTCTGACATCACGCATAACAGGCACTGCACAAACCGTGCAGTGCCTGTTTTTTCGACAGTGGAGCATCCTAAAGAAGCCTGCTTTTTCCGGAATTTTTGCGCAAAAAATATTGACAAAACTGCCGTTTTCATGATATAATATGTTAGATTTTATAAAACGGAGGTTTTCAATGAAACACATCGTTAAAATTCTCATGACAATGGCAATCATCGCCCTGCTTGCGGTTGGCGCAAGTGCGATCACAGAGTCGGAGCTGACCGCCAATGGCTACACCGATGGCGGCGACATTACGAATACCGGCTATGCTTATATCGACGGCTCGCTTCCCACGGCCAAGAAATACTACACCGCAGGCAGCGGTTTTCTCACCGCCGAAGCTTCCAGCGGCAGTCTCCTCGTCACGCTCTATGACGCGACCATCAATGTGAACACGGATGTGACCACGGGCGACGACAATTGGTACGGCATTTACTGCGAAGATTACCCTCTCATCGTTGAACTGAACGGCACGAACAGCATCACCGTGAAGCCCGATAACAGCATCGGACTCGGATACGGCATTTACAATGACAGCACTGATATCACCATTCACGGCAATGGAGGCGGAAGCCTTGCCATCGCTGCAACCCAGGACGGTATCGGCGGCAAAGGCGCTGTCACCATCGATAGCTGCACCCTCACGCTGGATTCGCCGTTTGATATCTATTTATATAATGCCTCCACCATCACCATCAAAGATTCCACTGTGACCGGCAAGTCCTATTTCTATGCGAATCAGCTTATTACCCAGAACAGCTCGGTTTTGGTCCCCAGATTTTTCGATAACTATGGAAATGCCACGATCCTTTCTGACTACACCATCGACGACTATACGACATCTTCCAGCAATGATCTGACCATCACCTCCGGCGTTACCTTAACCGTGGATGATGGCGGCAAACTTAAACTGGATGGCGACCTCATCCTTGAATCCGGCGCATCGGTTGTCAACAACGGCACTATTCTTTTCTACAGCGATCTCACCTACGACGAGATCAGCAGTCTGGGCATCACCGGCACAGGCATGATCTATCTGGATTCGACCGGCGCTCATTATGATAGCCTCGGCAATGTATACAACTTTGTTGACACCCTCACCCTCAGATATTTTGATGATGCCGGTTCTTGTTACACGTGGGATTACGATACACAGACCCTGACACTGGAGGACGGATTCCACTGCACGGATGATATCGACTTCCGCGTTGACGGCGATGTGACCGTTATCGTGAAGGGCGAAGCCTATGTGGAAGACGATTTTGAGAACGACGATCCTTCCACCGATATCACCATCACCGGCGGCGGCACGCTGACAGTTGACGGCGACATTGAGATCGAACACGAGGATCATGACACTTCCCTCACCATCGCGGCCGGCACTACGGTCATCACAAACGAGGAAATGGAAGTTGACAATCTCTATCTCTACGGCACGCTGGAGGTTTACAACGACAACGAGAACGAAGCCATCGAAATCAACGACAGAATGATCGTCGGAAGCGATGCCACCCTCATCATCTCTCAGGAATACGATGAATACCAGGCGATCGTTTTCTACAACGAGCTGAATCGTCCCACAAGCCAGCTGTTCAGCGGCATGAATGCGACCCTCGCTGCCGGAGAGGATGAATTCGGAACCTCGATTTACTTCCTTGCGGACAAATCGGGCAATATCCTCTATGAGATCGGCGTGGAGGATGACAACAATCTGTTCGGCGGCACGAATTTCATGGCGATGATCGTGCTGTGGCGCATGAGCCAGCGGTACGCAGTGGACGTGGACGTGGAAGGCTTGGGCACGGTTGACGTTGCCGGCGCGGATGAAACGGACGGTGCGCTCACTGCAAAGTGGAGCACCGATGTTGACTTCACCGCAACGCCCGCTGACGGCTGGGAGCTGTCCGACATCAAGGTTGACGGCGAGTCCGTAGCCATCGACAATTTCCGCATCAACAACATCAAGAAAAATCACGCCATCACCTTCGTTTTCACCGAAATCGCGGCATAAGATCCCGTATCTCATCCTGTCGCCCCCCATGGAGAATGCCGGCCAGTGATTGTCGCTTGCCGGGCGACCACCTCCTTGGCAGATTATGCTATAATATGACTGTAAGGTAAACAAACCGAGCAGTCATATTTTTTTGGAGGTACAGCATGAACAACATCACAGAAATCGTATTTATCCTTGACAAGAGCGGTTCCATGGCAGGGCTGGAGGCGGACACCATCGGCGGCTTCAACGCGATGATCGACAAACAGCGCAGGCTGGAGGGCGACACGTGGGTATCCACCGTCCTGTTCGACAACGAGTCCACCGTGCTCCACGACCGCGTGAAGCTGGAGCGCATCCCGAACATGACCGACCGCGACTACACCGTGGGCGGATGCACGGCGCTTCTCGATGCGGTGGGCGGCGCGATCCGTCACATCGGCAACATCCACAAATATGCACGGCCCGAGGATGTGCCGGCGAAGACCATGTTCGTCATCACCACCGACGGCATGGAAAACGCCAGCCGGCGGTATGATTACGAAGCCGTGCGGAAAATGATCGAAGTGCAGAAGGAGCGGGGCTGGGAATTTCTCTTCCTCGGTGCAAACATTGATGCGGCGGCGGAAGCAAAGCGGTTCGGCATCGATGAGACGCACGCGGCAAACTATCACTGCGACAAGGCGGGAACTGCGCTCAACTACGAGGCGGTATCGGATGCCATCGCAAACGTGCGGCGCGGCAAAAAGCTGAGCGCGCGCTGGAAAGCGAGAATTGACGAGGATTATCAGAGCCGTTCGCGGTGATGGGAATCCATCCGCTCCAAGAGGAAAAAGATCCCTCCCATTTGCATGGGAGGGATCGTTTCGCTTTGCGATCAGTTTTCAAGCGTCCGGTACTGCTCGTTGATCTTGTCGATATTCGCCTGACAGGTCTTCTCGTTCTTCGCATAGAAGGAGGCGAAATTCATGCTGGGATTCTTTACCAGATTGTAGCCCGTGGAGTTGAGTGCGCCGATGCCGTAGAAATAGCCGATGTCGCAGACACGGCCGTCACGGATGATGTCGATCATCGCGGCGGATTCCTCATCGCGGGTGTATTTGGTCTGAAGCACCACGTCGTAATAGGTGGGCACTACATCACGCCAGCCAAGATATGCCAGCTGTTCGATCACGATGCTCATCATCTCGTGATCCGTTGCCGTGATGGGGATGAGAATGAGGCTGGAGCCTGCATCCACGTTGGCGTAATATTTGTCGATGGATTCGTCCATCTTGGGCCACGGAACGATGCCGAAATCATCCGTCATGTCGCGCATTCCCATGGTGCTTCTGATCTGGATATCGACGAACATCGACCGGCCTTCCTTGAACACCTGAGCCGGGATAGGATCTTTTTCCGTGTAGATGTAAGCACACGAATCCGCAGTGAAGGCAAAGAAGCGGTCAAATATGTCAACCGTCTGCTCGGTGTTGAGCGTTAGCATCATCGCGCCGTCCTCATCCTTGCCGCAGACACGCTGATTGCCGGAATACAGCACCTGAATCGGGCCGCCCCACCATGAAGTCGAATATCCCACCTGATCGTTCTCGGCATCGATGACTGTATCGCCGTTGAGATCCTTGGCGGCCAGTCGTGAATATTCGGCGAATTTGTCAAAGGTCCACTTGCCGTCCAGCACAAGCTGATAGGGATATTCCAGCTTATACTCCTCAAACATCGCCTTATTGAACAGCATACACGTGGATGCACCGGTGTTCAGATGGGAAATGTCACCGATGGCGGCGTAGATCTTGCTGTAGAAGGTGTATGCCGCACGGGCATCCTGATTCCACCACGGTTTCTCAAGATCCACATAGGGCATCTTGCTGTTCCAGTCGGCAACCATTCCTTCGCTGACATAGGTATTGACATACCGTCCATGGGGAACGATCATATCATAGGTATCGTCGCCGGCGAGGATGGAGCTTCCCGCCTTCTGACCGTATTTGTCGCCGGGATTGCGGAACATCTCGATCTTGACATTGAACTGCTCCTCAACGGAGGAATTCCGTGCAAAGACGGCATCGTTCATAATGTCACCGTTTGCTTCCGGCACATACAGATCGTAGTAAAAGCTGTCGTCATCGCGCATATAGATCGTGATGACCTCGCCGCCGTAATCCTTGGCCGGAAGATCGGGCTTCATCGTATCGGCGGTCGTTTCAGTGGGCGCAGTGGTGTCCGCAGCGGAGGTATCCGTACCAGCCCCTGCACTGCCGCAGGAAGCAATCTGCGCGGTCAGCAAACCGCAGAGCAGCATGGTGGAAATCGCTTTTTTTGTCATAATATCAGCGTCCTTTCAGAGCAATCTTTACACTTTTATTATACACGTTATCCCCCTCAAATTCAATATGCGGTTTTTGCCATCCTTTAACAATATTTGACTTTTTTCCTTGACATCCCGGAAAAATTATGATAAAATAATTGTGAGGTGAATATCGTGGAAAAGCTGGAATTTATCTCCCCCTATGTACGCTATGCCATTATCGGTTTTTTTCATAAATCCCAAAACAAGTATCTCTCCATCGAGCATTCCAATTTTCTGTTATTTGTCACGGAAGGCAGTTATGTGCACACCGTCAACGGCCAGCGCATCGTCATGTCGCCGGGAATGCTGCTTCTGATCCCGCCCTATACCAATCAGGTGCTGGGCGGCTGTCTGACCAAGGAAGTGACCATCGCGCTCATCGATTTTGACCTGTTCGACAGCGATGAGGGCCGCTCCATTCCCCATATCGTTGTCCCGGAATACCGGCGCATCAAGGAGCGGGAATTGCTGTTCACCAATTATCCCACGCTGGTCAAAGTGAACGCCGAGCAGTGGAAGCGGCATCTTCGCTGTGTCAGATACATCGTTGACAACTACCGGAAGACCGATCTTGCCGCCGGACTGCGCGTGAAAAGCTGTATGCTGGAGATCCTCTCCATTTTCCTCTCCGGCACACCGCAGAACGAAGCCTGCCCGCGCTCCTCTGCATCCCGCTACATCGCCGAGATCATCCGCTATATCGATCTGAACTACAAAGATCCCGCCCTCTCCGTTTCCGCCATCGCCGATCATCTGGGGCTCAGCCTTTCCTACCTGTCCCGCATCGCCGGTCAGGAGCTGGGCTGTCCGCTCTCCGAATACATCACAAAGATACGGCTTGAGAAGGCGAAGGATTTCTTCACCCTCGGACGCCGCGTTACCGATGTGGCCCAAAGCTGCGGATTCCTGTCCATCCAATCCTTCTCCCGCACCTTTCACCGCGCAGAGGGCATCAGTCCCAGCGAATACCTCAGACAGCTTTCCGAAAAAGAACAAAAATAATGCGAAGTCCGGACGATTCACGCCCGGACTTCGCCATTTATGATCTTACACCGGATAGTACAGCTTCTTATACTTGAGCGGTGTGCAGCCGTAATATTTGCGGAACAGCTCAATATATCCGGAATAATCGGGAAATCCGCTCATCTCGCACGCCTCCGATACCGAGTGACCGGCACGCAGCAGATGGGACGAATGCACCAGCCGCTTGTTTTGGAATGCGGCATACGGCGTGGTGTCAAGATGCTTTTTGAAATGCCGCTCCAGCGTGCTGATGCTCACATGGCAATCCGCCGCCAGCCGCCGGATGTCCAGCTCCTCGGTCAGATTCTCATCCATATACCGCAAAGAGTAGCGGATATCCTCCGGAAAGGTGTAGGATGACATCGACTGCGAAATGCTGGTGCCCTCCTCGAGCAGCTTCATCATCTGAAAAAAGGCGATCTTGTAATCCAGCTCCGATCCTGCCTGCCCGAGAAAAACGTGCAGAACCTCCATCATTTTTGCTAACTGCTCCTCCGTCAGCTGGATCAGATTGGAATCGCCGCGCTCACGGTCAAAAAACAGGTGCAGCAGGTCGTTGTCCTGCTCCGTGCCGATGAGCAGCCAGAAATGCTCATGGGGCGCATTGCTGTGATAGATGCAGTGATGGTTCTCATACGGCCGGGTGATGATGACACTGCCGCGGGTGATGCCGTAGATGCCGCCCTCCACCTCAAAGGAAACATTTCCGCTCAGGTTGATGTAGATCTCGCATTCCTTGTGAATATGACAGCCCTCCGGCCGCGGATATCGCCTGTCCCCGGCATGATAGGTCACGGACAGCGAAAGTTCACTGTTTTTCGACAGCTTCATCTGATTAAAACGCATGGCATCGCCCCCTTTTGCTTATTATACCATGTTTTCTGCCGAAATGTCAATGGAAAAATGCAAAAATATTTGATATAATAGAATTACAGCGATCATTCACAAACGACGGAGGTAAAATCTATGAAAGTAATCAAAATTCTGGCAAGCACCGTGGCGAAGCTTGACTCCAATGTTCACACCGGCGGCGGAACGGATGACACTGCCGCACTGCAGGGCGTGCTGGATCTTGCAAAGGACGGCGATACCGGTGTACATCTCGTCATGGACGGCGCGGCGCTCATCACCAAGCTGAAGCTTCATTCCAATACCACCATCGAATGCATGAACAAGGACTGCGGCTTCTATCAGATCGATCATACCGATGATTCCATGATTACCAACGCCGAGTGGAATCATTACGAAACCAAGACCCGCAATATCTCCCTCCTCGGCGGCACTTACAATCAGAACTGTCTGAATCAGGCCCACGACAACAAGCGTGAGGCGGAGTATTACACCACCCCCGACGGACGGACACTCAAGGAGTTCCGCTTCACGCTCTGCATCGAATTCTACGGCGTGCAGAACCTGCTCGTCCGGGACATCACCATCGCCGGCTTCCGCACCTTCGCATTTACGGTGGGATGCTTTAAAAACGTTACGGTGGAGGATGTGTGGCTGGATATGCAGCACCACATGATGGGCAATCAGGACGGCTTCCATTTCTGGGGACCGGGACAGTATCTCACCGTGAGAAACTGCGGCGGATGCGTCAGCGATGACATCATGAACATCGGCCCGGATGAGATGGACAAGATCTCCGACATCACGGATGTGCTGGTGGACGGCATTTTCTGCGACGATGCGGAACAGGCCATCCGACTTCTCACCCGCGGCACCGGTCGGCTGGATCGTGTCACCATCCGCAATGTGACGGGCCAGTACCGCTCCTACGGCTTCTACATCAACCCGTGGTTCCCCGAATCCTGCGGCAATTTCGGTAATATTTTCTTTGAAAATATCGACCTCAAGGAACATAAGCACACCTATCCCTACTACGGCCCGATCCTGTTCTCGGTGGGCGGAAATATCGAATGCCTCACGCTCAAGAATATCCGCCATCACAACAGCTACGACGACCGGCGGCTCATCGACTTCGGCCTGCCCTTCTACAGCAGTTACAATAAAACACTGGATGAAAGCTCGCTGGAGCATACCCAGCGGATGCAGACGGTCATCATCGACGGGCTGACCATCACGGAAAACGAATCCGATCCCATGGGCAAGACTTACATCAAGATCCACGAAAATATCGAAACAATGGTGCTGAAAAACGTTCTCGTGCTGAAAGATCAGGAGCGCGACAACGGTACATTCCTCGATTTCGCCGAGATGGGACACATCGACAATCTCATCACGGAATCCATCTGCATCAAGGGTGTGGAAACGGTATGCAGCGATCGCAGCCGCATCGGAAGCCAGACCCATCCGAATGACGAACTTTAATTCAGGAGGTAAATCTAACATGAAAACCCGCATAACCACAGCGCTCCTTCTCATTGCTATGCTCGCTTCCGTATCCTGCGGCGGCGAAGCGTCAGTTGACACCACAGCAGACACCGCTTCCGACACCACCACGGCGGAAGTGACCACCTCGATCCCGGAGCTTGACATTCCCGATGATGTGGACTACGGCGGCGCGACCTTCACCGTGGAAGCCATCGATGCCCGGGGAAAGCCCACACAGGCCATCAACAATCCCTTCTCGCTGGAAGAAGCCAACGGCGACATCCTCAACGATATTGTTTTCGAGGCGGTAGAGCGGGTGGAGGAGCGGCTGAACATCCAGTTTGCGCAGCAGTATTCCAGAGACGCCTTCGACTACGGCCGTCTTCGCACGAACGCCATGTCCGGTGACGGCTCCATCGATGCTTTCTCCTACATCGACCGCTTCGGCGTCAATCAGACAGCGGACGGCTGTGTCATCCCCTACGGCGACATTCCCAACATCAATCTGGAAAATCCGTGGTGGTATGAGGACATCAACAATGCCATCTCCATCGCCAACAAGCTTTGCTATGCCGTCGGCGCGATGAATCTGGACGTGGTCTCCCGAATGACCACACTGCTGTACAACAAGCGCATCCACGAGGAGCTTCAGCTGGAAAGCCCCCACAAGCTGATCGAGCAGGGCAAGTGGACCATGGATAAGCTGTACGAGATGATCGAAGCGGCGGCGCGTGACATCGACGGCGACAATCAGATGACCGTGGATGATATCTGGGGCGCAGTTTATACTCACGACGCATGGTACAACAACTTCCACTCCCTTTCCGGCTATCACATCGTGAAAAAGGATGGAGACGATCTGCCTTACATGAACGTGGCCGGAAACGAGCCGCTGTTTGACACATGGCAGAGACTGCTTGCTTACACGCTGGAAGGCAATGTATTCGTTGTCAGCTACGCAGGCGATACCAAGAAATATGACATCGAAAAATCCACCTACACCGAGCCGCTCTATATGTTCATGGACGGCAAGGCACTGTTCACCAGCACCCTGAATCTGGGTCATCTCGGCTATCTGCGCGATATGAAGGACGATTTCGGAATCCTGCCCTTCCCGCACGTGGAGGAGGAAGAACCGGGTGCGGTTTACGGCGGCTTCAATCCCGCAGTCGGTCAGCCGCTGTTTGTACCGTCGTCCAACAGCGATCCCGCCCGCACCGGCTATGTATTCGAGGCACTTTGCTACGAATATTACACCACCGTTGTCGATCCCTACATTGAAAGCGTCGCTCTTGTCAAGCAGACCCGCGACGAGCAGTCCACCGAAATGCTCAAAATGATGCTCTCCGACATTCAGGTAGACTTCTCCTGCGGATACTGGTACGATGATACCAACCACTGGTGGTACGATGTGTTCCGCTCCGGTAAGGATACCTTCGTCTCCTCCTACGAAAAGCAGGCTCCCAAGGCGGAAGCCGCGCTGGAAAAAACCATCGCAATTTTTGAAAGCTTCCATTAATTCAAGTCTATTATGTTCTGGCATTACTTCTTCCTCGCCGTCTCGGTGGCCGCAAACGTCGCCGGCGGCAGTGTAAACAACCGTTTTTCCAAGGATGAGGGCATCACCGCCGCGGATAAATACCGGTTCAACATCGCAAGCTCCGCGGCGGCACTCCTCATCGCGGCGATCTTCGCCAAATCCTGGTCCATCTCCCCCTACACGCTGGTGATGGGCATCCTGTTCGGCATCCTCAACGGCGGTTCCTTCTTCGCTCGAACCTTCGCGCTGTCGGAAGGCTCGCTGGCTCTCACTACCCTCATCGGCAGCTGCGGAATGCTCATCCCAACCGCCGCCGGTGTGCTGTTCTGGGGCGAGGGCATCGGTCTGCTCCAGATCGTGGGCATCGTGGTGATGATCGGCGCACTGGCACTGGTGGTGGGCGTAAAGCTTGACGGAAAGCTTTCCGTCAAGTGGCTGATCTACAACGCTGTTCAGTTTCTCTGCGTCGGCTTCATCAGCATTCTCCAGAAGCTTCAGCAAGGCTCGGATTATGCCCACGAAAGCGGCGGATTTCTCATGATCGCATTCATCGTGTCCGCTCTCATCAATGGGGTCATGCTGGCGGTCGAATGCAGAAAAAGTGAGAAAAAGCCGCCGCATCTTCGCAAATGCGCGTGGGGATTTCTCACTGGATGCGGCTGCGGCATCAATCATGTTTTCAATCTCGCTCTTGCCGGTATGCTTCCGGCGGTGATCTTCTTCCCCATCGCCAACGGCGGCGGCATTCTCCTTTCGGGACTTGCGGGATGGCTGCTGTTCGGCGAAAAATGCACCGGTCGGCAGTGGCTGGGATTTCTCCTTGGAACCGCATCCATTCTGATGATCGGACTCGGTTAATAGCAGAACTGCGGCCGCAGGATCTCCTGCGGCCGCAGTTTTTTCACTTTACCAAATCTTTACGTCGATTATATTAAGATGAAATAAGAATATGGTATGATAAATACAATTGACAATCTCATCTGAAAGAAGGACATATATGGATATTCTGTTGTTTTGGGAGCAAATGACCGCCAATCCGCTGCTGTTCATCGCGGTTGCACTGACCCTTGGTGTGATCCTCGTCAACGGCTGGACCGATGCTCCGAACGCGATCGCTACCTGCGTCGTGACACGGTGTATGCCGCCGAAGGCCGCGATCCTGATGGCGGCGGTGTTCAATTTTCTCGGCGTATTTATGATGACACTGCTCAATGCCGCCGTCGCGGAGACCATCACCAAAATGGTGGATTTCGGCGATGATCCGGACAAAGCCATCATCGCCCTGAGCGCGGCTCTGTTCGCCATCGTTCTCTGGGCGACGCTGGCATGGGTGTTCGGCATTCCCACCAGTGAGAGCCATGCGCTGATCGCCGGTCTGACGGGAAGTGCCATCGCCATCCACAACAGCATCGAAGGCGTCAACGGCAGTGAATGGGTCAAGGTCATCTACGGCATCGGGATCTCCGTGGTGCTGGGATTCGGCCTCGGCTGGATCGTGTGCAAGATCGTGACGATGCTGTTTGCCAAGGCAGACCGTCCGAAAACTGAGCCGTTCTTCCGGGGTGCGCAGATCGCCGGTGCCGCTTCCATGGCGTTCATGCACGGCGCGCAGGACGGTCAGAAATTCATGGGCGTCATCCTGCTCTGCGTTTATATGTCGCAGGGACAGGCTCTTCCCTCCGATATCCATATTCCGGTCTGGCTGATGATCGTCTGCTCGGTGGTCATGGCGGCAGGCACGGCAATGGGCGGCAAGAAGATCATCAAATCCGTGGGCATGGATATGGTCAAGCTGGAGAAATATCAGGGCTTCTCTGCCGATATTGCGGCGGCGATCTCCCTCCTGTTCTGCTCGGTATTCAGCCTGCCCGTCTCCACAACTCACGCCAAGACCACCTCCATCATGGGTGTGGGTGCGGTCAAGCGTGTCTCCGCCATCAACTTCGGCGTGGTCAAGGAAATGGTGCTCACATGGGTGCTCACCTTCCCCGGCTGCGGTCTGGTCGGATTTCTGATGACAAAACTGTTTATGTTCATATTTACCTGACGGAAAGGAAACGATAAAAATGGCTAAGGGCGATAAGATTTATTTTGAAAATTACGTGGAATGCGCATCCCTCGCAAAGAAAGCCGCCGCGTATCTGGTGAGCTGTCTTGAAAACTACGATCCGGAGAAGATCGTCACCATGCTGGTGGATATGCACGGATACGAGCACGGCGCGGATATCAAGAAGCATGAGATGAGCGCAACGCTGGCGAAAGCATTTGTCACGCCGGTGGAGCGGGAGGATCTGGATATGCTCAGCGGACAGATGGACAACGTCCTCGATCTGTTGGAGGAAGTGATGCAGGATCTGTATATTTACAACATCCGCGAGATCGAGCCGGCGGCGATCGAATATGCAAAGAATCTGGAAAAAGGCTGCGATCTGCTGTTCGAGATCATGAGCGAGTTTGAAAACTTCAAGAAATCCAAGAAGATCCACGATCTCATCATTGCCTGTAACGATGTGGAGGAGGAATGCGACAAGCTCTACCTCACCACCATGCACAATCTGACAAAGAATTCCACCGATGTTCTCACGACACTCTGCTGGTACAAGATCTTCGACTGCTTTGAAGAATGCGCCGATGCCTGCGAGCACGTCAGCGAATGCGTCGGTTCGATCATCATGAAAAATACCTGAAAAATACAGCGCACGAAGCTCATTCGTGCGCTGATTTTTTATGTGTGCCGCCGGTTTATTCGCCGAACAGCTCCGCCGTCTGCTTCATGCGGTCGGCGATCTTTACTTCAAAGGGACAGCGTGTCTCGCAGGAACCGCAGGCGATGCAGGCCGAGGCGTGCCCTTCCAGCTGATGATAGTGATCCTTCACCGATGCGGGGATCTCCGGCTGCATGACGGCCAGATCGTACAGCTTGTTCACCAGCGCGATGTCGATGTCCGCCGGGCAGGGCTTGCAGTGGCCGCAGTAGGTGCACTGTCCGGTATAAGCGTGACGCGGTGCGCCTGCCAGCACGGATGCGTAGTCCTTTTCTTCATCGGTTGCAGTCTCATAGGCCACCGATTCCTCCACCTGCCACGGTGCGTCGAAGCCGGTCATGACCGCCGCAACGCCGGGACGGGTCAGGCAGTAGTGGATGCACTGCACCGGTGTCAGTGCGACGCCGAAGGGCGAACGCTTGGCATCCAGAAGTCTGCCGCCTGCGAATGCCTTCATGACGGTGATGCCCACGTCATGCTGCTCGCAGAGACGGTACAGCTCCGCCTTTACGGGATCGATGCCGCCGAGGGACGGATCGTATTCCTCCACGAAATAGTCGCCGATGTCCTCGCTCGGCGGAAGCAGATCGAAGGCGGGATTCATGGAAAACAGCAGATTCTCAATGGCGCCGCTTTCGATGGCGATCCGGGCGATGTCGGGATTGTGGGTGCTCATGCCGATGTGACGGATGACGCCCTTCGCCTTCAGTTCGCGGGCGTAATCGAGGATGCCGTTGTCGATGATCTGCCGCCAGTCCTCCCGTTTGTCCACGAAATAAAGCATTCCGAGGTCGATGTAATCCGTCTCCAGCCGCGCGAGCAGATCGGCGAAGGCTTCCTTCACCTCAGCAAGATCGCGGGTGCGGGTATGCTGGCCGTTTTTGTGGATGGAGCAAAGATGGCCCTGAATGTACCACTCCTCCCGATGCCCGCGGATGGCCGCACCGATGTTGGAGCGTACATTCGGCTCGCTCATCCAGCAGTCGAGGATGTTGATGCCCGCATCGTGGCAGGCATCGATGATCGCCTTGCATTCCGCGAAATCGTGCCGCTCCAGCCATTCTGCGCCAAGTCCGATCTCGCTGACCATCAGTTCCGTTTTACCAAGTCGTCTGGTTTTCATAAATCTCTCCGTAGGTTGAATTTCACCGGATATCCGGCGGTACTTCCATTATAATCGTTTTCGGTAAAAAAGTCAAGTGGAACTGCGAAAGTTTTACCGAAGCGGCATCGTTCCGGCATCCCAGCGTGTCCGCGATGTCTGTATGCTCAATGACGACCCGGAAGCTCCTTACGGTACGCTGTTTGCCGCAGACATGGGCATCATGGACAGATACGTGAACAGCGGAAAAAACAAAATCCTATCACCCGGAATATTTTCCTTGCAAACGCCTCGCGGTAATGTTATAATATATATATATAGTAATCTGGATCAGTCTGCGATAATTCCATCGGAATACACAGAACAGAAGGGAGGCCGCCCATGGAACACGAACCCATACTTGTGCTGATGCAGCCGGAGGTGCGGAATTCTTACTGGGCCGACCACATCCGCAACGGCATCCGGGACGGTGCTCGCGAATGGAACGATACCATCTGCGCCGTAGATCCCGCCGCCGATCTTAGCGGACGGCATATTCTTGTCGTTGGAAGCAACGGCAGCTGGCTGGAAGCTTCCGTCACTCAGCTCATGCATCGGGGCGCGCATCCGGTGATCGTCAACGCCTGTATGCTTCCGATGCAGCAGTTCCGGTGCAGCGGCGTTGTGTTCGAGCTTGAGGAAATGCTGGACAAATGCCTGTCGCTGCTGGAAGCATCCGACAGACGGCACACCGTGCTGCTGGGCGCAAATCCCAACTCCGTCACCGACCATGTGAAGGCGGATGCGTTTACCAAAGCCGCCGCACATCTGCATCCGGACAATATCATCTGGGCAGAGGACAGCCTTGAGAGATGCGTTGCCGAATTCGCCGCCGGGCTTGAAAAATCCGGGTGCGATTCGGTCATCTGCGCCAATGATACCGCCGCTGTTTATCTGACCCGCTGTCTTAGCTCCATGGGATACCGCCTGCCCGAACAGCTCTATATCATCGGCATGGGCAATTCCTATGTGGGTGCAAATGC
>SVSO01000035.1 GCA_015064195.1 Oscillospiraceae bacterium
TTCATCGCCCTTCACGACCGCGGCAGTGTAGCCGCTGATCGTATCGTCAGGCTGTGCGATGTGTGGACGAAGGGCGAGCTTGGCTACCGGATCAAGGCCCTCTCTCTCTTTCTGGATCTGCTCCATTATGTGGCGCTGGAAAATGTGAAGGAAGTGCTGGGACGCTCCTATTCAGACATTTCCGCCGCCATTCTGTATCTGGAAAACAACTACATCGGCGATATTTCCGTCGCTGAGCTGGCAAAGCTCTGCGGAATGTGCGAGAGCCGGCTGCGCAGTCGGTTTCTCGAATACGCCGGGATGCCGCCCATCCGCTACCGGAATTATCTCCGTGCCAAAAAAGCCGCCGAGCTGCTGGCTTCCGGCGAATACACGGTCAGCGAAGCCGCCGAGCTTGTGGGAATCCCTGACGTGGCCTATTTCAATCGGGTATTCAAAAAATTCTGCGGCTCGAATCCGGGCGAAGTGAGGAGAAAATGAAAAATGGGGGAGCGGATGCTCCCCCAAGCTGTTACAGATCGTATGTGATGCGCTCCACCGGACGGTAGGGATGAGTCATGTTCTGCACAAAGGTGAAGGATTTTTCGCCCTTGAAATGATGCCACAGCACCACTTCACCGGACGGCGGGCAGACATAATCGCCGAGGCCGCATTCGATTTTCACCTTCACATGGGCACTGACACGGGATGCGGCGGATGCGGTGTCATAAAAGCGCAGACCGTAGGCATATCCCGGACGCCATGTGCTGTTCTGACGGCCGATCTCCTTGCCGCCGATGTCGCAGAACCACGGCACGGTGATGGTCAGCGTGCCGATGCCGCTTCCGTTTGCCGTCACGTTCACCGCCTGCATCGCACCCATGGAGCCGCCCGCCACATCAATGAGACTGCCGTCATACTCCGGCGCGGTCTTCAGCCATTTGAGGGCGGTCATGCCACGGCGGATCATGTCATGGAAATAGCAGGTATCCGGCCGCTGATTCTGCTCGCCGTTGAAGCCGAAGCCCTTCAGCTCACCCTGTTTCAGCTCCGCATAATACGCCTCGTCCCGGCCGTTTTCGATGCCGTGGGGATTGAGATGGAGACTGATCTGGCCCGGACGGTAGGTTTTCGGTGCAGAAAATCCGCCCGCACCCACGAATCCGAGAAATGCGCCGCAGGACTTTTCCGCCGCGTTCTTGGGAACGGACAGATAGCCGGAAACCGGACGCTTTGTGGGCGCGGAGATCTTCACGTCAAAAAGATCAAAGTCCGGATTGTCCGATTCCACCTGCACTTTTTCAAGAAGCTCCGGCGTGAAGGCGTCGATTGCCGCCCGCTCGGATGCCCAGTATGCATCGTATTCCTCCGGCACGGGCACAGCCTGCTCGATCTTATCGATGTCCGCACCGGCGCCGCCCTCGAATTTGTCATAGCCTTCCAGCGGCTCGCCAGCTTCATCGCAGGCTCTGACGATCAGCCGCACGAACCCGGGCACGGAGATGGTGGTATCCAGCACAAAATGTCCGTCTGTGCCGTCCATGATGCCGTCGGAAGCCTGCCCGTCATCGGCGAACAGCTCCCATTTGAATTTGGGACAGCCGATAGGCTCGCCGTCCTTCACAAGCTGCAGATCGAAGGTCATGGTCTCACCGCAGGCATAGCCCACGGAATTTTTTGTGGTCGAACCGCGAAAATAGATTCTCATTGCTTCTCCCTTAATCGTTGTGTTCGATGGTGTCGTCGGATTTTTCCGGCACATCCGCATCGTCGAAATGGATGTAGTTGTCCGCCAGCTCCATCTTCTTCTGGAGCGCGCGGATGTCAACGTCTGCCAGGTCGCATTTGCCCGCATCCATGGCCAGTGCGCAGGCAAAGCCCGCCGCCTGACCGGTGACGATTGCCGGCGGGATCACGCGGAGCACGTCCCACGCATAGCCGTCGCCCGCTGCACTTCTGCCGCAGGTGATGACATTGGAGGCCTTGGGGGAATAGAGCGTGCCGTAGGGGATCTCATAGAGATAATCCCGACGGTCGAAGTCGCAGATGGCCGCCACGGAATCGTCGAAATGGCGATAGGTATCGCTTTCCTGCAGCACATATGCGCCGTCGATGCGGCGGGTGGTGCGGAACTGCGCCATGCCCGGCAGGGTCACAATGTTGCGGGAATTGCGGTCGGTCTTCTTGATCTTATTCAGCATCGCCAGCTGATTGGTAATGAGATAGCGGTTGACCTCCTCGGTGGTCGTGCCGTAGTAGAGGGGCATTCCCTCGGGATGACGGCTGCCGTAGAGACTTGCGCCGCCGCCGGTGCATCCTGCCATGGCATCGGAGATTTTGCCCGTTTCCGCCGCCTTTTTGCAGGAATCCAGCGTAATGGCAAAGCCGATGTAGGTGTGGAAATTGCCCCGCTCCACCGTAGGAATGCCCGCGCGGTAGAGAAGATCGCCGTCACCGGTGGCATCCACGAAATAGGAGGCGGTGTAATATTCCCGGCCGGATTTGTTCTCCACCAGCACGCCCTCCACCTTGATTTTGCCCGCTTCCATGGTGTAGATCGGGCGGGAAAGGATGGCATCGAACATCAGCTCAACGCCCTCATTGACGCAAAGCTCGGTCATGGCCAGCGCGAAAATTTCCGCACCGTAGCGCACTCTGTAGCGCGGCGGCTGTGTACCCTCAGCGGCATATTTCGCCAGCTTTTCCTCGGAGATGCGGCCGTTCTCCCAGTCGGGATGCAGCTCACCGTAGCCCCATTTCATCGAAAGTCTGCAAAGCTCCTCCGCCATACCGCGGATGATCTGCTTGCCCCGGCCGTTGCACATGGGCACGAACAGATTGATGAGACCCAGCGTGGCAAGTCCGCCCAGCTTCTGGGATTTTTCGATGAGCAGAGTCTTTTTTCCCTCCCGCGCCAGCTGAACCGCCGCCGCAACACCTGCCACACCGCCGCCTGCCACAATGGCGTCATAATGGGCCTTGGCTTGAATCTCTTCCTGAATAATCATAAATAAACCTCCGGAATTGTTTTTTTCCATTATACCACACATTCCCGCAGAATGCAATGTACAAAACGCTATAAATCTTGCAAAAAACGGGACGATCGCCGTTTGGTTTACATAAATTTTAATAATTTTCCACATTTACGCAACAATTTTCCGCGAATATAGGAGTGTCATGACAAAAAGGAGGTGATCGCGTGGAAGATCGCGAGCTGGAAGCCCTGATCGCGCGGTATGAAGCGCTGGTCTGGACAGTTGTATCGGGCATTCTGACATCGGACAGTGACAGAGAGGAAGCGGCGGCGGACGTGTTCGTCACGCTCTGGCGGGACAATCGCTTCGATCCGGATGCACCCGGCGCAAAAACGTATATCATCAAAGTAGCAAGGCGGCGCGCCATCGACCGTCTGCGGCGCATTCCGAAACAGGCGGAGGAGCTGACAGACGAATCCGATTCCGCCGACGTATTCGAGGATACGGCAAGGCGGGAAAATGCGCGGATCCTCGCCGAAGTCATCCGCTCCCTGCCATCACCTGCCGGTGAAATTTTCACGCGGTTTTACTATTACGCCCAACAGCCGTCCGTCATTGCCCGCGCGCTCGGCATGAAAAGCGGTGAAGTTCGCCGGATGCTGAACGACACACGCTCCGCCGTGAAGGAACGACTGTTAGCGCGGGGCGTTATCCTGTAGAAAGGAGCTTAACTATGAAAAAATTATCCAAAACCATAGCGGCCTGCGATCCGGATGAGCTGCCCACGCTGACCGAGCGGATGCCGCCGGAAGCATCCCGGGCACGCATCCGGAAAAAGGTGCGGGAAAAGCTGGATGCCAAGCCTGCCCCCACTCTCCGTATCATCAAAGTGCTTCGTCCCATTGCGGCGGCATTCACCGTCATCCTCGGCATCGTGCTGACCATCGCCCTCATCCCCATCGCGCGGAATTTCATCGCAAACGCCGCCCTGCCCGAATTCACGCCGGGGACGGATACCATCGACACGCCGCCCATCGAATTCCCCGAGAACGACAGTCGGCTGAAGCTGACGGAGATCGCGGAGGACGGCACAAATTACTACTTCCGCTTTGCCTTCACGTCGGAAACGCCCATCGATGCGGCGGCGCTGATCTGCCGGAATGTGGTGTTCAAAAACGTCACCACCGACTACGTGATCTCAAGCTATTCGTGGGACATCGACGACGAGGCGTATGTCCGGAACGCACTGCTGGCCGGCGATGTGTTCTGCGGCGTTCCGAGCGGCACGGAGGTGGGCTTCCAGTTCAAGGTGCACAAGGGTCGCGTGAAGGACGGCGACATCCTGTCGCTCACCATAGACGGTCTGGTGGCCGCTGATCTTCCCGAAGAAGAGCCTGTGATCACGCCGCTCGCCGATTCACTGAGCCTCACCTTTACGGCCGGCGAAGCGATATTTGAAGATCCGGACGCCATCACAAACGAGATCGGTACAACGGAAGGGCCCATCACCGTCATCGGCACGCGGGAGGACAAAAGTCTGACCTATTTCCGCTTCCGCGTGGAGCTTGACCAGCCGCTGGCCGGACAGTTCATCCTCGCCGGTGATTCCCGCATCACCAATGCGGAGGGCGGCATGGTGAACTACACCTACAATCCCCGTGAGCTGACGGAGCAGTCCATCGGCGCAAGCATCATGGCAGGCGACATCATGGCCGTCTGCGAGGTCGGAAGCGATTTCATCGAATTCGAGCATTCGGTGGCCACCTCCCGCCTTGCAAAGGGCGAGGTGCTGACGCTGACCGTGACCGATCTCATCTGCGTGGAGACGGAGGACGCGGTGGAAATGACCATCCAGCCTTTGTTTGATACGATTTCTGTCACTTTTGCGTATTAAAAAAAGTCAGGCATTGCCTGACTTTTTCTTATTCTCGTGTAAGCTCCTTCAGCTTTTCGATGCTGTCCGGCGACTCAATGTTCACAAGCTTCGCCGTGCGGGAGATGCGGCGGATGAGTCCCGACAGCACACGTCCCGGGCCAAGCTCCACGAACAGCTCCACGCCGTCCGCCAGCATTCCCTCAATGATGGTCTGCCATCTCACCGGCGAGGTCATCTGACGGCCCAGATAGTCCGGCGTGATGTCGTCGATCGGTGCGCCGGTCACATCGCTCCACAGCTTGATCTCCGGCGTTTTGAATTCGAATTTTTCAATGGCGGGCACGAAAATATCCCGTCCTGCATTCATGAGCGGCGTGTGGAATGCGCCTTGCGTTGACAGCTTTACCGCCTTCATCGCGCCAAGCTCCTTGAATTTTGCCGCCGCAGCTTCGGCAAGTGCCCCATCACCGGCGATGACCGTCTGACCGGGGCAGTTGTAGTTGACCGCCATCAGCACGCCGTCGCCCCGCATTTCATCGCAGACCTGCTCGCACACATCCGCGCCGATGCCGATGATAGCGTACATCGCGCCGTCGGTCATCCCGCAGGCCTTCGCCATGGCCTCGCCGCGCAGGAGGATCAGCTCCATGGCGGAGTCGAAATCCAGCACGCCCGCGCCGCAGAGTGCAGAGCATTCGCCGAGAGAGAATCCCGCCGCCGCAGAGATGGCAAGCTCCGGCAGCTCCTCGCGGATGACCGCCAGACCCGCCATGGACAGCGTGAAGATGGCCGGCTGAGAATTGGCGGTGAGATTCAGTTCCTCCGCCGGCATGGAAAAGCAGATGTCCTCCATGGTTTTATCGCCGCCGGTCACGCGGGTGAGTGCCGCCGTCGCCTCGGCAAACACCTGTCTTGCCGCCGGATAAGCGTCGTACAGCTCCTTGCCCATACCGGGAGTCTGTGCGCCCTGACCGGCAAATACAATTGCAGTTTTCATGGTAAAATCCTTTCTGAACTGTGTGAAAATCTTGCTCCGGTAACATTTTACCACAAAGCCCTGTTTATTGCAAGCGCCGCGCAAAAATTTCGCTCAAATTTTACACTTTGGCACCCACTTTATTCATAACTTCGCATATTGACTATTTGCATTTTTCGCGATATAATATATGTAATGTAATTTTGCAAAAGGAGTGTTGCCATTGGCCAGTATCCGGAAAAAAGGCAGTTTCAAGATGGATATGTGCGACGGCCCGATCCTGCCTCAGCTTGTGACCTTCGCCATGCCGCTGATCTTTTCCAACGTTCTCCAGCTCACCTTTGCGGCGGCGGATTCCATCACCGTGGGACGCTTTGCCGGTGAGGATTCGCTGGCGGCAGTGGGAGCCACCGTTTCCCTCATCAGCCTGCTCACCAATCTGTTTCTCGGCGTTTCCGTGGGCGCGAATGTGGTAGCTGCCCGGGATTTTGGCGCGGGCAATCGGGAAAAGCTGTCGCGAACGGTACATACCACCCTCTCCCTCTCCCTCATCATCGGTCTCTTTCTCAATCTCACCGGTGTTATCCTCGCTCCCATGCTGCTCCGGCTCATGAACACGCCGGAGAGCATTCTTCCCCTCTCCACACTCTATCTGCGCATCTATTTCTTCTGCATGATCCCCCTCTGCATCTACAATTTCGGCAGTGCGATCCTTCGCGCGGTTGGTGATACCCGCCGTCCCATGGCCTATCTCGCCATCGGCGGCATCATCAATGTGGGGATCAATCTGTTCACCGTCATCGTTCTTCAAATGGGCGTTGCCGGCGTTGCCATGGGCACGCTCATCTCCCAGACCATCGCCGCTACCCTTGTGGTGCGGTGTCTCATGCGGGAGGAGGAGGGAATCCGGCTGGAATTTGCCAAACTGCGCATCGATGCCGCCTCCTGCAAGCAGGTGCTCATGGTGGGTATTCCCGCCGGCCTCCAGTCCACCATGTACTCCATCTCCAACGTGGTCATCCAGTCTGCCATCAATTCCTTCGGTGAGGAAACGGTGGCCGCCTGCACCGCCGCGGTGAATCTGGAGGATATGCTCTACTTCGCCCTCAACGCCATCATGCAGTCCGTCACCTCCTTCACCGGCCAGAATATGGGCCCCGGCAAGTTCGACCGCATCCGCCGGGTGCAGTTTGTGGGACACGGATTTGTCGCCGCTGTGGGAATCGCCATGGGCGGCTTCATGCTGATCTTCGCCGAGCCGCTCATCTCCATCTTTACCACCAGCGATGCGGTGACAGCCCTCGGCGTGGAGCGGCTGCGCATCGTTCTGCCCTTCTATTTCATCTGCGGCCTCATGGAAATTTTCGTCGCAGGTCTTCGCGGCATGGGAAGCTCCGTCCTGCCCACTGCCGTCTCCGTGGGCTTTGTCTGCGGACTGCGGCTCATATGGCTGCTTGGTATCTTCCCCGCCCTTCCAAGCCCATCCCGCACCATGATCTACGTCATCTATCCCATCACATGGATCGTCACCGGCATCGCCGAGGGCATCTGCTTCCTATACGTTTACCGCAAAAAAAGCCGTCAGTCCATGACGCGCGCTGACATCTGACTGAATGCAGTCCGGAGGAAAAATAATGGTACAAGCAAAAAGATCCAACAAAATCGATATGTGCGAAGGGCCGATCCTTCCCAAAATGCTCCGGTTCGCCCTGCCGCTCATGCTGGCAAGTGTGCTGCAGCTCACCTTCAACGCCGCCGACATCGCGGTGGTGGGCAAATTCTGCGGTGAGGTGTCACTGGCGGCGGTCAGCTCCAACGGCGCACTGGTCAATCTGCTCGTCAACCTGTTCGTGGGCGTTTCCTCCGGCACAAACGTGCTGGCAGCCCGATTCTTCAGCGCAAAAAGCGACAAAGAGCTGTCCGACACGGTTCACACCTCCATGGTCATCGCGCTGGTCAGCGGCATCGCGGCAACTCTCATCGGCTTTTTCGGTGCGCCCCTCATGCTGCATCTCATGCAGGTGCCGGACAATGTAATGCCGCTGGCGACACTCTATCTTCAGATCTATTTTCTCGGCATGATCCCCACTGTCGTCTACAATTTCGGCGCCGCACTTCTCCGCGCCATCGGTGACACCAAGCGTCCCCTCTATTACCTCATCATCTCCGGTGTGCTGAATGTGGTGCTCAATCTGATTTTCGTCATCGTGTTCCACATGGATGTGGCAGGCGTTGCGCTGGCCACCATCCTTTCTCAGATCCTGTCCATGATCCTCGTCCTCCGCTGTCTCATGCGGGAGGAGGGCGCGATCCGTTTCATCCCGAAAAAGCTTCGCTGTGATATTCCCAAGCTCTGGCAGATCATCCGCATCGGTCTGCCCGCCGGTATTCAGGGTGCGCTTTTCTCCATCTCCAACATCGTCATCCAGTCCTCCATCAACGGCTTCGATGACATCGTCATGGCAGGCAACGGTGCGGCGGCCAATCTGGAGGGCTTCGGCTACATGGGCATGAGCGCCTTCTATCAGGCCATCATCTCCTTCACCAGCCAGAACTACGGTCAGCGCAAATACAAGCGCATCCTCCGCGTTCAGTTCATCGGTCAGGCCTGCACCATCGTCACCGGTCTCATTTTCAGCCTGCTTGTGACCACCCTCGGTCCGCAGCTTCTCTGGATCTACACCGACAGCGAAGCAGTGGTGGCGGCGGGCATGGTGCGATTTGCGTATATCGCCCCCTTCTTCTTCCTCGGCGGCACCATGGACGGCTTCTCCGGCGGACTGCGCGGCCTCGGCTCATCCTTCATTCCCATGCTCGGCTCCCTGTTCGGCATCTGCGCCATCCGCCTCATCTGGATCGCAACGGTGTTCCAGCTTCCCGCCTATCACACCATCGAAACGGTGTATTTTTCCTATCCGCTGACGTGGATCATCACCACTGCCATCCATGCCGTCACCTTTATCCTCACCTTCCGCCGCATCGCCAAAAAAGCCCGCTTGGCTGGGGAAGATATGCAATAATTACCCATTTTGAAAGGAATCTGTCATGACCACCACCAGAAAAACGAACACCATTGACATGACAAGCGGCGCAATTCTCCCGAAAATGCTCCGCTTTGCCCTTCCGCTGATGCTGTCCAGTATCCTCCAGCTGCTGTTCAATGCCGCCGATATCGTGGTGGTGGGACAATTCTGCGGCGATGCTTCTCTCGCGGCGGTCAGCTCCAACGGCTCGGTGGTCAATCTCATCACCGGCCTGTTCATCGGTATGTCAGTGGGCGTGAATGTGCTGGCGGCGCGGTTCTTCGGCTCGAAAGATGAGCAGGGGCTGTCCGACACCCTCCATACCGCCGTGGTCATCAGCGTGATCTGCGGTGCTCTCGTCACAGTGCTGGGACTCGTCATCGCACCTCAGATGCTCATTCTGATGAAAACGCCGGACAACGTGCTTCCGCTGGCCACCCTCTATCTGCGCATCTATTTCTGCGGCATGATCTCCACCCTCGTCTACAACTTCGGTGCGGCTGTGCTTCGCGCCGTGGGAGATACCCGCCGTCCCCTCATCTTTCTGCTCATCGCCGGCGTGCTGAATGTGGTGCTCAATCTCATCTTTGTCACCGTTTTTCATATGGATGTGGCAGGCGTTGCGCTGGCTACCATCCTCTCCCAGACTCTCTCCGCATTTCTCGTCATCCACTGTCTCTTGCATGAGGAGGGCGGACTGAAGCTTTCCCTGAAAAAGCTCCATTGCGATCGCACTAAGCTCCTGCAGATCCTGCGCATCGGTCTGCCGGCGGGCCTCCAGAGCACTCTGTTCTCCCTCTCCAATGTGGTCATTCAGTCGTCAGTCAACATTTTCGGCGATGTGGTCATGTCCGGAAACGGTGCGGCGGCCAACATCGAGGGCTTCGGCTACATGGCCATGAACGCCTTCTATCAGGCCACCATTTCCTTCACCGGCCAGAATTACGGCAAGCGCCGCTACGACCGCATCATTCGGACACAGCTCATCGGTCAGGCCTGCGTCCTGACTGTCGGACTGGTGTTCAGCCTTGTCTGCACCCTTCTCGGCCGCCCTCTGCTTGGCATCTACACCGACAGCGAGGCAGTGGTGGAAGCAGGTCTGACGCGGCTCTCCTATGTGGGCACGCTCTACTTTTTCTGCGGCATGATGGAGGTAGTGTGCGGCGGTCTTCGCGGCATCGGCAGCTCCTTCATCCCCATGATCATCTCCCTGCTCGGTGCGTGCGGACTGCGCATTCTGTGGGTCTCCACCGTATTCCAGATCCCCGCATACCACACCATCGACACGGTGTATGTATCCTATCCCATATCGTGGATCGTCACAGCCATCGTTCAGCTCATTTTCTTCATTTTCTGTCTGCGCCGGGTCATGAAGCGCGACAGCGGCAATTGAATGAAACAAAAAATGTCAGGCAATGCCTGACATTTTTAATTTTCACTTCCCGCAGCCGCAGTCCTTGTCGTGATCGTGGCAGATCTCGCCCACCACCGGTGCGCCGCGGCCCGGTGCAAATTCCTCCGTGGGGAATGCCATGCGCCGGAACGCATCGCAGGGCGAGCTGTTCTCCACCGGCGTGCATTCCTTGTCGGGCACGGAATATTCGCAGGCGCTGATGAGATACTGCTCCGGACGCTCGATGCGGATGACGGAGAAGAATCCCAGAGAAACTGCCAGATACCGTGCGCCCTCGTCGGTGAGATGGCCCACCTGATCCACGATCACCGACGGGATGTCACAGCAGGAGCAGCAGCATTTGCAGCAGCAGATCTCCGGCTCTACCACCCGCGTGCCGAGGATGACGGGATTCACCGTCTCCACGATGGCGACGGGCAGATTGCTGCCCATCTCGCCGCAGACGGGAGATGCGCAGAAACCATCGGAAACGGCGCTGGAGCGGAACACATGAACCGAGCCTTCGCCGCCGTAAAGCACCACGGACTTTTCCACCGCCGCAATACCGTAAAAGCTCTGGGCGCGGCTCTGACAGCCACAGCCCGCGCCTGCAGAGAGACAGCCCTCAAGCTCCAGCTTTACGTAGAAGCGCACGGTGACGCGATAGAAGCCGCGGGAGAGCTGTACCGGCTCAACGGCGATGGATGAGCCGCAGATCTCCGCCGATTTGGTTCGCACCTGAGAGGTGTGCTCGATGATGCTCTGGCCCAGATCGTCCAGATACACCCGTACATCCTCGAAGCAGTCCCGGTCACGGCAGGAGTCGAACACCTGATAGGTGTCGATGACAACGCAGCTGTTCTGTGGGCCGAAGCCCGGACGGCCGCTGCGCAGACCTGCATTTCTGTTATCAGTCAAATTGATCATTCCTTTCCTGAATTCGGGCGCATTGCCGCGCCCTTACTACAGGATATGACGGCGACGCGGATATGTTCCCCCATTCAATAAGAAACAGGTTTGATTTTTCCTGTTTTTGTGTTGAAACCCGATAGATTTCATTTTGAAAAATCGTTTATAATAGAAATAGAGTTATTTATTATGGAAAGGTTGTGTTTGTTTGAATTATCAGCTTGCCCCCCGCGAGATTCCACTCCATGACGGTTTCGATGTTATCGTGGTCGGCGGCGGTCCGGCCGGCATCACCGCCGCAGTTTCATCCGCCCGCGAAGGCAAAAAGACCCTGCTCATCGAAGCCACCGGCGCCCTGGGCGGTATGAGCACCATGGGTATGGTGCCTGCATGGTGTCCTTTTTCCGATAAGGAAAAGATCATCTACCGCGGACTTGCCGAGCGCATTTTCAAGGAAGGCAAGGCGGCAACTCCCCATGTTCCCGACGAAATGCTGGACTGGGTGCCCATCAGCAGTGAGGCGCTCAAGGTCATCTACGACCGCATCTGCACCGAATTCGGTGTGAAGGTGCTCTTCAATACCGTGCTCTCCGATGTGGATGCGGAGAACGGCAGCATCAACGCCATCATCGTATCCAACAAAGCGGGCCTGTCCGCTTACAAAGCAAAAATTTACATCGACTGCACCGGCGACGCGGATCTGTCCTTTTTTGCCGGCGCAGAGACGGTGAAGGGCGACGGCGAGGATTCCACCGCGCTTCAGCCCGCGACCCACTGCTTCTCCATCGGCAATGTTGACCCTGCGGCTTACAAATCCGGCCCGTGGCTGCATTCCTCCAACAAGGAATCGCCCGTCCACAAGGTGGTAGCCGACGACGAATTCCCGAGTGTCACCGATCCCCATCTCTGCTCCTGTGTCACCCTCGGCTCCGGCACGGTGGGCTTCAATGCCGGTCATGTCAACGGACTGGACGGCACCGATCCCGATGCGCTTTCCGACGCACTTATGCTGGGCCGCGAAAAGGCACATGAGCTGCTGGCAGGACTCAAAAAATATCACCCTCTCGGCGCATTTGACAACGCCTATGTACAGACCACCGCGTCTCTCATGGGCATCCGTGAAACCCGCCGCGTGGTCTGCGATTACAAGCTTAACCGGGACGATTACATGGCGCGCCGTTCTTTCCCCGATGAGATCGCACGCAACTGCTACTACATCGACCTGCATATGACTCCGGAGCAGAAAGCTGCGGCCGGCGGAAATGTGGGCGAAAAGCGTGCCGCACGGTACGGCAAGGGCGAATCCCATGGCATTCCCTATCGCTGCCTTACCCCGGTGGGCTTTGACAATCTGCTGGTTGCCGGACGCATCGTCTGGTGCGACCGTGATCTGCTTGCCAGCGTCCGCGTCATGCCCAACTGTCTGACCACCGGTGAAGCTGCAGGACTTGCAGCATCCATGGCCATCGACGCCGGTGTATCCGTACACGAAATCAACACCGATACTCTGCGCGAAACTCTGCGCGGATACGGTGCTTATATGAATTAATCAAGGAGGCTTCCATTATGAAAAAGCAATTTGTTTCCGCATTGCTTCTTATGGCAATGCTCGCATCCCTCGCATCCTGCGGCGGCACGTCCGGCACAAGCGACACCTCCGCATCCGACACCGACACCACCGCGCCCGTTGACAACACCGTTGATGCAAACGGCTTCCTGCTGGATGAGCTTCCCGCAGACCTGAACTTCGGCGGCAAAGAGGTGAACATCCTCATCCGTGAAGCAAAAGCTCCCACCGAATTCTTTGTTGAGGAGCAGACCGGCGATATTGTAGATGACTCTCTCTATTCCCGCAATCAGGCCATCGAGGACCGTCTCGGCGTGAAGCTCAACTACATCCCCATGCCCGGCGAATGGGAGCATCGCGATACCTTCAACGGTGCGATCAAGAATTCCGTGCTGGCCGCTGACGGTGCGTATGATCTCTGTGCCGTACTGTCCAATCAGCTGTCCGTTCTGACGCTGGAGGGCCTGCTGACCAACCTGAGCACACTGGATTATCTGGACTTTGACAAGCCTTGGTGGTCGAAGGGTCTGCTCGATGAGCTGGCCGTGGACGACAAGCTCTACTTCGTATCCGGTGATGCATCGCTGGGTCTTATTAAGGGCATGATGTGCGTATTCTACAACAAGCAGCTCTGCGAGGACTACGGCTTTGAAGGCCTCTACGATGTGGTCAACGAGGGCAAGTGGACCATCGACTATATCACCGAGCTGACCAAGGATGTGTATCAGGATCTGGACGGCAGCGGCACCAAGACCGAGCAGGATATGTTCGGCTTCACCGTGGGTGATTACAACCAGCTCTACGGCTTCATTGATTCCTTCAATCTGCAGATCCTGGAGCGCGACTCCGATGGCTATCCGTCCACATTCGTGTTTGACAATGAGCACGCAGTCGATGCCTATCAGAAGCTTGTCTCGATCTTCAAGGACAACAACGATTTCTATACGCTGAGCAGCGATGCCAATCAGGCAAGTATGCATGACGAATTCCGCGCACAGCAGAGCATTTTCTGCACCGGCGAATTCGGCGACACCGACTCCTACCGCGACATCAGCGATTTCGACTACGGCGTACTGCCCTTCCCGAAATATGACGAGGCTCAGAAGGAGCACCGTACCACCGCACGTGCAACCTACTCCTCCTTCTGCATCCCCAAGACCGCATCCGATCCGGAGATGGTAGCCGCGGTTCTCGAGTGCTTCGCTTCCGAATCCTACCGCAAGGTTTCCCCCACCTATTTCGAGAGCGCGCTGAAGGTCAAGTACAGCCGCGATGACGAATCGGCAATGATGTTCGACCTCATCAAGTCCTCCGTCACCTTCTCCTTTGCCACCTCCTTCACCACCTCCATCGGCGACCCGCAGAACACATGGAAGGGTCAGCTGGCCGCCTTCAGCGAAAACTGGATGTCCAAGATGGCCACATGGCAGCCTGCATCCCAGACCAAGCTGGATGAGGCTCTGGCAATTCTCAAGGAACTGGAATAATCCGCAAAAACAGGAGCTGCCTTGCGGCAGCTCCTGTTCTTCATCGTGTTGACAGATGCCTGTAAATGCGTGACCACAGCTCGTCCGCATCGGCATAGCAGTCCATGTAAACCCGCATATGGTCGGTGAGTCCGCAGGCGCGGGCTACCACATCGGACACGCGGCAGTCCGGCGGACAAAACTCCATGGGCTTCGGCGGGATGCCGAGGTATTCACAGCCGTCCACCCGCCGTCCGTTGCGGCGGAATTCCAGCGTCAGATATTCGCCCATGCCGCTGCCCGTTGAGCCCTGGACACCGATGGGCTGACCGGCGTGAACAAAATCGCCCTCGTTGACAAAGCGGTGATCCAGCCGTCCGTAGGTGATGCACACACCGTTCTGCCCCGTGACGGTGACGATGGTGCCGCGGCGATAATCCCGTGAGCGCGGGTCATGACAGCGCCCCGCCATCATGACCACGCCCTCCTCCAGTGCCAGCACCTCCGTGGAGCTTCCGTACACCGACGGCAGTCCCTCGAAGCATAACACGCCGCGCACCTCCTTTTTTCCGCTGGTGCGCACCTCTGTCAGTGCAAAATGATTGGATTTGTAAAGCTGTAACATTTGCTTCCTCCTGATAAGTTCAGAATTTCTGAACTTTTGGCGTAAAAAAATATGCGGTCACTTCACCGCCCGACAGCATCAGAACCGATGCCAGCTGTTTGATCTCACACTGTGTGAAATCCGCCTCACCGCTCAGCAGCCGGTCAAGCCTCTGCCTGCCGATGCCGGTCAGCCTTGCGCATTCCCGCCGACCAATGCCGCCCTCAATCAGCCCGGTCAGCCGTGTTGTATCAAATCTCAGTCGATTCGCCTTCGTCATGCCGTCGTCCTTTTACAAAAGTTCAGATTTTCTGAACTTATTATAGCATCTTTCGCCCGGGATGTCAACCCTTGTACGCATTTTTACAGGAAACTGACAGAATTTTGTCCGATTGACTTGATTTTTTGCGCAAAAGCGGGTATAATAGAAGTAATATGCGAAAGGAGATGGGCCATGGCATCCTTTAAAGAACGACTTGCCGCCGCCATGCAGGAAAAAGGCATGAGTCAGGCGGAGCTTTGTACCCTGTCCGGTATCCCCAAATCCGCCATCAATCAGTATCTGAGCGGCAAATTCAAGCCCAAGCAGACCCGCACCTACGTCATCGCCGAGGTGCTGAAGGTCGATCCGGCGTGGCTCATGGGCTACGGCGAGGATGCATCGGAGGATGAAGCGATGTCCATCCGCGAGCAGCTGCTTCTCGACACCTACCGCACCGATGCCGCGTTCCGCGAGAATGTGGACCGACTGCTGGATGAGGCCGCCGGAATCGCCACTACGCACATTTTCCGCGCTGCAAAATCCGAGCACGGCACCATCGCGCCAGCCATGGAGGAGATCTCACTGGCACGTCTGCGCGCGCTGGATGAAGCCCCCGAAACCGATGAGGATCTGTAAATCATGACGGAATCTTATCAGTATTACGGTGTCTACAGATCCTGCCGGGATGCGGCGTGGCGATGCTGCATCGACTTCGGCATCGACCGCCTGCCCGTAAAGTTGATGGCCGCCGCCCGTCATATGGGTATCCATGTGGTGCGCAATTCCGGCGTTCATGAGCTGCGCGAAGGCGAATTCGGCGCCAGCATTTACAATTTTGACCACTGGGTTATTGTCTACGATGACAGCCTTCCCGCTGAGGAATCCCGCATGGTGCTGGCTCATGAGCTGGGGCACATCCTCATGGGGCACGAATACAAATACGCCTCGCGCCGCTTTGTTAGCTCCGGGAAGCAGAAAAGCGAACACGAGGCGGATATGTTTGCCATCCGGCTGCTGGCACCTGCCTGCGTCCTCCATGAACTGAACGTGCTGGACGCGGACGGAATCGCCGCCCTCTGCCGCATCCCCCGCGATGCTGCTGTGAAACGTGCGGCACGGATGCGAACGCTGGAAGCGCGGCAGAAATTCTACCAGAGCAAGCTGGAAACAGAAGCGATGAATGGATTTCTCCCCTTCATCGCCGAGAAGCACGCCGGTCAGTGATGGTAATTCTTCATTTTTTCACTGTATTCTTCATAGATCACCCGATAGCGGGCGAGTGTCTTCTCGTCCGTTTTTCCTTCCGCCGCAAGCGCATCCAGCCGCTCACCGAGGCGGCGGCGGTAATCCTGCGCCACGGATTTGTAGTTGTTCTCCAAATTCTGCTGAAGCTCGAAGATGATGGCGTCAAGCTCCCGCTCGGTTTTTGATCGAAACAGTTTCATTTTAATCCCTCCCATCAAAATTATACCACACCGCGCGGCAGATTGTCAACCCAATCCGGCCGCGCGGTGAATATTTTGCAGTGATCCTGCCCATACTGGTAAAAACAAGCGAAATGAGGGTATCAAAATGATCAAAGGTTGTCAGCGCAGAATTATTATGGTAAAGGATACGGGAAATCCCTGTTTTGATGCGGCGTATTTCGTCCTACGCGGCGATCTGCCCCTCCATCGGTCGGAAGCCGACATGATGGAGGAAGCCAGCCGCGTCATCGATGCCTGCTCTGTATCGGGCTTTCTCGCAAAGCCGCCGTCCGTCCGCCGCACCGCCAAGGCTGTCGGTGTCGCCACTGTCACTGCGGCCGCCGTGCTGGGAATCCTTGCCGGTGCGGGCGTCATGCTGCTCTGTCTTGCTTAAAGATCATCCGCGTCCTGTACCGGTCTCAGATCCTCCTCTGCCACCATGCCGGCCGGATGAAGCAGCGTATCCACCGGCACCGCCATAGACGATGCCTTGTAAAGCCCCGTGTAGCTGCCCTGCACATCCGTTGTTGTTCCGGTATGCCGGTACACTTCCACGCATTCCATTGCCCGCCGCATCGCCTGCGGCTTTCCTGCTTTTTTCATCGGTTTCACCTCCAAATCTTCTGACGGTCATGCCGTCAATCATAGTCTGCGCCGGCGGCGGATGACTATGTGCGCCAAAATCCGGCGGCAGGAATTAACATTCTGTTCACACGCTCCCACTTATAAATGTTACAAACTTCTGATATAATTATAATGTTATATTTTGTTCGTCACTATATCGGAGCTTGATGTGCGTGCTGATTCATCCGCGTCGGGACTTCGGGTCAATGGCAGGTAGACCGTCCATATACCGGGCCATTGCATATACCGCTGTCCTGCGCAAAATGAAAAAATGCTGCTGTAAGCTGTTTTTTCTGCGCGCTCATCCCGCCCTCTCCGACTGCGATCGGGTATAGCTTTGTAAATATCACCTGACAACATTTGTCAGTATTACCATTTTATGAAAGGATAGTGAATCTATTGGCAAGAAGCAAGACTTCTAAGCTCAAGGTGATTTCCCTCGGCGGCCTCGGTGAGATCGGCAAAAACATCACTGTGTTGGAATATGAGAACGATATTCTCGTCGTCGACTGCGGACTCGGCTTCCCGGATGACGATATGCTGGGCGTGGATCTGGTCATTCCGGACGTCACCTACCTTGAGAAAAACATCGAAAAAGTGCGCGGATTTGTGCTGACTCACGGCCATGAGGACCACATCGGCGCGCTTCCCTACGTGCTTAAAACTGTCAATGCGCCCGTGTACGGCACCCGTCTCGCAGTCGGCATCGTGGCTAACAAGCTCTCGGAGCATACCTTCAGGGAAAAGCCTCAGCTGAACGCAGTGGAGGCCGGCGACGTGGTAAAGCTGGGCGTATTCTCCGTGGAATTCGTCCGCGTGAACCACAGTATCGCCGATGCCTGCGCACTGGCCATCAAAACGCCCGTGGGCGTGGTATTCGCCACCGGCGACTTCAAGCTGGATCTGACCCCCGTTGAAGGCAAGATCATGGATATCCCCCGTATCGGCGAGATCGGCAATGCGGGCGTGACCCTCC
>SVSO01000036.1 GCA_015064195.1 Oscillospiraceae bacterium
GTAGGGGATCTTGCAGATGGCGCAGGCGATGAACACCACCACGCCGACGATCAGCGAATCGAGGATCTTGCCCACCAGATAGCCGCCGAAGGTTTTGTTGGAGAAGTTGGCCAGCTCCAGCACACTGTTATACAGCTTTTCACTTGCGAAGGCGCGGATCAGTTTTTTCGCCTGTGCGATCAGCTTTTCCTTGGAGGAGAGGATGTAGATGGCGAAGAAGATACCGAGAGCGATGTTGAGTACACCGTTGGCTGCTCCCGTAACAGCACCGATGACCATGGGGACATAATCCTTCAGAATGTTGAAGGAGTTGGAGATGAGCACATCCAGATTGTCGGAGAGGAGTGCCAGCTGTGCGGTCAGATCGCTCAGCTCTTCGCTGAACTCGGAGTTGGCGAAGTATTCGTAGATGGAGCTTGTGATATTCTCGAAGGTCAGATCGGCGGCGTTGAAGATGGAGTCTGGCAGATAGGAATCCAGCCATGCCACAGTATCCCGGATGTAGCCGCCAAGCTTTGAGCCGAGGTCAGTGAGGCTTAAATAGACCTGCGGAATGATGAGCAGGACAAGGATGGTGATGATGATGAGCAGGATGATCATGGAGAGGGCGATGGAAAGTCCGCGCTTGAGATGCATCCGCTTGGCGCTTGTCACCTTGAAGCGGAAGATGCGCTTTTCGCTCATCTTCATGATGGGATTTGCGATATAAGCGAGGGCAAGACCGATGTAGACCGGCGACATGATGGTATTGAAGGTGTCAAAAAAACTGCGCACGGCACCGAAGTTGATAAAAAGAGCGCAGAGCAGCATGATCGCCAGTGCCGTCAGAACGGTATACACCGCGATGGTGGTATATTTACGGTTCCAGTCGATTTTCAAAAAGCAAGCCCCCAATGAAACTGTGATACTTTAATTTTACAACGAAATCCGCGGCTTGTCAAGGTTAATTTTCAAACATCAAAAACAATTAACATATTCTTTATATCTCGTTATTGTTTGGGCTGACCGAATTTCAAATTTTAAAAATATTAAAATTTATCGGATGTATCATTGCAAAATGGCGCAATTTGTGGTATAGTATTATTATGTATATTTTTACCCAATCGATGCAATGAGGACTTTTATGAAACAGATCACAGTCAACCATTCCGCCGGCGCATATGAGATCTACGTCGGCGACGGAATACTCGGCGAAGCACTGTCGGCGGCACTTGCGGATTCTGCCTATGACCGCATCTTTCTCGTATCCGACAGCAATGTGCATTCCCTGTGGAGTGCGCATTTCAAGGCGGAATTTGCAAAATGCGGCAGAACTCTTGCGGGAGAATTTGTTTTCCCGGCAGGCGAACTGTCGAAGACTCTCGCCACCGTTTCGGATATGTACGCGGCCTTTGCCGGTGCGAGCCTGACCCGCAGATCGCTGGTCATCGCCATGGGCGGCGGTGTATGCGGCGACATGACCGGCTTTGCGGCGGCAACCTACCTGCGCGGCATTGCGGTGATGCAGATTCCGACAACACTCCTCTCCCAGATCGATTCCTCCATCGGCGGCAAGACCGGCGTGGATCTGGCGGTTGGCAAAAATCTTGTCGGCGCATTCAAGCAGCCCATCGCGGTGATCGCCGACTCGAAATTCCTTGACACACTGCCGAAACGGTACATGGACGACGGCATGGGCGAGGCCATCAAATACGGCTGTATCGCGGATGCGGCACTGTTTGACAGCATCGCGGACAAGACCGTTGACCGGGCGGAGATGATCTACCGCTGCATGAAGATCAAGGCCGAGGTGGTGGAGGAGGACGAATTTGAGACCGGCATCCGCGCTATCCTCAACTACGGCCACACAATCGGACACGCCGTTGAAAAGCTGGGCGGCTTTTCCCGCTTCTCCCATGGCGAATCCGTGGGCATTGGTATGCTCTATGCGGCAAGAATCGGCTCGGCACTGGGCTATGATGACAGCCTTGAGGAAAAGATCCGCCGCGTGCTGGAGGCATGGTCGCTTCCCACGGCCATGGATTATCCGGCGGAGGAGTTGCTTCGCGTGGTGTGCTCGGACAAAAAGCGAGCCGGCGACGAGATCAGATTTATTCTGCTTGAGACCATGGGCAAGGCGGTCATCAAAAAGCTTCCCATTGCAAAGATCGGTGAACTGTTATGAAAAACATGATTTTTTCCCCAACGAAAATTGACGGAGCGGTGCGCATTCCGTCCTCGAAAAGTCAGGCACACCGGGCACTCATCTGCGCGGCACTGGCGGGAAATTCTGTGGCGCGGGGCGTGGATCTGTCAAATGACGTGAATGTTACGGCGAATGCGCTCCGAAAAATGGGCGCGGAGCTTGCTTACGATGCGGAAACGCGCACGTTTACTGCCGGAAAGCCCTGCGCACGCGGGATCAGCATCGGCGAGCTGGATGCGGGCGAATCTGCATCCATGCTGCGCTTCTTCATCCCGCTGGTATCGGCTCTCGGCATCGACTGCACCTTTGTGGGCGGCGGACGGCTTCCAAAGCGTCCTACCGATCTCTACAAGCCGCTGATGGAAGCCCACGGTGCATCCCTCACCTATCCGGAGAACGGCGATTATCTGCCCCTTCCGGTGTCGGGACGGCTGACAGGCGGCACCTATGCACTGCGCGGCGATGTGTCCTCCCAGTTTGTCACCGGACTTTTACTGGCGCTGACGCAGGTGGAGGGCGAGAGTGAAATCAAGCTGACCACCCGGCTGGAATCCAAGCCCTATGCCGACCTGACGGTGGATGTACTGCGCCGGTTCGGTGCAGATATCACCGAGCATCCGGAGGGCTACACCCTGCGCGGCGGCAAGCTGAAGCCCCTCGACCTTGATGTGGAAGGCGACTGCTCACAGGCGGCATTTTTCACGGTGGCGGCGGCCATCGGCGGGCGCGTGACCCTCACCGGTCTGCGCCGGGATACGAAGCAGGGCGATTTCAAGCTGTTTGAGATCGCAGAGCAGTTCGGCGCAGGCGTCACATGGGACGGCGATACCGTGACCGTCCGGAAGGCGGACAAGCTGACAGCCCACGACATCGATGCGGCGGATATTCCCGACCTCGTGCCGGCACTGGCAGTCATGGCGGCTTTCTCCGAGGGCACGACCCGCATTTACAACGCGGCACGTCTGCGCATCAAGGAGAGTGACCGCATTGCATCCACACTGGCCATGATACGGGCCATCGGCGGCATGGCGGAGGAAACGCCGGACAGCCTCATCGTCACCGGCCAAAAAACGCTTCCGGGCGGCTGTGTGCAGGCCTGCAACGACCATCGCATAGCCATGGCAGCGGCGGCGGCATCGGCGGGCTGTATGGGCGATGTGATCGTTGATGACATGAGCTGCATCAACAAATCCTACCCCGAATTCGTGCGGGATTTCCATCAGGTAAAAGCAGGCGCACCGGCGCGATGATTCGCAAAAATACGACGGTGCGCGTCACACGGAGTTAAGATGATAGATAAAAATGCGGCGGTCGCACTTGACCGCGTGGAGCAGTATGACGCGGCGGAGCTGGAGCGCGTCATCCGTTCACAGCTGGAACGGCTCGGCGCATCCCATATGTTTGACGGCAAAAAAGTGGTCGTCAAGCCCAATCTTGTAATGAAAAAAAGCCCGGAGGCGGCGGCTACCACCCATCCGGTGGTACTGGAAGCCATGCTCCGCATCCTGAAGGAATCGGCGGCGGATATCGTCATCGCCGAAAGCCCGGGCGGACTGTATACCGAGGCGGCACTTCGCGGCACCTACCGGGGCTGCGGACTTGCGGAAGTGGCCGAGCGCATGGGTGTGCGGCTGAATTATGATACTTCATTCCGCGAGATCAGTGCGCCGGAGGGGCACACCTCCAAGGTGTTCAACATCATCGCGCCCATTCTGGATGCGGATGTGATCGTCAACCTGCCCAAGCTGAAAAGTCATTCCCTCACCGGCTACAGCGGCGCGGTGAAGAATTATTTCGGCGTGATACCCGGCGTGCAGAAGTTTGAGATGCACGCCAGATTCCCCGATTACAACGATTTCGGCTCCATGCTGGCCGATCTCTGCGGCTGGATTTTGTCGGAAAAGCCCACCTTCAATCTGATGGACGGCATTCTCGCCATGGAGGGCAACGGTCCCACCGGCGGCGATCCGCGGAAAATGAACTGCCTGCTGTCCGGATGCAATCCCTTCACCGTTGACCTTGTCGGCGCGTCTATCATCGGCGCGGAGGGCATCATCATGCTGGAGGAAGGCAAGCGGCGTGGATTCTGCCCGGAAAATGCAGACGGCGTGACGCTTCTTTCGGAGCATACCCCGGCTGAATTTGCGGCGGCGGATTTCAAACGGCCGGACACCGTGCAGAATGGCGGCGGCTCACTGCTTGGAAAGCTGCCAAATATGTTCGGCGGACGGCTCAACGACTGGCTGCAGCCACGGCCCGTCATCGCGAAAAACTGCCTTGGATGCGGCGAATGTATGCGAAGCTGTCCCCGGCAGACCATCGAAATGGTGAAAGATAAAGCCGGCAAAAAGCGGGCGAAGATCAAAAACGCGGACTGCATCCGGTGCTACTGCTGTCAGGAGCTGTGTCCGTATGGCGCGGTGAAGATCAAAAAGAATCCGATCATCCGGCTCATCGGAGGGTGACAATATGAGTATAACCATCCATGCTCCGGCAAAGATTAACCTTTGGCTGGAGATCAAAGCGCGGCGTCCCGATGGCTATCATGACATCGAGAGCGTCATGCAGACCGTCACCCTTTGCGACACGCTGACCATCGATAAAGCCGATGCCATCCGCATCGCCTGCAGTGATGCGAGCCTCGACTGCGGGGAGAAAAACCTCTGTCATCGTGCGGCATCCGCATTTTTTGCGGCATCCGGTATAGACGGCGGTGCGGCGATCCACATCGAAAAGCGAATCCCCGTGGCCGGCGGACTGGCGGGCGGAAGTGCCGACGCGGCGGCAACGCTCCTCGGTCTGAATCGGCTCTATGATGCGGGACTGTGCGAGGATGCACTCTGCCGGATCGGTGCAAAAATCGGCGCTGATGTACCATTCTGCATAAAGCAGGGCATCAGCATCACCCGCGGCATCGGTGACATATTCGCCGACTGCGAAAAGCTGCCGCCCTGTCACATCGTTGTTGCCTGCGCAGGTGAGGGCGTGTCAACCCCGTGGGCATACGGACGACTGGACGAGCTGTACGATTTCGCAAAACGTCCGGTCAGCGCGGACAGCTTTGCCGCACGGCTCAGAGAAGGCTCGCTTACATCCATCGCGGAAGGCATGACCAACATTTTTGAAGCGGCGGTACTGCCGGTCAGAGAGATGGCGGTCAAAATCAAGAAGATCATGCAGGACGGCGGTGCGCTCCGGGCACTCATGAGCGGAAGCGGCCCGTCGGTATTCGGCATTTTCGATAACGCAGCTCTTGCGGACAATACTTTGCAGATGCTCGAGGGCATGGGCATCACGGCACACAGATGCGAACCCTATTATCCAGAAAAATAAATAAGAAACGGAGAAATGAACATGAATGTTAAACGACTGATCGCACTCGGCACGGCGCTGCTTCTGACGGCATCCCTTGCGGCGTGCGGAAAAGAAGAAACGGAGACCGGCTACGATTACAGCGCAGGCCTTGATAAGAACGGCTTCTTTGAAGGAATCAAAGCCTCGGAGATTGTGACGCTTCCCGAATACAAGGGTGTTGATATCGACAAATCGGTGGTGAATGCCGCCGATGAGGACGTACAGAAGCAGCTGGACAATGTTCTCAGCCAATACACCACTTATGGAAAAGAGATGGAGCGTGCGGTGCGGGACGGCGACACCGTTCACATCGACTATGTCGGCTCTATTGACGGTGTGGAATTTGAGGGCGGCACCACTTATGGCAACGGAACCTCCGTTACTATCGGTGTGACCCAGTATATCGACGATTTCCTCAATCAGCTCATCGGCCATAAGCCCGGCGAGACCTTTGACATCGTGGTGGATTTCCCGGATGATTACCATCGCGAGGAAGTGCGCGGCAAGGAAGCGGTATTTGTCACCACCATCAACTATATTCAGGGTGATCCCATCGTTCCCGAGCTGACCGACGAGATTGCGGTTGATTACGGCTTTGAAACGGTGGATGAGATGATCCTCGACATCGAGGGCTGGCTGATTGCCAACCAGAAGTATACCTTCTACAGCGAGCTGATGGCACAGGCGACCTGCGATGAGATCCCGCAGGCGGTGATGGACTTTATCATCGGATACGACAAGGCATCGGTGGAATATTACGCGACTATGTACGGCACGGATGTACCGACATATCTCGGTCTTCTGGGCTATACCACGCTGGATGAATATGTGACGGCCAACATGGAAACCTACCGCAAGAATGCACTTCTGTATCTGGCGTCCCAGGCAATCGCCGAGATCGAGGGCATCACGGTCAGCGATGCACAGCTGGAGGAAGCGGATATGATGCGGGTGAAGGATCAGTACGGACTGCCCTTCCTGCGTCAGTCGTTGCTGTTCCAGGAAATTCTCCCTGATTTCGTCGTTGCAAACGGCAATATCAAGTAAAAAATGGCTCAGAACCATCGGTTCTGAGCCATTTTTATGCGTGGATTTACGGCATTCTCGAAAGGAGCATTGCCAGCTGTGCGCGGGTGATGGGTGCGCCGGGGCGGATGGTGTTGTCATCGTAGCCGTTGACCACGCCGGCATACACGCATTTCGCGATGCCGGTGACAGCCCATTCGGAGATGTCGGCAGTGTCCGTGAAGGTGAGCAGGCGCACTTCAGCGGTATCCAGCAGCGAGCCGAGCACCTTGAAGACAGCTTCGCGGGTGATGGGGGCTTTGGAATTGAACTGCGTGATGCCGTTCTCGTCAAGTCCGGAGCCGCTCATCAGGCCGTTGGCAATGACCGCGCGGATGTAGGGAACTTTGTCGTAAGCAGTGTCAGCCTCCGGTGTGATGCCGTCGTTCATATATGCCAGCGCGTTGTAGCCCATCCAGAGAGACATGATCTTGGCGAATTCCTCGCGGGTCACTTCCTTGTTCGGATCCCACCAGAGCTTGCCGTCCACCGTCTCGCAGTCAAAATTCTGGATGACACCCATATCGTAGAGGGTGTGGATCTGCTTTTCAGCCATGTTTCCTTCAAGGCCAGTGAGTGCAGGAGCCGCATCCGTGCCGTAGTAGATGGTGATATCATCGATGGCGTAGGTACGCTCAGCTGATCCGGTGGCGGTCATGGTCAACAGGGATGTGAGCTGCAGCGAGCCGGTTCTCAGGGAAGCCGGGATCGGTGCGGTCAGCTCACGCCAGCCGAGCTGCTGTGCGTAATCCTTGGTGACGGAATAGGACAGCGTGTAGGGCGTGCCGTGCTCATCCACAACGGTGGCAGTGAGGGTGCTGCCCGAGATGTCACCGGAGATCCAGAGCTTGACGCTCTCGGCGATTTCCGGAAGGGCATAGGGCCGGCGAAGCTGTACATCCATGACACGGCCGTTCAGTACGCCGTCGTAGCGGATGCCGATCTCCATGGATCCGACGGATTTATAGCCGAAAGAAGTCGGCGCGAGATAGAGATTGCCTCCTGCGGAGGATACGATGAAATTGCCGATCTCCGTACCTTCATCAAAGTCGGAGACGATGTCGGAGCCGGTGCCGCTCTTGATGATGACGGTATCGGACAGATCGCCGTAGTGGATGCCGATCTCAACCTCGCCCTCGCAGTTGCCGAAGGTCTGGAAGTTGCCGTTCAGATCCAGATAGCCGATGTCGCAGAGAAGTGCCGCGCCGGGATAATCCTTCTGATTGGCTTCCACATGGGTGCCGTTCAGCGTGTAATAGAAGGATTCGTGGGTGGCGATGACGCTGCTGCCCCGGTAGGAGGCGTTGATGTCCAGTTCCACCAGCGTGCCGGGCGCAACCTTGGTGACGGTGGGCGTTACATTCAGGGAATCCAGCTTGTCAGTGACAATAATGCTGAGATCGGAGGCGATATCCAGAAGCCCGCTCCGGATGGATGCATTCAGACGGTATTCGCCGGGAACACTGCCGGCGGTGAACGTGCCGCCCTTGATGGTGCCGGCTGTGTCGCCGTATGCCGTATCGGCCGCAAAGTTCAGCTTCACCTTGTCGGTGGGGATCAGCTCACCGGCGGGCATATAAGCCGAGTCGAGAGGCAGTGCGGAGATGGAAACGGAGCTGCCCTTCAGTACGGTGGGTGTGTTGGGAACAGGCGAAATGGCGGTGGTGATTCCATTGGATTTCGTCTTGCTGACAAACAGGATACCGTTTGCCACGGAGCGGTAACTGCCATCAGCGGGAACATTCACATAAACACAGTCGGTGGAATCGGAACGCTTGACCATCACGGTGGTAGATCCGCCGCCGTCAAGATTGAGGGCGGTGACACAGCCAAGCTCTGCCATCAGCGCGGAAAGCTCCGTTTCGGTAAGGCCGCGGGATGTGGTGCTTCTGCCATCCACGGCAAAGAATACCACCTTGCCGTCCGCCTTGATACCCACAGCGGTACGGGGATTGGACACCTTTTCGTGATCCTCATCGATGATTCCGGCAGGCATGACACCGCCGTCAAGGATGAGATCGCCGCCGCCGACTGCAGTGACAACGCTCTCCCAGCCTTCCGTGCAGGTGGTGTCAAAGCGAAGCTTGTCACCGGCCGCTACACCGGAAAAGAGCGGATAATCCTCATAGGAATTGGCCACGGTCAGCACTGCGCAGCCCTTCGGGATCGCGGTGTTGCAGTCGCCGTTCACCACGTCAACCACCGTGCCGGTGACACTGCCGGACGGCGCGATGTCACCGTCCAGACGGATGATGATCTCGAGGGATTCGGCGGCGGAAAGGGTAGTGGAGGAGAAATGATCGGTGAGCAGGTATGTGCCCCACTGCGTCGGGAACTTATTGAGCTGATCGATCTCGATGGCAGCTCCGGCGCGGGTCACATTGGTCATGGTCAGCTTGACACCGGGCTTTCCGATGATCGCCGTGCCGTCAGCTTTGAAGCCCAGCGCGTATTTGGAATCGTCGGTGGAGATGAGCTTGCCGTTATCGATCATCACGCCCAGCGGAACGCCGGTCTGCATACTGAAGAAGTCGCCGTTGATGGCGCCGAGCACCGTATTGTCGCCCTTGGCCGCACTTGTCAGCGAGCCGAGACGGTCTTTGCCGTAGACGGTACTGCCCCAGCGCACCAGCGGAAGTGCGCCGCCTGCGGGATCGTATTCAAATATGTAGGTCTGCTGGGATGCGGAGCCGTATTCGGTATAGGTAAGCCCGCTTCCGATGGTATCGCGGGTGATCTGCGTGACCTCGCCGATGGCGGTATAGGAGAGCGCCGCGGCACTCTGGGCAAGCATGGCCGCCGTCAGGAGGGCAGACAGGGCAAATCGGAGAGAATGTTTCATATTGCACGTCCTTTCAGTCGATGGATGAATGCGTATATAATAATTATACACGACAGAAGCTCGCAAAAAATGTATGAAAATCATATTTTTTGTGAATATATCTAAAACAAATGCGTGCGCAGACTTGACAAACAGGATTCGGTGTGGTATAACAGAGACAACAAATCTGACAGGAGGACAGTATTATGTCAAAGATCAAGGAATTACTCGATGCGCGCAGACTTCCGGCACTGGAAATGGGCGGCGATCCCGATGCGCGCCGTCTGGAGTTGGTCCGCATTCTCAGCGAGAATATTTACGGCGTGACTCCCGATTTCCAATCGGAGGTAACGGTGGACAAGAAGCTGTATGACCGCAATGCATACGGCGGAAAGGCACAGTTTGTCCAGTATCTGCTGAACATCACCACGCCCGGCGGCGATTTCAAGCTGCCGCTGACCCTGCTGTATCCGAAAACGGAGACGAAGGTGCCGCTGATCGTCAACGTGCGCTTCAACATCGAAAGTCCCTCCGGAACTGCGCCGGATGAGGAGATTATTGACCGCGGTGCGGCTATTGCCAAGATTTACTACGGCGATGTATCGCTGGATGCAGACGACGGCTTTTCCAGCGGTGCCGCCCCTCTGTTCCCTCGTCCCGAGGGCTGCCGCACGAACTGGGGCAAGATCGGAATGTGGGCATGGGCGGCAAGCCGCGCGCTGGATTATCTCCTGACGCTGGATATGTTTGACACGGAAAAGATCGCAGTGGCCGGACATTCCCGCCTCGGCAAGACTGCGCTCTGGTGCGGCGCACAGGATACCCGTTTCCGGTATGTTTTCTCCAACAATGCGGGCTGTTCCGGCGATGCCATTACCCGCGGCAAGGTGGGTGAACAGCTGGGACGGATCTACGATGTATTCCCCCACTGGTTCTGCGAGAAGTACAACGATTACAGAGATGATGCCATCGAAAATATGCCCTTCGATCAGCATTTTCTCGTGGCGGCGATCGCTCCCCGCAAGGTCTGCGTGGGTGCGGCCATCGATGACACATGGGCTGATCCCATGTCCGAATTCCTCTGCTGTGCGGCGGCATCGGAGGCTTGGGAAGTGCGCGGGATGAAGGGATTTGTCGCGCCCGACCGTCTGCCCGTTCCCGGCGAAACCTTCGGCGAGGGCGACATTCAGTATCACCTGCGAGAGGGCGGACACGCCATGCTTCGCAGCGACTGGATGAAATACATCGATTTTATGCTGAAATAACAAATTCATCGGAATGCACAAATCCGCGCGTCGGATTTGTGCATTCTTTTTTTCGGCGGCGGGACATTTTAACGACGGGACGCTCATATAAATGTACAGAAAACGAACACGGTATGGGAGTGAGCGTCGTTGATCTATGATTTGGAAGATCGTCCCCGCGTGCTGGCGCGGTATCTGATAGAGGAAAAAAGCACGGTGAGAAGCACCGCCGCCGCCTTTGGCATCAGCAAATCCACGGTACATAAGGACATCACCGGCCGCCTTCGCAGGCTGGATCCGGCACTGTATGCCGAAGTTGCCGAGATTCTGGCGTGCAACAAATCCGAGCGGCACATCCGGGGAGGAAATGCCACCAAGCGCAAGTACGAATCAGCAAAATTGACAAAAAATACAGAATGAATTGTGCAAAATCCACATAAAAATGCGAGCGCAATGCGCTCCTTTTTTTATTCAATTGCACGCAAATATCTTTACATCTTCAAAAAAATTTGGTATAATATATACAGAAGATTTTTGAAGGCAGGGCAGACTCCGATGGCAGACAAATTCAGCGTTTTAAAGCAGTATTACGGCTATGATTCCTTCCGTTCCGGACAGGAGCCGGTGATCGATCATATTCTTGCCGGACGGGATGTGCTGGCGGTGATGCCAACGGGTGCGGGCAAGTCCATTTGCTACCAGATTCCCGCTGTACTGATGCCGGGCATAACGCTGGTCATTTCACCTCTCATTTCGCTGATGAAGGATCAGGTGGGCGCACTCAATCAGAACGGCATCCGGGCGGCTTATCTCAACAGCTCCCTGAGCGCACGACAGTTTTCCATGGCACTTGCCAATGCCAAAGCCGGCGTTTATAAGATCATCTACGTCGCGCCGGAACGTCTGCTTACCGACAGCTTTCTCGATTTTGCATCGGCTGTACATATCTCTCTCGTGGCCGTGGATGAGGCGCACTGCGTCTCCCAGTGGGGACACGATTTCCGCACCAGCTATACCCATATCGCCGATTTTGTCAGCCGTCTGCCCCATCGGCCGGTGCTGGCGGCATTCACTGCCACGGCAACGGAGCTGGTCAAGGCGGATGTACGCGCACTGCTCAGTCTGCGGGATCCCTTTGAGATCACCACCGGATTCGACCGCCCCAACCTCTATTTCGGAGTGGCTGACAGCGGCAATCGGGTTGACTACATATGCGATTATCTGAATACCAATCCGGAACGATCCGGCATTATTTATGCCATGACGCGAAAAAATGTGGAGATGCTCCATGCGCGGCTCACGGCCAAGGGCTTTCCCGTGACGCTCTATCACGCAGGCCTGTCGGATGGGGAGCGGGCGGAGAATCAGGATGCCTTCATCCGCGATGTGAAGCCGGTGATGATCGCCACCAATGCTTTTGGCATGGGTATCGACAAGCCGGATGTGGCGTTCATCATCCACTACAATCTGCCCCTGTCCATGGAAGCTTATTATCAGGAGGCCGGACGCGCGGGACGTGACGGAAGCGAAGCCGACTGCATCCTGCTCTATTCGCCGGCGGATATTCACACGGCGAAATTTCTCATCGAAAACGGCAGCGATGAGGATGAAGCCGCCACGCCGGAGGAAATCGAGACAGCCAAACGCTCCCGCTATCAGAAGCTGGAGCATATGATCTCCTACTGCAAGACCACCGACTGCCTGCGAAGCTTCATTCTCCGCTATTTCGGCGAAAAAACAGACGGAAATCCCTGCGGAAAATGCTCATCCTGCCGCTCGGAATACGAACAGCGGGACGTGACCGACATCGTTCACGCCGTGTATATGGCGGTGGATGTGACCGGCGAGCGATTCGGCATGGCGTTTGTCACGGATTTTCTCCACGGAGACGACAACGGCCGCATGGATGCGCTGGGCTTCACCGAGGAGCGGGGCTTCGGCATCCTTCAGCATGAGCCGGTGAATCTCATCCGGGATGTGATCATGCGCATGGTGGATGCGGGACTGCTCCGGCGAAGCGAAGGGCAATATCCCACACTCAGCATCGATGCATCGCTGGATCGGTTTGTGAAATCAAAGCAAAGACTGACGGTCAAGCGGGCCAAGGAAAAGCCGAAGAAAGCAAAGAGTGCGAAGTCTGCGCCGTCCCTGCCGGAGTATGCAGATCCCGTCATTTACGAGGCACTGCGCAAATACCGCAGAGAAATGGCGGACAAGCGAAGTGTACCGGCGTATGTCATTTTCACCGACGCGGCGCTGAAGGAGATCGCCGCCAAGCAGCCGAAAAATATCTTCGAGCTGATGAATGTGCGGGGAATCGGTGCGCAGAAAGCGGAAAAATACGGCAAGGATGTCATCGATATCGTGATGAAAAACAGCTGATGATAAAGTTTTTACCGGAGCTTTACCGATTCGACAGAATTCGCGCGCAGTGATGTGGTATACTATAGGTGAGATTAAAAATTCAGGAGAACAAACATGACGAGAACCAATCAAACATCCGGTGAGCTTGCTTCTTACTATTTCCATCAGGGCACAAACTACCGCGCCTATGAATACCTCGGCTGTCACTTTCACATGGACGGCGAAACCTTTGTCTATACCTTCCGCACATGGGCACCGAATGCGGCACTTGTGGAGGTGGCGGGCGATTTCAACAGGTGGAACCCCGCAGAGCCTATGGTGCGTATCACCGATATGGGCGTGTGGGAGTATGTCCTGCGCTCGGATCGTTCACTCGACGGGCAGAACTACAAATACCGCATCACCTCCGGCTCCGGCGTGCATTTAAAGGCTGACCCCTATGCGCGCTATTCGGAGACGCTCAGGAATACATCGTCGAAGATCTATGAAGAAAAGCCCTTCAAATGGACGGATTCGCTGTGGCTGGCACGACGGATGAAAACCGTTGCCGGAAAGGGCAAAAAACAGCAAAATCCGGATCGGAGCGAATTTTTCAGTGCGCCCATGAACATCTACGAGGTGCATCTCGGCTCATGGAAAACGCGGGATGGGCTGACTACCAAGGACGGCGAAAACTATCTGAACTACCGGGAGATCGCGGACGAGCTTGCACCTTACGCCAAGCAGATGGGCTATACCCATGTTGAGCTGCTGCCCATCGCCGAGCATCCCTTCGACGGCTCGTGGGGCTATCAGGTGTGCGGTTATTATTCCCCTACCTCCCGCTTCGGAACGCCGGAGGATTTCCGTTATTTTGTCAACAAGCTCCACACCATGGGCATCGGCGTGATCCTTGACTGGGTGCCTGCCCATTTCCCCAAGGATGAGCACGGCCTGTACGAATTCGACGGCGGTCCGCTGTATGAATATCAGGGCCATGACCGGATGGAGCACAAGATTTGGGGCACGCGCTTCTTTGACGTGGCGCGCAATGAGGTGGAGTGCTTCCTCATCTCCAACGCTCTTTACTGGCTGAGAGAATTCCACATCGACGGCCTGCGGGTGGATGCGGTGGCATCCATGCTCTATCTCGATTTCGACCGCAATCCCGGCGAGTGGATCCCGAACGAAAACGGCGACAACAAAAATCTGGAATCCATCGCCTTTTTCCGCAAGCTGAACACGGTTTTGTTCGCAGAATTCCCCGATGCGCTGATGATCGCCGAGGAATCCACCGACTGGAAGGCCATCACAAAGCCGGTATCCGAGGGCGGTCTCGGCTTCAACTTCAAGTGGAACATGGGCTGGTCAAACGATACCTTCGACTATATCATGACCGATCCGCTGTTCCGCAAGCACAAGCATGAGCGGCTGACCTTCCCCATGATGTATGCGTTCGACGAGAACTTCATCCTTCCCGTTTCTCATGACGAGGTGGTACACGGCAAGCTGTCGCTGCTGGATAAATCCCACGGTGATTATTTCGCGAAATTCGCCGGCACGCGCCTGTTCATGGCCTATCAGATGACCTATCCGGGCAAAAAGCTCATGTTCATGGGCAGCGAATACGGCCCGTTCCGTGAATGGGACTATGAGAATCAGCTTGAATGGTTCATGCTGGATTACGATATGCACAAAAAGCTCCACGGCTACACAGCGGAGCTGAACCGCTTCTATCTGGAAAACCGGGAGCTGTGGGAGCTGGATTTCACATGGGACGGCTTTGAATGGCTGCTTGCCGATATGCGGGAGCTGAACATCATCGCCTATCGCCGGATGGACAAAAAGGGCAGAGAGCTTGTGGTGCTTCTCAACTTCGCACCGGTTGACCGGCGCGGCTTCATCCTGCCGGGACTGACGCACAAGGCCTACCGTGAAGCCTTTGCCAGCGACGATGCGGCATTCGGCGGCACGGGAATGCACAATGAAGGCGTACTGGATACCGTTCCGGAGGGCGAAAAACGGTCGCTCAAGCTGAATCTGCCGGGACTGTCAGCCATCATCCTGCGCCCGGTATCGCCCGTGAGACGTGCGGGCAAATCTGAACAAGTAAAAATTTAATCGGAGGATATATCAGTTATGTACAAGAAAAAAGAATGCGTAGCTATGCTGCTTGCAGGCGGTCAGGGCAGCCGCCTGTACACGCTGACGGAGAAAACGGCAAAGCCTGCCGTTCCCTTCGGCGCAAAGTACCGGATCATCGACTTCACGCTGTCCAACTGCGTGAACTCCGGCATTGACACCGTGGGCGTGCTGACCCAGTATCAGCCGCTGGTGCTCAATGAGTACATCGGCAACGGACAGCCGTGGGACCTTGACCGCATGAACGGCGGCGTCATGGTTCTGCCGCCCTACCAAGGCTCCAAATCCGCCGACTGGTACAAGGGCACTGCCAACGCCATCTATCAGAATCTCAACTTCATCAACCGCTACGATCCCGACTATGTGCTGGTGCTCTCCGGTGACCACATCTACAAGATGGATTACAGCGCAATGCTGGATTATCACAAGAAGATGAACGCCGCGGCTACCATCGCCGTCATCGATGTGCCGATCGAGCAGGCAAGCCGCTTCGGTATTATGAACACGGATGAGAACAACCGCATCTTTGAGTTCGAGGAAAAGCCGGCCAATCCCAAGAGCACCAAGGCTTCCATGGGCATCTACATTTTCAATAAGAAGCTGCTTGCGGAATATCTGACGGCGGATGAAAATGACCCCAATTCCTCCAAGGATTTCGGCAAGAACATCATTCCCGCCATGCTGGCAAACGGTGAGGGAATGTATGCATACCAGTTCTCCGGATACTGGAAGGATGTCGGAACGATCCAGAGTCTGTGGGAAGCCAATATGGATCTGCTGGGCGATGACCCGATCTTCGACCTGTTCGATGCAGACTGGAAGATCTATTCCCGCAACCGCATCCGTGCGCCTCATTATATCGGCAGCGATGCGAAGGTGGACAATTCCATCATTACCGAGGGCTGTGAGATCCACGGCATCGTGGAGAATTCCGTCCTGTTCGGCGGCGTGAAGGTGGCAAGAGGGGCGTACATACGCAACTCCATCATCATGAATGACACCGTTATCCGCGAGGGCGCGGGTGTGTATCACTCCATCGTGGACGGCGATACGGAGATCGGCGCAGGTGCGCAGATCGGCGAGGAAAAGGAAAGCGGCAAGGGCATCACCCTCATCGGAAGCGAGCTGCAGATTCCCGCCGGTGCAAAGATCCCGGCCGGCGACATGGTCAATGCCGCATACCTTGACGAGCACAAGATGAACTAAGGAAGGAGAGCAAAAACAATGTCTGTTCAGGGAATCATTTTCTCCAATCTGCATGATAAAAATATCGCGGAGCTTACCCGCCGGCGCACCATGGCATCCGTACCCTACGCCTGCCGTTATCGTCTCATCGACTTTGCACTGTCCAATATGGTCAACTCCGGCATCACCAATATCAGCATCATTACCCATTACAATTATCAGTCGCTGATGGATCACATCGGCTCCGGTAAGGACTGGGATCTGGCGCGCAGAAAGGGCGGTATCAAGCTGCTCCCGCCGTACATGACCTCTTTTGCCAACAATCAGAACGCGCTCTACAATACCCGCCTCGAGGCAATGAAGAGCGTCAACTATTCCATCTCCCGCTTTACATCCGATTATGTGGTGCTGTCCGACTGCGACGTCATCTGCAACATCGACCTCAACGACATGATCAGTGACCACGTGAAGAATAACGCCGACATTACCATGGCGGTCAAGCGCGTACTGCTGAATCGGGAAAACTGCAAGAGAAACGTCATCGTGGATTCGGACGATACCGGCCGCATTCTCGATGTGAATGCATATCCCACCAATGAAACGGGCTACCGGGACATCAACCTGAATATCGTGGTCATCAACCGTGAATATCTCCAGAGCGTGGTGCTGGATGCCATCGCACACGGCTATACCAGCTTCAACCGCGACGTGCTCTCCCGCAACGCTTCCCGCAGAAATTACCGCATCTATAAGTACGATGGCTATTTCGCAACCATCAACTCGCTGGAGGATTATTATCTGCACTCCATGGAGCTGCTGGGCGACAGCGCAAACCGGGATCAGCTGTTTGGCGTGAAGAACCGCCCGATCTACACCAAGGTCAGAAACTCCGCTCCGGCGAAATATCATGCCACCTCCAACGTGAAAAATTCCCTCATCGCCGACGGCTGTGTCATCGACGGCACGGTGGAAAATTCCGTCCTGTTCCGCGGTGTCAAGGTGGGCAAGGGAACGACGGTCAAAAACTCCATCCTGTTCCAGGATACGGTGACAGGCGAGAACGTGTTCTTAAACTGCGTCATCGCTGATAAGAACGTGGTCATCCGCGACGGCAGAGTCCTGTCCGGCCACGACAGTCTGCCCTTCTTCATCGATAAGGGAAAAATGATATAAGGAGACAAAATGAAAAAAATCTTATTTGTAGGCTCGGAAGCACTGCCCTTTGCGGCAACCGGCGGACTTGGTGATGTGCTCGGCTCATTGCCGGCTGCCCTGAGACGCGCCGAACCGGATACCGATGTCCGCGTCGTGATGCCCATGTATCAGGTCGTTGCGGCAAAATATAAGGCACAGATGACCAAAGTGGCGGAATTCACCGTCGCGCTGTCGTGGAGACGGCAGTACTGCGGCGTGTGGGAATACGACATGAACGGCGTGACCTACTACTTCATCGATAACGAGTATTACTTCAAGCGCACTGCACTTTACGGAAGCTACGATGACGGCGAGCGGTATGCGTTCTTCTGCAAAGCGGTCATGGAAATGATGCCCCACATCGGCTTTATGCCCGACATCCTCCATTGCCACGACTGGCAGAGCGCGCTGTGTGTCATCTACTTAAAGCGCAAATATTGCTACCTTGACGAATACGCCGACATGAAGGCGGTCTATACCATCCACAATATCGATTATCAGGGCATCTACAATTTCGATATCCTCGGCGATATCTTCTGCCTCGAT
>SVSO01000037.1 GCA_015064195.1 Oscillospiraceae bacterium
TCCGGCGTGTGCGCATAATCGATGAATACATCAAAATCACAGTTTTCCGGCAGAGGCAGATGCTCCATTCTGCCGGGAATCTGCGGACAGCTTGCCAGTGCGCGGCCGATCACGTCCGGCGCAATGCCGAACAACCGGGCACAGCTGACCGCCGCCAAGGTATTTGCCGCCATGAACCGTCCCGTCACCGGGCAGGTCACGTCTGTTCTGCCGCATTTTTCGCGCATGGTGTATCGGATGCCGCCAAGACTGTCGGCGGCAATGTCAGATGCCGCATAATCCGCGTGAGTGCCGGCGATGGAGTATGTGACTGACGGAATGATGATCTCCCTCGCCATCCGTTCGGCATATTCGTCATCCGCATTGAGGATGCCCACGCCGCACAGCTCAAAGAGCCGCCGCTTTGCCTGATAGTATTCCTCCATGGAGCCGTGATAATCCAGATGCTCCGCCGCCAGTCCGGTGAAGATGCCCGCTGTGAACCGGAGCGGGTCAAGCCGGTACTGCGTCAGCGCATGGGAGGAAGCTTCCATGAATACGATCTCCACGCCCGCGTCCGCCATCTCCGCAAGTACGGTGTAAAGCCGCTCGGGGATCGGCGTCGTCATGGCGTTGACCTTCGATTCGGCAAGATCGGTGAGGATTCGCACCTCATCGCCGATCATACAGCGCACCGTGCCGATGACACCGGTCACATAGCCCGCCGTTTTGAAGATCTCGCGGAGAAAATACGTGGTTGAAGTTTTGCCGTTGGTGCCGGTGACTGCCACGAAGATCATCCGCTCGGACGGACGGCCGCACCGCTCATTCCACATATGGGAGCAGGCGAGGCGGGTATTTTCCACCGTCACATAGGGGATCTCCGGATGGGCGCGCAGGAAGTCCGTCACGCGCTCACAGATGATCAGCCGCGCGCCGTGATCCACAGCGGTGCAGATGAAATCGTGGCCGTCCAGCCTGCCGCCTCTCAGACAGAGGAAGGTGTCCCCCGCCCGGCATTCCAGCGAATTTGTCCGAAGCTCGCCGCATTCTACGGCAAGGGAGTCAAGGTTTGTGCCGGTCACGTGTACCCGGCGAAGAAGATCCTGTAATATGGTCATAATTCCGCCTCACATTCGCAAAATATCGTGGTAAGATATTACGCGGATGCGGGGCGGATTATGACAGATCAGTCTGTACCGTCCATATGGCGCAGGGTGATAGTGACAATGGTGCCCGGCGGCACTTCCGTGCCGGCGGCAGGGCTTTGTGCAATGACCACTGCACCCGAACCGACGCCGTAGTTGGTCGCACCTTCGATCATGATGTTCAGATCGGAGTTGACGATCGTCCGGTTGGCATTGGTAGCCGCCTGCCCCATCACGTCGGGAACGACGATGGAATTGGTGGGCTCCGCATCGCCAGTGTACAGGTAGACCGTACCGCTGTCGATGGATAGTCGGCTTCCGCCCTCCGGTATATGAGCTGTGACGATGCGTCCGTTGCCCACGATCTCAAATTTCAGCTTGCGGTTGGTCAGGTAGAACGTACAGTCCGCCGTACCGAGTCCCACCAGATTGGTGATGCCCACGTCCATGTTGGCAAGCTCAGCCTCCGTGTAGTGAGGCTCATAGCCGAGATACGGCAGTGCCACTGCCAGAAAGTCTGCGATGTAAGGAGCGGCAACGACGCTTCCGTAGTAACCGTCTGCGTGAGGCTCATCCACGATGATGATGACCGCGATCTGGGGGTCATCCGCCGGCGCGATGGCCACACAGGAACCGATGCGGTAGGGACGGTCTGCTTCCACCCACTCATCGTTGATGGTGACAATGTTGCCCTCTGCATCATAGTAGACCCATTTATCCTGCTTCTGGGATGTACCGGTCTTTGCCGCCACGCTGTAGCCCTTGGTGTATGCGTTCTTCGCACCGCCGTCGGTGGCCACACCCTCCGCCAGAATGCTCATAACGGTGGAGCAGGTCTCCTCGGAGAAGATCTGCACCTTGTTCTCCGATTCATAGCTGTAGATCACATTGCCGTCATCGTCCACCATTTCCTTGAGGACATGGGGTGTGACGAGATAGCCGCCGTTTGCCACTGTGCAGATGGCCGTCAGCTGCTGGAGCGGTGTAGCCTTGAAGGTCTGACCGAAGGAATAGGTGGCAAGCTCGACGGAGTGCATATCCGCCTTATTGTGCCAGATGCCATAGGATTCGCCGGAGAGGTCAACGCCGGTTTTCTTGGTATAGCCCAGCGCCTCGAAATACTTGTAGAAGGTATCGAGACCGATCTTCTCCACGGTGTTCATCATCAGCGGGTTGCAGGACTGCTGCAGACCGCGGGCAAATGTCACCTCGCCGTGGCCGACAAGACGGTGGCAGGGGATCGGCTCTTTGTAGCCCGGCACATAATACTGGCCGGTGCAGGTGAACATATCGTCCACATGGACAACGCCCTCCTCCAGCGCAATGGCGGAGGTGAGAATCTTGGAGGTGGATCCCGGCTCATAGGGCTCGCTGACGATCTTATTGTTCCACATCCGGAACACAAGCTCACTCTGCAGCTTGTTGTACTCCTCACTGCCTACAGGATATTCGCAGGCCTCCAGTTCTTTGAGATAATAATCCGCCAGCTCATAGGGATTGTTGCAGTCAAAGCTGGGATAGACCGCCGACGCGATGATACCGCCGGTGTTCACATCCATGACGATGCCGCAGACACGATTGGTCGCCTCTGCCGATTCATAGGCGGCAATGATCTGATTCTCCAGCTCATACTGGATGCGCATATCGATGGTGGTCACTAAATTCGCGCCGTTTTCCGCACCCACATAGCTCTCGTATTTGAAGGGCATATCGCCGCCCACCGCATTTCTCGCGGTGATGTATTTGCCGGACGTGCCTTTTAAGTAATCGTTGTAGGTGGCCTCAATGCCGTACACACCGTCGCCGTCCGCATTGGTGAAGCCGATGAGATGGCAGGCCAGATTGCCGTAGCAGTAATACCGTTTGGAATCGGCGGCGAGATTCAGCAGGCCGGTGAGCTTGTTCTCCTGAATGAATTCCCGCAGAATTTCTGCTTTTTCCGGCGGCACGTTTCGCATGATCGTCTCATCGCGCCGCTCCAGCTTGTTCATCTTCTCCATGACCATGGCGCGGTCAACCTCCAGCACCTCCACCAGCTTGTCGGCGATCATGCCGGCGACCTCGCCCACCTCGTATTCGTTCTTCTCGTCCTCCTCCGTCTCAAACATACGGATATCCTTGGGGGCGACGAATACGCGGTAGACCGTGGTATTGGTGACGAGCAGGTTCATGTTGGTGTCGAAGATCTTACCGCGCTCGGGCGATGTTTTCGTCTCGCGGGTCAGCTGATCAATGACCTTCGCCTGATACTTGTCATAGTTCACGACCTGCAGATTAAAAAGGCGGACAGCGAGTATGACCCAGCCGATCACAACGACGACTGTGAAAAACAGCATCCGCTTATACATGGTGCTGTGTTCTGAACCAAACGGCATAATTACCCTCCGATTTGAAAGGATGGGAGAGTAAGCGTCTGTGTATGCTGCCTACTCTCCGATGCTTGTTCTTGATCTATCATATTACCGTGAAGTCCGAAAAATTACAGTCCGAAGAACGCGCGTACACGTTCCACAACAGAGCCGCCGAAGCTTAAGAGTCCGTCAAAGATGTTCGGCTTCTCTTCCACCGTTTCCTCCACGATTTCGATCTTGTCCTCTTTGTGTACCGTCAGATAATAACGGTCTACCTGGTCTTTTTTCACCATGCCCAGCTCCGTTTTTGCCATGGTTTCCACCACGCGCAGGTCATCCCGCGTTTCAAGGCGGAGGCGAAGCTCGTTTTCCTCCGACACCAGCGAATTGTATGTCCGCTGAAGGGTGGCATTCTCCGAGGTGATCTCGGTGATCTGTACCGATGTGGTGACAATGGCCATGATGAGAATGGTGAAGCTGAGTGCGATCAGCACCACCGCCATCGGGAAGGAATATTTTTTATCCGAAACGATGGTATGTATGGCGACGATGGAGCGTTTGCGGAGCTTGTCCGCCTTGGCCGCCTGAACTTTCAGTGCCGCCGCCGCTTTTGCTCGATTCTGCGCCGCTTTTTTCTGCGCCTCGGCACGCCGTTTTGCCGCTTCTCTTGCACCAGCAGACCGCTGTGCGGTCTGCCGTGCAGACTGCCGTGCGGACTGCTGTGTACCCGTGCGGGCACCGGGCCGTGCCCCTGCCTGCACCGGACGCTGCATCCGGTCACGGCGTGCATTCACCGCCGCCGTGGAACGCTGAACCTGCGGGCCGCGCTGTGCCGGATTTGCCGCCGTACGTGCTGTCTGTGTGCGGCCTGCTGTCGGACGCTGAGGCTGCGGGGGACGCTGTGACTGTGCATTGGGACGAGCCAGCGAATCCCACGAATATTCGGTATAGGACGGATGGGTGGAAATGCGCTGACCGGCCACAGCACCGCTGTTATTCGATTTTTTGAACGCCGCATCGGTCATGCATCTCACCTCCGGTTCTTATAATTTTTCCGCGATTCTCAGCTTTGCACTCCGTGAGCGCGGGTTTTCATCCAACTCCCGCTCGGACGGCAGGATGGGTTTGTGGGTCAGTACCCGGATCTCCGGTGTCCGTCCGCAAACGCAGACGGGAAAATCCTTGGGGCAGGTGCATCCCTTCGCGTGATCTGCAAAGGTCTGCTTGACGATTCGGTCCTCCAGCGAGTGGAAGGTGATCACCGACAGCCGTCCGCCCGGATTCAGTGCAGAAATCAGCGCATTCAGCGTCGGCTCGATGATGGAAAGCTCGGAATTCACCTCAATGCGGATGGCCTGAAAGGTTCGCTTGGCCGGATGAGGGCCGTCCTCTCTGGCTTTTGCGGGGATGGCGGATTTGATGATGTCCACCAGCTGCCACGTGGTTTCGATGGGAGCTGTTTCCCGCGCCGCGCAGATCTTTGACGCGATGCGCCCGGCGAATTTTTCCTCGCTGTATTCGTAGATGATCTTTTTTAATTTTTCCTCGGAATAGCCGTTGATGACATCCATGGCCGAGAAAGGCGCATCGGGATTCATCCGCATATCCAGCGGCGCGTCGTGCATATAGGAAAAGCCGCGCTCCGGGGTATCCAGCTGATAGGAGGATACGCCGAGGTCGATGACCGCGCCGTCAATGCCGTCGATGCCGAGATTTTCAAGTGCCGCGCCCACATTGCAGAAATTGTCGCGTACAAAGGTGACGCGATCTGCAAAGGGTGCAAGTCTGCGGCCCGATGCTTCGATGGCCGCGCTGTCCTGATCGATGGCGATCAGGCGTCCGCCGTCAGAAAGGCGGGATGCGATGGCTTCCGAATGGCCGCCGCCGCCGAGTGTGCAGTCCACATAGATTCCGTCCGGCTTCACGGCAAGTCCGTCCACGGATTCGCCAAGCATAACGGAATAGTGGGAAAACTGTATGGTTTCGGGAGTTGTCAAAGTCCCAGCTCCTTCATTTGTTTTTCGATTTCCGCGGCATCATCGCCGGTCTTCATGGCTTCCCAGCGTTCCGCCGCCCATAATTCCGCATGATCGCCCACGCCGAGGAATGCCGCATCCTTGATGATGCCGGCAAATTCCCGCAGATTTGCGGGCAGGGTGATGCGCCCGTGAAGATCGGGTGTGACCTCCGCCGCGAAGGTGAACAGGAACCGCTTAATGGCGCGGGTCTGGGAATCGGGCAGTGCGGCAAGCTTGTCCGTCAGCCGCTTCCATTCCTCTTTCGGATAAAGGGACAGACAGCCGTCCACATTTTTGGCGAGGAAAAAGGAGTCGCCCAGTTCTTCCCGCAGCTTGGCCGGCACGAAAACACGCGCCTTCGCATCCAGCGTGTGCAGATATTCACCCATCAGCATCCAAGTCCCCACCTTTCGTCCGAATTTCACCACTTTGCACCAATTTGCACCACAGCAATATTATACCGCAAATCGCGCGTAATTTCAATAGTTTTCGGACGAATTTTTTTGCGAATATGCAAATTTTTTTGCATACTTGCCCGGAAATTATGTCATCTTCTGGGGATGGCTGTCATGGTTGTTGCCAAAGTGTAAATTTTTATCGTTTTACGTTCACAATTCGCGCAAATGTCTCTGCCGCATCCGGCGGTACAAGATGGGCATAGGGTCTGCCATAGCGGATCATCTCGCTGACCATGGTGGAGCTGATGTGCATATACTCCGCCTTGGTGGGGAGGATGACGGTGTCAAGCTCCGGCTCGATGGAGCGGTTGATGAGGGACAGGGACATCTCGTAATCGAAATCCGAGGCCGAGCGTGCGCCCTTCACCAGCGTGCCGATGCTCCGCTCTGCCGCATAACCGGCCAGCAGATCGTGGGACACATCGATGTGAACATTGGGAAAGCGTGCGAATGAAGCCGCCAGCATTTCCCGCTTTTCGTCAGCGGAAAACCGTCCCGCCTTGGCCGCATTGACAAAAGCCACGACCCACACCTCATCAAACATCGCCGCCGCCCGCATGACAAGGTCATAGTGGCCGATAGTTGGCGGATCAAAGCTGCCGGGGATCAGTGCAAATTTCGGATTCAGCATGGCCGTCACGCTTTCAGGCTGAGCACGGTGATGAAAATGCGGCCGTAGCGATTCTGCTTCTCCACATTGTACCGCGCCGCCAGCTCCTCATCGCCGCCGAAAATATCGTCCGTCTCATCCTCGCAGAAAATCCACGCGCCGTCCGCCAACAGATCCGCATCCACCAGCATTCGGAGCGAATTCTGAAGCATTCCGCTTCCGTAGGGCGGATCAAGGAATACGAAATCAAACTTAAACTTGCCCTTCGACACCCGCAGATATTCCGCGTAATCGGACAGCACCAGACGACAGCGATCCCAGAGATGCGCCTTCTGTGCGTTTTTCTTGATGATGTCAACTGCCTCCGCAGATCTGTCGATGAGATGGGCCTTCTCTGCACCGCGGCTGAGGGCTTCCAGTCCCATCTGTCCGCTTCCGGCGAACAGATCCAGAACCATGGCATCCGGCAGATCAAACTGGATCATGGAAAAGATGGCTTCCTTGACCCGCTCTGCCGTCGGTCTTGTCGCATCTCCGTCCAGCGTCGCCAGCTTCGTGCCGCGCGCCGTTCCTGTGATAATTCTCATTTATTTTTCTCCTTCAGACTGTTTTGCAAAATATTGTATGATCGCATCCGCGTTGGCCGACGAGATGCCGGACACACGCATGAGCGATGCCTTGTCCGCCTTTTTGATGGCGGTGATGCTTTTGAAATGGGCGAGCAGGCTTTTTGCCTTCATCACGCCGATGCCGTCGATCTTTTCCAGCGAGGAATGCTTCAGGGTTTTTGATTTGGCATTCTCCATGCGGGTGATGGTGTAGCGGTGGACCTCCTCCTGCAGCTTGTAGATAAACTGAAACACCGCCTGCTCCTTGGCGATGGAGATCTCGTTCTCATCGTCGGTCAGTGCCCGCGTTTTGTGAAAATCGTCCTTCACCATGCCGAACACGGGAATCTCAAGCTCCATCTCCGCCATCAGCTCCCGAACCACGGAGACGTGGCCCTTACCGCCGTCAAGCAGGATGAGATCCGGTGCCGCGCCGAAGGATTCATCGGTGAGATGGGACAGGCGGCGTTGGAGTGCTTCCCGCATGGCGCCGTAGTCGTCGATGCCGGCGGTGGTTTTAATCTTGAAGGTGCGGTAATCGGATTTTTTCAGCCTGGCATCCTCGGAAACGATCATGCCGGCGGTGATGTTATCCTTGCCGAAGTTGGAGATGTCGTAGCATTCGATGCGCTCCGGCACAACCTCCAGTCCCAGCATGGAGGCCAGCTTGACCAGCGTTTTGTTGTCCTTCTCCGACTGCGCTTTATAGAGCAGTGCCTGCTGCTTGGCATTGTCGTACACCATCTCACAGAGTCTGCGCCGATCGCCCCGTTCGGGCGTGCGGATGTCCGGCTTATATCCCGCCTTCTCCCGCAGCATTTCGGAAAGGGCGGTCAGCTCCTCATCGGAAAGCATGAAATCGAGGATGATCTCGTGGGGGACAAATTCGCGGATGTTGTACAGCTGGGAGAGGAATGCGGACATATTCTCCTCGTCGATGATCTGCTCGGCGGGAAAGAGAAAATGCTCGTTATCCGTAATGCTGCCGCCGCGGATATAGAATACGGAGATGCAGGAGCAGATCTCGTCGGTGTAGAGGGCGATCACGTCCTGCTCCATGTCCGGTGAACCGACCACCTTCTGCCGCTGCCAGAGCTTGGACAGTGCTTCGATGCGGTCACGGTATCTGGCCGCCGCTTCAAACATGAGATTCTCCGCCGCGTATTCCATCTTCTCCCGCAGGGACTGCTCGCATTCCTTGAACGAGCCGCGCAGGAAGCTTGTGATCTCCTTGAACACCGCCCGGTATTCCTCCGACGAGATCTCGCCGGTACAGGGTGCCATACACTGTCCGATGTGCTTGTAGAGGCAGGGACGCTCCTTGCCGATGTCACGCGGGAACTGGCGATTGCAGGAGGCGATGCCGAAGGATTTCTGGATGGTGCCGAGGATGCTGTACACCGCCGTGATGCCGGAATAAGGGCCGAAATATTTCGCGCCGTCAGCCAGTCGCTTGCGTGTCACGGTCAGCTTTGGATATTCCTCGTTCATGGTCAGCTTGATATAGGGGTAGGATTTGGCATCCTTGAGCTTGATGTTGTATTTTGGCGTATACTGCTTGATGAGGCTGTTTTCCAGCGACAGTGCTTCGATCTCGGTATCGGTGAGGATATAGTCGAAGCTGTGGACAAGCGACACCATACGGCGCGTTTTTTCATTGTGCTTGGCCGATTCGTGAAAATACTGGGACACCCGGTTCTTGAGCGCCCGGGATTTGCCCACATAGATGACCTTCCCGCCCTTATCACGCATGATATACACGCCGGGGCGCAGAGGCAGCGAATTGGCCTTTTCCAGCAGCCCTTCCCGCCGTTTGTCAAATGTTAGTGCTGTTTCCATGCCTGCCTCCCATGTTCCGTCACGGAAAGAAAAGACGAGCCGTCGTTGACTCTGCCAAACCGCGACCCGTCAGATTTTTAATATCGTTGGTGCTTATTCGCCGAAGCTGGTGTCGATCAGCTCGCAAAGACCGTCCAGTGCATCCGCTTCGTCGCTGCCGTCAGCGATGAGGGTGATGGTCATGCCCTTGGTGATGCCGAGGGACAGAACGCCCAGCAGGCTCTTGGCATTTACACGTCTGTCTTCCTTTTCAACCCAGATGGAGCTCTGGAAGGTGTTGGCTTTCTGAATGAAAAAGGTTGCAGGTCTTGCGTGAAGTCCGACATTGTTTTGAATGGTAACATTACGGGAAATCATGATATCTTCTCCTATCATTAAATTTTCATAAAAATTTGGCGAACCGGCATGGCTGACCCCACGCGCCGCATGAAACGGCAGACCGGTTTTGACTGAATATAATTATCTGATTATAGTATATCAAATTTTTCAAATAAAATCAATAGTTTTTTTGCATATAATTTATCTTACCGTAATGCTTTTTCTCTGCTAATTTCGGACGAAAACGGCAAAAAGAGCCGCAAAACAGATGTTTAACGGCTCTTTTCCCGAAATTATTCCTCGCTTTTCACGATATCCGTCACCATCATGAATACATCGATGGTGCGGCTCTGGATGTTCACGGTGCTGCCCGGAGCGATGTACTGATTGCCGCCGAGGAGGAAGCCCACGTCACTGAAGATGCCCTCGCAGGTCATGGTTCCGCGCACATCAATGCGGTGATTGTCGGAGTAGGTTTTGATGAGATGACCGTCGGGGGTGGTGATGAATGCCTCCGCCGGCATGAACTGGACGGAATCCAGCACACCCACCTCGCAGTCCAGCGACGGGCTTGTGAAGGTGTCGCCCACCTTGAAATAGTTGCCGGACTGTTCATTGATGTCGAGGATGAGGAAGGACACCTGTGCCGACTCCATACGGCTGCCCTGTGTCACCTTGTCCACCACGCCGGCTCTCAGTGCGATGCCGACGATCGCGCCTAAAATGACCACCACGATCAGAAAGTCGATCACATTTGGCTTGAAGCGTGCTTTTTGATTTTTTACTGCTTTCTCGCTCATGATGCCGCCTCCGTTTCCTTAATTTCCGTGCAGTACGCTGTTCCGGTGTAATCGGGCATTCTCACATAGACCACCGAGCCTACCGAGATGCGGAAGCCGCCATCGATGTAGTACATTCCGTCATCCTGGATCTCCGCGTCCGCCCGGATGGTCATCTGCACGTCGATACGCTCCGGATAGTCCACGACCACCAGCTCACCGGTGTTCATGTTGTTGCCGTTGTAGGTGGACGGCTTCGAGCTTGCGGCTATGACCTCGCCGAGCTGGTATTTGGCCACCGCGTCGGACACCTTCGCGCCCACATGGATATTGTCGCCGAATTCCTCTCGGATCTGGCGGAATTCCACCACATATTCGATGCCGATCTTTTCGGAGGAATCGCCGCCGAAGCCCTTGACGACGAACAGCATCACCGCCGCCGCTGCAACTGCGGCGATCAGGATCAGGATCACCGCGTCAACTGCGTTGAATTTTCTCTTTTTTACTGTAGTTCCCATATCATTCTCCCTTTTCATATTCTTCCGCTTCCGCGGTGGCTGTGAGGATTCTCCGCGATGCCGCACCGAGTCCCAGCATGAGCCAGAACATGAGGAACACGCGGTAATTGTACCAGATATAATCCGTCATTCCCTGCGCCAGCACGGACAGCATTCCGCAGAAAATTGCCGCCGATACCAGCTTTTCCCGCCGTTTCTCCGTCATATGAAGGGAGAAGCAGCTCTGGGCGTAGATGAACAGCACCGCAAGGAATACCACAAGGCCCACAACGCCGATCTCCGTCAGGATCTGCAGGTACAGATTGTGGGAATGGGGTGCGCTCTCAATGCCGGACAGCGAATAGAGCGGGTACACCTCCCGGAAAGAATCCGTGCCGATGCCGATGCCCGTCGCCCAGTAATCCTTCAGCATTCCGCCGACACCACGCCAGATGTTGACGCGATAGGAGGTGGAACTGTCGCCGAGGTTGCCGATGCTGAGGAAGCGCTGTGTGATGCTCTCCGGCAGAATGAAGGGCAGGAAGGGGATGCCGAGCGAGCCGAACAGCAGGACGGTCATGGTGTGCTTGCTGAACATCAGGAGGAAGATCATGATGCCGATGAGGAAGCCCAGCCATGCGCCGCGGGACCATGTGTAGATGAGACATCCGCCGACGATTCCGCCCGCAAGCACCATGGACAGCTTCACGCGGCCGCTTCCCGAAATGAGGAACATGGCGAAGATAAGGGGGAGCACCATGATGAGATATTCCGCCAGCACGTTGGGATTCTCAAAGGTGGAAACGACACGGCCTTCGATCTCGCTGAACATATCCGAGTCCTGCCATGTCTGCTCCACCGTACCGAAGAAATTCTGGAACAGGCCGTAAAGTCCCACCAGCGTACAGGAGCCGATGACGCCGACAAGACAGCGCATGAGCCATTCCTTCGAGCGGATGAGATTGACCACGAGAAAGTAGCCGGCCATGAACGCTGCGTAGACCAGCATAGGCTTTGCGCTGGCACGGTTGACCGCCACCAGTCCGCCGCCGATCATCAGCAGCATGAAGATGAAGATCACGCCGTCCAGCAGGTCGAACTTGATGGAACGCCGCCCGCACATCACCTTGAAGAAGAAGCAGAGTGCCGTGTACAGCACCGCCGCCACAAGGCCCATGGTGGGCGCAAAGGGAAGCACGGTCACGATGGCCACCACGCCGAATTCCGGGCTGATGAGCACTAAAAATGCGGCGATCAGGCCGGCGATGAGGATCAGCACTGTCAGCGGCCCGATGAGACTGGACGCGATGCCGAAGATGAGACCGGCGATGAATGCGACATTGAAGCGGCTATCCCGCATTTCAAGATTCTCCAGCGTTTCCCGCCGGATGCCGACGATCTCAAACAAAATGAACCGTGCGGCCGGGCTTGATGTAAGTGCGCCGGCCAGTGTATGCCGCGACGCCACCATCATCACCGATGCCACCAGCATGGCGATCAGCGTCAGCACCACACTTGCTTCGATGCTTTCAAATGCGCTCTCATAACTGCCGGTCTCCGAGAAATAGAACACGCGGAACAGATACGCCAGCGCACTGTACAGCGTGGCCGAGAACATGAAAATACCATAAGCCTTCATGGAGCTGGTCAGCATATGGGTAAGCCTGTCCCGGATCCAGCCGAGGATCGCGCTGTTTTCGATCTGCCGGGCGATCTGCCGCTTGATGGGCACAAACACCCGGTCGTTCAGTCCGGATTGCCGCAGCTTTTGTGCGCCTTCGCTCCTTGCCGCCGCATCGTTTGCGCCGCGGTATGAGCCGAACATTCCGCCGAACAGACCGCTGCCCAGCTTTCTGTAGATGAGCGCGGACAGTCTGCCGAGGGCAGACAGGATGGCCGAGGATGCCAGCAGACTGCCGACGCTCCGCACATCGTTTTTTTGTTTTTTCAAATCGTTACCTCCCGTCATTTATCCTTTGAATCTGATATGAACGAGCTTTGCATAGACAAGATATACCGCCGCCGACGGTACGAAGATCACAACGGCCTTCCACACATTGGTGAAAAATCCCGCCGAGGACGGATCGCTGGCCACGAGCCGGCTGATGAGAGCGCAGGATGCGAAGATCAGCACGCCGCCGAGGATGATCTTTGCCGTTTCAAAAAGCAGCCGCCGTGTCAGCAGTCCCGGCAGACGGCGTGCGGCGAAGATGAGCAGAATAGCCGCACAGACGATCTGTCCCGCCGCATTGGACGCGCCCACCGCGCCGATGTCAAGAAGCCCGGCATTCGTCAGCACCGCGCCCACCGCAAAATTGGCGAGAATGCCGCCAATTGCCGCAAGCATGGGGATGCGGGGCTTGCCGAGGGAATAGAACATCCGCGAAAACAGCTCCGTCACGCAGAAAAAGGGCATGGCGGGCAGGATGAACCGGAGTGCTCTTGCGGTATGGAGCGTATCCTCCGCCGTGAACGCGCCGCGCATATAGACAATGGCCGTACCTTCCCCGGCAAGCACCATGGCCGCCGCCATAAACGGCACGGTGATGAACAGTGCCGACAGGAGTCCGCCGCGCACCGTGGCGTTGAATTCCTCTCCCGCGCCGGATGCGGACAGACGGGAGATCTTCGGGAAGGTGTAGTTGCAGATGCTGTAGGTCAGCGTTCCGGCAATGATAATGTAGATGTTGTTCGCATAATCGAACACTGTTGTCGCGCCGGAGATCGCCGTGGTCTGTGCCACCGTTGAAGCAAAATATTGCCCGATGAGCGTGCCGGCCGGTGTCAGCCATGAGCCGATCATGATGGGCGGTGCCATTTTGAGTGCGCGGATCAGAGCGGGATTCTTCAGATCCAGCGCAAACCGATAGCGGAAGCCCTGCCGGTGAAGGGGCACGATGAGGGTCAGCAGCTGAATGAGCCACGACGCGAGATAGGCGACCGCCAGCCCGTAGATGCCGGATTCGCCAAGGGGTGCATTGAGAAAGGCCAGATACAGCACCACACCCGCATTGGACACGGCGCTGATAAGTGCCGGCACAATGAACGAGCCTTTTGACTGCAGAACGCCCACCAGCGTATACGCCGCGCCGGTGAAGATGACCAGCGGAAACATGATGCGGGTCAGCGTTACGGCGAGGGCGGTGGTCTCTGCATCCAGCCCATGGCCGATCAGCCCGATGAGCGGTTTTGCAAAGAGAATGCCCGCCATGGCGAGAATGCCGCACAGGAGCATGATAAAATTGAGAAAAATGCAGGCGAACCGGTCAGCCTCGGGGCTTGTCACCCGATCCGCATCCTTCTCCTTGAAGCTGTTGTAGACGGGAATGAAGCAGCCCATGACCGCCGCCGCCAGAAACATATCGAAGAAGGCCAGCGGCAGCTTGGAGGCCGCCGTGAATGCGTTTGCCGTGGCCGTCACACCGTAGGCATTGGCCTGCAGTGTGCTGCGCAGCATACCCAGCAGCTTGGCGATGACGGTAGCGCCCATCATCAGTGCTACCGTTTTGACGGCGCGCGTGCCGGTTTTGTTCCCATTATCCGCCATTTTTTTCACCGTTATCGATGCCCACACCCTGTCCGCCAAGCAGATCGGGCCGGCATTCCAGCGTTTTTTTCACCGCCTGCTCCCGCCGCCATTTTTCAATGTTGGCGTGATGGCCGGACAGCAGAACCTCCGGCACCAGCCGTCCGCGGAAATCGTAGGGGCGGGTGTACTGGGGATACTCCAGCAGTCCCGACGCGATGCTCTCGCCGCGCCAGCAGTCTTCGTTTGTCAGCACGCCCTCCAGCATCCGGGAAATGCAGTCCACCAGCACGCAGGCAGGAAGCTCGCCGCCGGTCAGCACATAGTCGCCGATGGACAGCTCCTCATCCACGATCTCCTCGATGATGCGCTCGTCAACGCCCTCGTAATGGCCGCAGAGCAGGATGAGATTGTCATACTGGGTCAGCTCGTAGGCGTGTTTTTGTGTCAGCACCTTTCCCCGGGGCGAGAGATAGATGACCCGTCGCTTTGCCGGGACTTCCCGCGCCGCATCCGCATCCTTCTGCATCTCGAGAATCGCCTGATAGCATCCGTAGATCGGCACAGCGCTCATGAGCATTCCCATACCGCCGCCGTATGGCGTATCGTCCACCCGGCGATGCTTGTTCTGCGACCAGTCGCGGATGTTATGGGTGTGGATCTCAACCAGACCGTTTCCCTGTGCGCGGCCGATGATGCTGGAGCCCAGCACTGTGTCCACCACATCGGGAAACAGCGTCATAACATCAAATCTCATTGCTCGTCCTTTTCATCGTCGGCAATGATCTCGCCGCCGTCATCAAACATTCCGGGGATGGGGCAGAGATACACGCCGTCATCGTCGATGTGGCCGATGAACTCCTCCACTGCCGGAACCAGCACCTCCCTGCCGTCCTCCGTTTTCACGCAGAACAGATCGGAGGCGGGATTTTCGATGAGGTCGCACAGCTCGCCAAGTTTCATGCCCGTGCGCTCATCGAACACCGGCAGACCGATGATGTCCGCCACAAACACGCGGTCATCGGAAAGCTCGATATCGTCCCTGTCAGCATACACCACCCGGTTCTTCAGGAGCTGTGCCGCCTCGATGGAATCGATGCCGTAGAAATATACCAGCCCGCAGCCCTTGTGAACGGAGGCCTTGGTAACGGTAAGCTCGATAAATTCGTCCTTCTTTTTATAAAACATACGGGGAAGATCACACAGCACCTCCGGTGTGTCGCACCACGACTCGATCTTGCACGCGCCGCGCACACCGTGGGTATTGATGATCCTGCCGCATTCCAGATATTGTTCCTGTGACATGGTAGTTTCCTCTCAAAATATAGTCAATCATAAATATTGTAGCACATTTTTCCTCCGTATTCAAGGAAATTTGCAAAATTAATGGATTGTACACAAATTGCCGGGCAATTTCTGCTATAATGAAAGCATATCATGTTTCACGGGAGAGATCATCATGACCATAACCATTGCAATTGATTCCTTCAAGGGAAGTCTCAGTTCCATAGACGCGGGAAATGCCGCCGCGGAGGGCATCCGCCGGGTGTATCCCGATGCGTGCATCCATGTCCGGCCGCTGGCAGACGGCGGTGAGGGCACGGTGGAAGCCATGGCCGCCGGGCTTTGCGGCATCATGCGCACCGTCCGCGTCTCCGATCCGCTGGGCCGTCCCATCGATGCCTCCTACTGCATCGCCGACAATCTCGCCGTCATCGAGATGGCATCCGCCGCCGGGCTGCCCATTCTCACAGCAGAGGAGCGCAATCCCCTTGTCACCACCACATACGGCGTGGGTGAGATGATCGCCGATGCCATGGCACAGGGCTGTCGGGATTTTGTCATCGGCATTGGCGGAAGTGCCACCAACGATGGCGGCACGGGAATGCTGGCGGCACTGGGCTTCGGGCTGTACGACGACGTCGGCGCACCCATTCCCATGGGAGCGGCCGGGCTTGCAAAGCTTGCCCGCATCGACACTTCTTGTGCCATGCCGGAGCTTTCTGAGTGCCGGTTCCGCGTGGCCTGCGACGTGAAAAATCCGCTCTGCGGTGAGAGCGGATGCAGTGCGGTATTTGCTCCTCAGAAGGGTGCGGATGAAGCGATGATCGCCGATATGGACAAATGGCTGGCAGCGTTTGCCGCATTGACAAAAACCGTGAAGCCGGATGCCGACGAAACTTATCCGGGATGCGGAGCGGCGGGCGGCATGGGCTTCGCGCTTCGGGAATATCTTGGCGGCGAGCTGATCTCCGGCGTGGAGCTGGTGCTCTCCGTGACCGCGCTTGCGGATTATGCCGCCGGATCCGACCTTGTCATCACCGGTGAGGGCAGACTGGATGCGCAGACGGCCATGGGCAAAGCCCCCGCAGGTGTTGCGGCCATTGCGAAACGCTTCGGCAAGCCCTGCATCGCCTTCGCGGGAAGTGTCACCGACGGCGCATCTGCCTGCAATCACGCGGGCATCGACGCTTTCTTCCCCATCCGCCGCAATATCTGCACGCTGGCGGAAGCTATGGAGCCGGCACGTGCGCACCGGGAGCTTGCAGACACCGCCGAGCAGGTGATGCGCCTCATCCGGACATTCGGTTAAGATTTCCGGTCGAATCTGGTTTTGCAGACCGGGCAGGTGATGGTGATCTCACCGCGGCCCTTCGGAACGCGCAGGTTGTTTTTGCACGTCGGGCAGGAAAAATACCGGTGAGTGCGGATGTCGCGGATGCGGTTATATTGCAGTCTGAACCATTTCTTCACCGGCTTCCATATGCCGAGGAATTTCTGATTCTCCTTTGCACGCGCCGGAATATTCCTTGACAGCATACGCATAAGGGCGAAAATGAGCGGGATATAGGACACCAGCATCAGAATGCCGCTGTCGAAGATGGATGCGAGGAGGGTCAGCACCATGGATGCGATGACCAGCGCCCAGCTGAGTGCATCCGCGCCATACCGTCCCCAGAAAAAGCGGGACAAGCCCTCTCTCAGGCGGGCAAGAAAACGTGTCATTTGTAAAATCAGCCTCCGTTTTTTGATGATACTAAGAATTATACGCCAAATTTCGCATTCATTCAATTATAAATATTTGACAAAGCGTAAAAATTTCATGAAAGCCGCAAAAGGCTTGCAAAATTTACAATTTTGCGTTATAATATAAGAGTAATACTTTTTGAAAGGAGTTCTTACAATGAATCACGATGATTCCATGGAGAAGCAGGAGTCCGGCTGTACGCACGACTGCTCGACCTGCTCAGCCAACTGCGGCTCGCGGGAAAAGAAAAGTCTGATCGAAGCCCCCCATGCACTCTCCAACATCAAAAAAGTCATCGGTATCGTCAGCGGTAAGGGCGGCGTGGGCAAGTCCATCGTCACCTCCATGCTGTCGGTGCTCATGAGCCGCCGGAATTACAACACCGCTATTCTGGATGCGGATGTGACCGGCCCGTCTATTCCCAAGTCCTTCGGCGTGAAGGGCGAAGTCACCGGAGATGGCCAGGGCGGTATCTTCCCCCTTACCTCCAAAACCGGTATCAAGATGATGTCCGTCAACCTTCTTTTAGAGGATGAAACCACTCCTGTCGTCTGGAGAGGCCCGGTCATCGCCGGAACGGTCAAGCAGTTCTGG
>SVSO01000038.1 GCA_015064195.1 Oscillospiraceae bacterium
CCGCCGGCTGTATCATATGCTGCTGGAAAGCCTGTACGAGAAGCACAACGTCCGCATCAACGTGGCCGGCACGGTAGAGTCCATCTCCCACATCACGGCGGACATCCTCTACGAATGCTACCGGGTGTTCTACAATCTCTCCAATATGAAGCTCATCGTCTGCGGCGATGTGACGGTGGATGAGGTGAATGAGGTCTGCGACAAAGTGCTGAAGGAGCAGGCACCGGTGGAGATCATCCGCGATTATCCCGAGGAAAAAGCAGAGGTGTTCGTGCCCCGCGCGGAATACGCCATGCAGGTGGGCAAGCCGCTGTTTGCCATCGGCGTGAAGAACACGGCGATCCCGGCAGACGGATATGGACGCATGAAGCTGGCGGCGACGGCGGAGATCCTCAACGAAGTGCTGTTCGGCAAGGCGGGCGAATTCTACAACAAGCTGTATGAAGAAGGCCTGCTGTCGGGCCAGTTCAGCGCAGGCTATGACATTGTCGAAAGCTTCAGCTTCAACAGCCTGTTCGGTGAGAGCCGCGATCCCGATGCGGTGTTCGCGCGCTTTAAGGAATGCGTGGAGGATGCCAAGAAGAACGGACTGTCAGAGGAGGATTTTGAACGCTCCAAGCGCGCACTTTATGCGGCCATGGTCAAGGTGTTCGACAGCACCGACGATATCGCCAACTACTTCCTCAGCTATGCACTGGATGACGGCGATCTGCTGGATTATGTGGATATCCTGTCAAAAGTCACCTTTGAAGATGTGACAGAGCTGCTTCATGCGGCCTACAAGCCGGAATACTATACGCTTGCCATTGTCAAGCCCATTGAAACGGAGGAACAGTAAAATGCCAAACACGATCTCATTTCCCGGACTCGGAATCGGCGAATTTGTGCTGAATCCGGTCGCATTCACCATCTTCGGCCACGATATCATGTGGTACGGCATCATCATCACCGTCGCCATGATCGTCGGCTTCTTCATCGCGCTCCGCAACGCCAAGATCGAAAACATCAAAAAAGACGATGTGTATGATCTTGCGATTTTCCTCATCATCTTCTCCATGGTGGGCGCGCGTCTTTACTATGTGCTGATGAAGTTAGAGAATTACAACAGCTTCTGGGATGTGATCAACGTGCGCAAGGGCGGACTTGCCATCTACGGCGGCGTCATCGCAGGCGCACTGACGGTCTTTGTGGTATCCAAGATCAAGAAGATCAATCCCCTTAAGATGCTGGATATGGTCGCTCCCGGCCTTATCATCGGTCAGGCCATCGGACGCTGGGGCAACTTCACCAACGCGGAGGCACACGGTGTGGAGACCAAGCTCCCGTGGCGTATGGGCATCATGTACGCCGGTTCTGCCAACACCCGCTACTATCATCCCACGTTCCTGTATGAATCCCTGTGGAACATCCTCGGCTTTGTGCTGCTGATGATTTTCTACCGCAAGAAGAAATTCAACGGTCAGATCACGGTCATGTACATGATCTGGTACGGCACCGGACGCTTCTTCATCGAAGGCCTGCGCACCGATAGCCTGTACATTTTCAAATCCATGCTGGGCGAGACGGTTCGCGTATCCCAGGTGGTGGCGCTGTTGAGCGCTGTTATCGGCGTGGCACTGTTCATCGTGGGTATGCTCTACGCCAAGGAGCGCGCACTGGACGGCGCATCCTACGACCGTGTATATTCCGCAGAAAAGGAAGATGCGCTGGGCGTGGACGATGCTCCCGCATTCGATATTGTAGAAGCTGATAAGGATGAAGAATCCGCAGAAGAACCGGAGACGGAAGAATCCGGCGAGAGTGATACTGAAAAGGAGACAAACTGACATGGCAAATATTATTGACGGAAAGAAGATCGCGGCGGAGGTCAGATGTGAGATCGCCGCTGAATGTGCCGCGCTGAAGGAAAAGGGCGTGACCCCCGGCCTTGCGGTCATCATCGTGGGCGAGGATCCCGCGTCCAAGGTTTATGTGCGCAATAAAAAGAAGGGCTGTGAGGAGGTCGGCTTCCATTCGGAGGTTTACGAGCTTCCCGCAGAGACCACTGAGGAAGAGCTGCTGGCGCTGGTTCATAAGCTGAACGGTGACGATGCCATCCACGGCATTCTGGTACAGCTTCCGCTGCCGAAGCATCTCAACGATGAGCTTATCATCGCCAACATCGACCCGAAGAAGGACGTGGATGCTTTCCATGAACTGAATGTGGGCAAGATCATGATCGGCAATTACGATTTCCTGCCCTGCACACCTGCGGGTGTCATGGTGCTTCTCGAAAAGAGCGGCATCGACGTGACCGGCAAGGAATGCGTGGTGGTCGGCCGCTCCAACATCGTGGGCAAGCCCCAGGCAATGCTCCTGCTCCATGCCAACGGCACGGTCACGGTCTGCCATTCCCGCACTAAGGATCTGGCGGAAGTTACCCGCCGCGCAGATATTCTTGTCGTCGCCATCGGCAAGGCGGACTTCATCACCGGCGATATGGTGAAGGAAGGCGCAGTGGTCATCGATGTGGGCATGAACCGCAAGGCTGACGGCAAGCTTACCGGCGACGTGGATTTTGCCACCGTCGAGCCGAAAGCTTCCTATATCACCCCCGTTCCCGGCGGTGTCGGCCCCATGACCATCACCATGCTCCTGCGCAACACGCTGACTGCGGCCGAAAAAACGCTGAAATAATCACCGGTGATGCGATTTTCACCATGCAAATGTGAAAACCGATAACAGGATATGTCAAAATTGACATTGACAATCGGCGGAAAATGTGTTACAATATATGCAGCAAGTGTTAATTTTGAGCGAAATTCGTGTGAAGTTTAGCAAAGTTTAACACTCCGGCTGAAAACAGCCCCAAAATCAGGGAATGAAAGGATGAAAATCAGCATGAATTCCTCACGCAGAGCGGTAATCCGTGAGCTTCTTTGCGAGAAGCCGTTCATTTCACTCAAGGAGCTGGAGGCGCAGTTCCCCGAGGTGTCCAGCATGACACTCCGGCGGGATATCGAATTTTTCGAGAAGCAGGGCGAGGCCATCAAGGTTCGCGGCGGCGCACGCTCCATGAAATTCATCACCACATCCATGGAGGATTCCTTCCACCACCGTCTGGGAGAGAATATGACCGCCAAGGAAAAGATCGCGCGCCGTGCCATTGAGCTGATTGAAACAGGCCGCTCCCTTTTCCTCGACTCCGGCACCACCATGCTGAAGCTGGCATCCATGCTCCCGGATGAGCGGCACACCATCACCACCACCGGCCCGAATATTGCGCTGGAGCTGATCAAAAAATCCCAGCCCATCGTCAATCTGGTGGGCGGTATGATCAACCGGGACAACATCTCCATCTCCGGCAATCAGGCGCTCCGGTTCCTTGCGGATATCAACATCGACATCGCGTTCATCGTGCCGTCGGGACTTTCACTCAAGGACGGCTTCACCAGCGGCAACTATCCGGAATGCGAGCTGAAACGGCTGATCGTGGAAAAAGCGCGCCGGGTCGTGGCACTCGTGGATACCTCCAAGCTTGACCGCAGTCTGCCCTTCACATTCTGCGATCTGGCAAGCGTACATACCATCGTCGCTGATGATTATCTGCCCGCTGACATCACCGCCGCCGCTCATGCCGCCGGCGTTGAGATCATCGTGACACGGTAATCTTCAAAATAAAAAATCCAATCGAAAGGAAGATTTTACATATGGCAACCGCAGTAATTATGCCTCGTCAGGGACAGAGCGTCGAAAGCTGCATTATCACCGAGTGGGCCAAAAAGGTCGGCGATACGGTGAATGTGGACGATGTGCTGTTCTCCTACGAGACGGACAAGTCCAGCTTTGATGAGAAAGCTGCTGTGGCAGGCACACTGCTGGCAGTTTTCGCAGAGGAGGGCGATGATGTGCCCTGCCTCGAAACCGTCTGCATCATCGGTGACGCAGGCGAGGACATCTCCGCGCTGATCCCCAAGAAGGAGGAGGAGGCCGCTCCCGCCGAAGCCGCTCCCGCCGCTCTTTCTGAATCCGCTCCCAAGGCGGAAGCTCCCGCAGCAGAGGCAACCAAGGCTGAGGGCGATGTTTACCGCATTTCCCCCAGAGCAAAGAATCTGGCACTCAAGGCCGGCGCAGATCTCTCCAAGGCCGTTCCCACCGGTCCTCTCGGCCGCATCATCGAGCGCGACGTGAATGCACTTCTCGATGCAGGCAAGACCGTTTCCATCGAGGCTGTGGAACGCTGGCTGGCCGGCGACCGCACTGCTGCCGCAGAGGAAGCTCCCGCAGCAGTCGAGGCAGCTCCGGCAGTCGAGGCAGCCCCCGCAAAGACCACCGGCGGCTACACCGACGTGAAGATCACCAACATCCGCAAGGTCATCGCAAAGTCCATGCACGCATCGCTGTCGAACATGGCTCAGCTCACGCTGAATGCCTCCTTCGATGCCACCGAGATCATGGCATTCCGCGCAAAGCTCAAGGCTTCCGGCGAGGCTCTGGGCATGAACAATATCACCCTCAACGACATCGTTCTGTTCGCGGCAGCAAAGACCCTCATGGCACACAAGGATCTCAACGCGCACTGGCTGGATGACGTAATGCGCATCTTCGACAACGTAAATCTGGGCATCGCAGTTGACACCGAGCGCGGCCTCATGGTTCCCACGCTGATGGCGGCGGAGACCATGACCCTCAACGAGCTTTCCGCAAACGCAAAGGCAATCATCAAGGAAACCCAGAGCGGCTCTATCTCCCCCGACAAGCTGTCCGGCGGCACGTTCACCGTCACCAACCTCGGCTCGCTGGGCGTTGAGAGCTTCACGCCTGTCATCAATCCGCCGCAGGTTGCGATCCTCGGCGTATGCGCGATCACGCAGCGTATCAAGGCGGACGGCTCCACTTATCCCGCAATGGGACTCTCCCTCACCTTCGACCATCGCGCACTGGACGGTGCACCGGCGGCACGGTTCCTCAAGGATCTCTGCACGAATCTTGAGAACTTCGGTCTGCTGCTTGCGAAATAATCGGAGGGAATGCAAATGTTTGAACTGATTATTATCGGCGGCGGTCCTGCCGGCTACAATGCGGCAGAAAGAGCTGCAGCGGGCGGACTTTCCACCCTCGTCATCGAAGAGCGCGCACTGGGCGGCGTATGCCTCAACGAAGGCTGCATCCCCACCAAGACGCTCCTCTATTCCGCAAAGATTTTCGATTACGCCAAGCACAGCGAAGAATACGGCGTCAAGCTCCCGAACGCTTCCATCGATCATGCGGCAGTTGTTGCCCGCAAGGATAAGGTCGTGAAGCAGCTCGTCGGCGGCATCGGCATGAAGATGAAGCACGGCGGCGTGAAGGTGGTCAACGCTCATGCGGAGATCACCGGCAGAAACGGCGAGGCATTCACCGTCAAGGCCGGCGATGAGGTCTACGAAGGCCGTCGTCTGCTCATCTGCACAGGCTCGTCCGCGGCTGTTCCGCCGATCCCCGGACTGCGCGAGGGCGTGGCATCCGGCTTTGTCAAGACCAACCGCGAGATTCTCGATATGACCACCGTTCCGGAGAAGCTGGCTGTCATCGGCGGCGGCGTCATCGGTATGGAAATGGCTTCCTATTTCAACTCCATCGGCTCCAAGGTGACGGTCATCGAAATGATGGATCACATCGGCGGCCCGACGGACGGTGAGATCGCGGCAATCCTGCTGAAGAATTACAAGAAAAAGGGCATCGAGTTCATGCTGGGCGCAAAGGTTACGGGCGTTGGCACATACTCCGTCACCTGCGAATACGAGGGCAAGACGGTTGAGGTTTCCGCTGACTGTGTACTCTGCGCAGTGGGCAGACGTGCCAATACCGCAGGTCTCGGCCTCGAATCCATCGGCGTTCTCACCGAGCGGGGTGCGATCGTGACCAATGAGTGCGGACGCACCAACATCGGCGGCGTATGGGCGGCCGGTGACGTCAACGGCAAGTCCATGCTGGCTCACACCGCATACCGTGAAGGCGAGGCGGCTGTCAACGATATGCTGGGCAAGAAGGATAAGGTCAACTACGACGCAATTCCTGCCGTTATTTACACCAATCCCGAGGTGGCATCGGTGGGCGAAACCTCCGAGACCATCAAGGCAAAGGGCATTGAGGCTGACACCCAGTCCTTCACCCTCCGCTATTCCGGCAGATATGTTGCCGAGAACGAAGGCGGCGACGGCATTGTCAAGATCATCGTCGATAAGGCACACCGCCGCGTGCTGGGCGTTTCCATGATCGGCAGCTATGCGTCGGAGATCATCTACGGCGCGGCCATGATGGTGGAGAACGAAATGCGCGTGGAAGATGTCCGCAAGTTTGTATTCCCGCATCCCACCGTATGCGAAGTCATCCGCGAGGGTATGTTCGGAATGTAAGAATTCGTTAATCAAATCAAAAATCTCAATCAATAAAGGAGCAAACGATTATGCCTAAGAGTCAATATGTAGACCCCGGTAAAGCATTTGAGGCTGGTTATATCCATTTTGAGGATATCCCGGTCTGCCAGTACAACAAGACCCTCGAGGAAGAGAAGGCCCTCTATTCCAAGGCAGATTTTATGAGAATCTACCGCGACATGGCCATCATCCGCGAGTTTGAGACCATGCTCAACGAAGTCAAGGTCAAGAGCGAATACAATGGCGTACAGTACAACAACCCCGGCCCGGCTCACCTGTCCATCGGTCAGGAAGCATCCGCAGTCGGCGAAGCGTACAGCCTCGACATCAACGACTTCTCCTTCGGTTCTCACAGATCCCACGGCGAAATCCTCGCAAAGGGTCTGTCCTCCATCGAAAAGCTCGATGACACTGAGCTTTACGACATCATGAAGGAATTCCTCGACGGCGCAGTTCTGAACGTCGTTGAGAAGCACATGAATGCAGGCGGCAACGTGAAGGAGCTGGCCATCAACTTCCTGCTCTACGGCGCACTTGCTGAGATTTTCGCCCGCAAGACCGGCTTCAACCGCGGTCTCGGCGGCTCCATGCACGCATTCTTTATCCCCTTTGGTCTGATGCCCAACAACGCAATCGTCGGCGCATCCGCTCCCATCGCTCTCGGTGCGGCTCTCTATAAGAGATCCAACCACAAGCCCGGTATCGTTATCTCCAACTGCGGCGACGGTGCAACCGGCCGCGGCCCGGTTCTCGAAGCCCTCAACTTCGCTTCCATGGACCAGATCACCAAGCTGTGGGGCATGGACGGCAAGTACAGCTCCGACGGTATGCCGATCCTGTTCAACGTATTCAACAACCACTACGGTATGGGCGGTCAGACCCGCGGCGAGACCATGGGCTTCGATATGGTCGCTCGTCTCGGCGCAGGCTTCAATCCCAGCCAGATGCACGCAGAGCGCGTCAACGGCTACGATCCGCTGGCTGTCATCGATGCCGTTTCCCGCAAGAAGGAGCTTCTCCTTGCAGGTAAGGGCCCGGCGCTCCTCGATGTTGTTACCTACCGCGTATCCGGTCACTCCCCGTCTGACTCCTCCACCTACAGAACCCAGGAGGAAATCGACGCTTGGAAGGCAGCAGATCCCATCGCCGCATTCAAGGCAAAGCTCATTCTCGGCGGCATCGCAACCGAGGACGAATTCGCAGTAATGCACGAGCAGATCACCGCTCGCATGACCGAGGTCATGAAGCTGGCCATCAACGATGAGATCTCGCCCAGAATGGATCTCCAGAAGGAGCCGGATGCCATCGCTTCCATCATGTTCTCGAACCAGAAGGTTGCAAGCATGGATCCCACCCGCGAGGCAGACGTTCTCATGCCCAAGGAAGAGTGCCCCCGCGTCAAGGAAATCGCCGGCAAGGTTCGCACCGCCACCGATAAGGACGGCAAGCCGGTTTCCAAGATGAAGATGTACAACCTGACCGACGGTCTCTTTGAGCCGATCATCGACAAGTTCTACGAGGATCCCACCCTCATCGCATACGGTGAAGACAACCGCGACTGGGGCGGCGCATTTGGCGTTTACAAGAAGATGACCGAAGCAATCCCCTATCACAGATTCTTCAACTCCCCCATCTCCGAGTCCGCAATCGTTGGCTCTGCTGTCGGCTACGCAATGTGCGGCGGCCGTGCGATCGTTGAGCTGATGTACGCTGACTTCATCGGCTGCGCAGGCGACGAAATCTTCAACCAGATGGCGAAGTGGCAGGCAATGTCCGCCGGCATTCTCAAGATGCCCATCGTTCTCCGCGTATCTGTCGGCTCCAAGTACGGCGCACAGCACTCTCAGGACTGGACTGCACTCACCGCGCACATCCCGGGTCTGAAGGTGATCTTCCCGAACACGCCTTCCGATGCAAAGGGCCTCATGACCGCTGCTCTCGAAGGCACCGACCCTGTCGTATGCTTCGAGTCCCAGAGAATCTACGGCATCGGCGAGCAGTTCCTGAAGGACGGCGTTCCGGAAGGCCGCTACGAGATCACCCTCGGCGATCCCGACATCAAGCGTGAGGGTAAGGATGTCACCATTCTCACCATCGGCGCAACCCTTTACCGCGCAATGGATGCAGCAAAGACGCTGGAAGAAAAGTACGGCATCTCTGCTGAGATCATCGATGCACGCACCATCGTTCCCTTCGATTACACCAAGGTTATCGAGTCTGTCAAGAAGACCGGTAAGATCGTTATCGTCGGCGATGCCTGCGAGCGCAACTCCGTGATGAAGGACATGGCTGCCAACATCACCGAATTCGCATTCGATTATCTGGATGCTCCGCCTGTAGCACTCGGCTCCCGCAACTGGATCACTCCTTGCTTCGAGCTGGATAAGGACTTCTTCCCGCAGGCTGACGGCATCATCGACATCATTCATGAAAAGCTCATGCCCATCCCGGGTTACGTTGCAAAGACCAACTGCAGCGATGTTGAGCGCATGAACAGAAGCAAGCTGGGTCTGTAAGATGAACACAAACATCGAAGACCTGCGCATTCGTCGGGTCGTGCCGGAGGACCGCGAGAAGCTCAAGGCGTTTTTTACCAAGCTCGGCGAAGACGGTACACACTTTTTCAACCGCAATGGCGGTGCTGAACGGAGCGTGCTGGCATTCTGCAGCGGCGAAAAGCCGGAGCGGATTTACTGGGCTGCGGTTGCCGATACCGAGAACGGCGAGGAAATTGCCGGTATCTCGTTCATCAACGGCACAGACTCCAAGATCCCGTGGTTTGGCATCGGTGTTGCGGAAGGCTGGAAGGGCAGACATCTCGGACGGCGTTTGGTCGCCGTTGCACGCGAATACTGCGAAGCGGCCGGATGCGGCGGTATCCTGCTGATTACCGCACAGGATAACTTGCGCGGTCAGGGACTGTACGAACGCTGCGGCTTTGAGCGGCTGGGCGTACACCCGAGCGGCGAATTTCTCTACCTGCTCCGGTTCCCTATGGAACAGTAAGCATTCATAGACATATGGGCGAGCTTTGCTCGCCCATATTGCATAGGAGAATTGCGATGAAGCTGTACATTAACGAAAATCTCGACCCCTATTTCAATCTCGCCGCCGAGGAATACCTCATCCGGCATACCGATGATGACATCGCGATGCTATGGCGGAATTCGCCGGCGGTGATCATCGGCAAAAATCAGAACGCGTTCTGTGAAGTCGATCTCGATTTCACCCGTACCCACGACATCGCCGTTGTGAGGCGGCTCACGGGCGGAGGAGCGGTCTTTCATGACCCGGGCAATATCAACTTCACCTTCATCTCGCCGCCCCATGGTGCGCTTTCTGAAGGCATTCAGGCGGGCGGACTGGACTTCGCCCATTTCTGTGCGCCGATCCTCGATGCACTCCGGGCAATCGGTGTGGATGCCTCCCTGTCCGGGCGCAACGATATTGTTGCGGACGGCCGGAAGATCTCCGGCAACGCCCAGTGCGTGCTGGACGGCGTGACCATGCATCACGGTACACTGCTGTTTTCGGCGGAGCTGGCACGGATGCAGGGAGCACTCCGCGCAGATCCCGCAAAGCTGCACAGCAAGGGCATCGCCAGTGTGCGCAGTCGGGTGGCCAATATCGCCGATCTGCAGTCGAAGGTGACAGGGGCAGAGGAATTCCTTGCCTGCCTGACCTACGCGCTGGAACAGCGATACAGTGTGACGGCGGAGCGGTTTACCGACGATATGACAGCACAGATCCGGGCATTGGCGGAGGAAAAATATGCGTCGGATGCGTGGAATCTTGACCGGATGGGCACCTTTGACATGACGCGGCGGAAGCGATTCCCCTATGGCTCGGTGGAAATCTCGCTGACCGTGAAAAACGGCCGCATGGAGGAGATTCGCATCACCGGCGACTTTTTCGGCGTGCGGGATGCATCCGGGCTGGCGGAGCAGCTGCGCGGAACGGCGTATCGCCGGGAAGCGGCGGCGCAAAAGCTTGCGGAAATTCCCGTCGGCGATTACATTTTCGGCGCAGAATCGGCGGATTTGCTGGCGATTTTGTTTGATTCTGACGTTGTTCTCTAAATGTTGACGGCATATTTACAAATTGTTCATTACTTTAACGCAAAAATATATTAAAATAGTAATGAAGTAGTTTTATGAAAGCAACTACCAATTGGAAAGGATAACGAAAATGAGCAAACTGAATGATGAAAAGATCGACTATCTGTTCAAGGGCATTCTGACGCTGGAAAATGTTTCCGAATGCTACAGCTTCTTTGAAGATCTCTGCACCGTTGCTGAGCTTCAGGAGATGTCCAAGCGCCTTCTTGCGGCGAAAATGCTGAAGGATAACTACATCTACACCGAGATCGCCGAGCGCACCGGGCTTTCCACCGCCACCATCAGCCGCGTCAACCGCTGCCTCAAATACGGCTCGGACGGTTATATCACGGTGCTGGAGCGCCTTGACCGCATGAAATGAGTGAACAGTATACATCCCTTGCGCCGGTGTATGACCGCCTGAATGCGGACATCGACTACGCGGCGTGGGCGGATCATATCGAGCGGCAGTTTGAGCGGTTTGCACCGAAGATGCCGGAATCCGTGCTGGATCTGGCCTGCGGAACGGGTGCGATGACCGTGGAGCTGGCGCGGCGCGGTTATGACATGACCGGCATCGATCTGTCGGAGGATATGCTGGCTGTGGCGCGGAAAAAATGCGACGGGGAACGCTTTCGCCATCCGGTGCTGCTGGTACGGCAGGATATGGGGGAGTTTGAGCTGTACGGCACGGTGGATGCCATCACCTGCTGTCTTGACAGCCTCAACTATCTCACGTCGTCGGATGCACTCCGCCGCACCTTTCTCCATGCCCACAATTATCTGAATCCCGACGGCCTGTTCATCTTTGATATGAACGCGCCGGCGAAGTTCGAGCAGGTCTATGGCGAGAATTCCTACGTCCTCGAGGATGAAGGGATCTTCTGTGCTTGGCAGAATTTTTACAATAAAAAATCGAAGCTGTGCGATTTTTACCTCACCATTTTCACCGAGGATGGAGACGGTCGCTGGCATCGCTTTGATGAAGAACAGCGGGAACGGTGCTGGTCGCTCCGGACGATGAAAAAGCTGCTGGATGAGTGCGGATTTGAGCTGTGTGCGCTGTCGGAGGATTTTCACGGCACGGAGATCACGCCGGATACAGAGCGGTGGTATTTCACTGCGCGGGCGAAGAAATAATCAAAAAGGAAGCATAAAAATGCAGCAAAAATCAACCATTCTGCGGGCAATGACCAGAGATGGCAGTGCCCGTGCGTTTGTCATCAATTCCACCGCCATCGTGAATCAGGCCATCGCGTATCACGGCACAACGCCCACTGCATCGGCACTGCTGGGACGCACGCTGACCGCTGCATCCATGATGGGCACACTGCTCAAGGATAAGGGCAACACGCTGACGCTGAACATCCGCGGCGACGGCCCGGCGAAAAATGTCATCGCCGTGTCTGATTACGCGGGCAACGTGAAGGGCTATATTATGGAGCCGCAGGTGGATATCCCCAAGAAACCGAGCGGCAAGCTGGATGTGTCCGGCGCCATCGGAAACGGAACCCTGAGCGTGGTCAAGGATATCGGCCTCAAGGAGCCGTATTCCGGTATGATCGAGCTTGTGAGCGGCGAAATTGCGGAGGATATCACCCAGTATTTTGCTGTCAGTGAGCAGACTCCCAGCCTTTGTGCGCTGGGCGTGCTGGTTGACCGGGACTACACCTGCCGTGCGGCCGGCGGAATTCTCATCTCCCTGCTGCCGTTCGCGGCGGAGGAGACCATCGCACAGCTGGAGAAAAATGCGGAAAATCTTGCCAATGTTTCCGCTATGTTTGACAGCGGCATGACCTGCGAGCAGATCATGGACGTGGCACTGGCGGGCATCGAGTATGATATTTTCGATGAGCTTGACGCAGACTATGTGTGCGACTGCTCGAGGGATCGTTGCGCGAGAGCACTGGTGAGCCTCGGAAAGAAGGATGTGGACGGGATCTTTGCGGAATGCCGGGAAGAAGGCAAGCCGGAGGAGATCCAGTTTGAGTGCCATTTCTGTGATAAAAAATATCTTTTTACAAAAGACGACACGGAAAAACTGTTCCGGAACAGCGGAAAATAATAACGCAAAAAAAATTCAACTTTTTTTCAAAAACCTATTGACAAATGCTTTGGGATGTGATATAATATTAAACGTCGCAGGGAACAGGACATCAAATCCTTCCCAAAGCGCATGGAAGCTTAGCTCAGCTGGGAGAGCATCTGCCTTACAAGCAGAGGGTCACAGGTTCGAGCCCTGTAGCTTCCACCAGCAGTCCTTGTGACTGCTATGGCCGGGTAGTTCAGCTGGTTAGAACGCTAGCCTGTCACGCTAGAGGTCGTGGGTTCGAACCCCATCTCGGTCGCCATTTGCCTCTGTAGCTCAGTTGGTAGAGCAGGGGACTGAAAATCCCCGTGTCGTTGGTTCGATTCCGACCGGAGGCACCAGCTTCGGCAAAAGTCGGAGCAATATGCGGATTTAGCTCATTTGGTAGAGCGCCACCTTGCCAAGGTGGAGGTGGCGGGTTCGAGCCCCGTAATCCGCTCCATTTTTTCTAAGGCGGCGCGTCGGCTCGCGGCGCGCAGTTATGGCGCCATAGCCAAGCGGTAAGGCAGAGGTCTGCAAAACCTTTATTCCCCGGTCCGATTCCGGGTGGCGCCTCCATTTTTCCCTTACAATTGAAAATGTGCGGATTTAGCTCATTTGGTAGAGCGCCACCTTGCCAAGGTGGAGGTGGCGGGTTCGAGCCCCGTAATCCGCTCCATTTTTTTAGCGATTGTCTTTGGCAAGGAGGCAATCCTATGGAAGCTTAGCTCAGCTGGGAGAGCATCTGCCTTACAAGCAGAGGGTCACAGGTTCGAGCCCTGTAGCTTCCACCAAAGCCACGCGAAAGCGTGGCTTTTTTGTATCGTTTTCATCGTTTTACATTATGGGGGAAACTGTTCGTATGAAAGAAGCGTTAACATTCAAAAATGTCTATACACATGAGGAAGCAGACAAACGCATTTTTTGTTACCGCACGGGACTTTGTGTATATGAGGAGATTTTTCAGCAAGGCTACTATACAGCCGCCGGCTGGAATGCTGCGGGATATACGCTCAATGTGCTGGATGATATGCCGACGCGCCTGCATCATGGGATGTTTACAGAGGCGCACAGCTTTGATGTGGAGGCGGACGGCGTATCGCTTTCGTGGGATTGGGAGTACGTTGACTTTACAGAGCATGAAGAAGTAACAGAAAACGGCGTTTCGATTACGCACGCCTGCGTGCATCTGAAAAATATGCTGAAGCCGATCACTGCTGCGGTGCACACCAGGCTTGATGGCGGCAATATTTTTACGCGGTGGATTGAACTGAAAAACACGGGCGATGTTCCTGTGAATATCAACGTGGCGGCACCCATGTGCGGCGGCATTGAGGTGTTCAACCGATGGATGGATTACATGAACGGTACTCCCGATGCAGAACGCATCTATTCTCTCGGTTATATGGATTTTTCGGCACACAATCACGAGGGCGCGTTCGCATGGCATAGGCTGCATCCCGGCATTCAGAGCTTTGACGGAAATTATCGCTTCGATCATTACCGGCATCCTATGTTTTTGCTGCGCAACAATCTGACGGGAACCATGCTCATCGCCGAATTTGGCTGGACGGGCGGATACCGATTTGAGTTTATGCTGGATACCGATGTTTATAACGAAAATGTGCCGAGTGCCCGCCTTTCATTCCGTGCGGATATGGTAGGACAGAAGCCGATCACAATTCTCGCTCCCGGCGAAAGCTTTAAGACGCCGGAGATGCATATCGGTATGCTGATGGGTGATCTTGACGACGCGGTCAACGCGATGCATAAACATCTGCGCAAAACCGTATTTACCATTCCGGCCGCACGGGGAGTCAAGGGATGGATTGAAGGCGGTATGGGGCCTGAGCGCGTGATGGACATTGCGGCAACCAAGCATTTTGCCGATACGGTTGCGGCAGTCGGCGGTGAGACCTTGATTCTCGATGCCGGCTGGTATTGTCCGCTCGGAACTGAGGTCAGAGAATGGTGGGCACGCACGGGAGATTGGTATCCCGATGCGCAGAAATATCCGGGCGGAATCGGCGAGATTCGGGAATATCTCCATTCCAAAGGGCTTCTGTTTGGCCTGTGGCTGGATCTGGAGCGGCTGGGCACTGCGTCGCGTGCGGCGAAGGAGCATCCCGAATGGATTTCGCAGAATTACAAGCGCACGGCAATGCTCTCCCAGCTGAATATGGCGATTCCTGAGGCGGCAGCGTGGGCAGAGGCGGAGTTGTCCCGTGTGATCGAAGAATATAAAATCGATATTTTCCGTCTGGATTACAATCTGAGCCAACATCAGCTGCAAAACCGTTATGATGGGGTTCACGGGCAGGAAAACGGCTTCGTCCGGTATTATCAGAACACAGTGGCCATGTATGAACGCCTGCGCCGTAAGTATCCGAATGTGATTTTTGAAAACTGTGCCGGCGGAGGCGGACGTACCGATGTGGGATTTGTCAGAAACTTTACGCACACATGGGTGACGGACCATAATGTTGCGCCGCGTTCGTTTGCCATTACCAACGGAATGACGATGGCGCTTCCTCCGGAGATGGTTGATCGCTTAGTCAGCGGAATGGGGTGCCACACATACGCTTCTCTGAGGTGGCAGGTCAGAAATACAATTTTCGGCAGACCAACCACCAACGACTACAACGCGGTTGGAAGCGAAATGAACCCTCTGCAGCTTGAGATCGTCAAGCACACATTTGATATTTATAAGAAGCATATCCGTCCTTACATCGACGAGAGCCTGATCTTCCACCATACGCCGGAATTGACCGGAGATCCGACTGCGCCCGGTGCGCGTGTTGAACAGCCGCGCGGTACGGGAATTCTGGAGCGTGCATCGGAAGACGGGCGGCATGGCGTGATCGGTATTTTCAATCTTGCTGATGCGGCGGATGCAGTGGTACATACGGTGTATCCGAAAGGAATCGATGCTGCACTGACTTATGAGGTCACGCTGGATAACAGCGGCTCCGTGGTAAAGCTGACGGGGGCGGAGCTGATGCAAAACGGCATACGCATCACACTGCGGTCCTCGCTGTCGTCTGAGCTGGTTATTTATGAAGCAATTGGATGATGCAGGGGCTTCCGCAAAGGTGTCCGATTCTGCAAAGTTGCAGTATTATTCTGCAAGCCGTTGCGTTCGCGCGAAAAATGTGCTATACTGAATAAAAAATCAGTGAGGTACACAACTTATGAAAAAGAAAGTTTTGGTAATCGGCGCAACTGGCGCACTCGGCTCATATGTCGTTCCGGAGCTGCTGGAGCTTGGCTTCGCAGTGGATGGCATCACGCTGGATGAGGTGTCTTCCGATCATCCCGATCTGCGGTATATCACCGGACGGGTGGATGATGCGATGCTCATTCGCCTGTTTGAAGGCGGACGGTATGCCGGCATCATCGATTTTATGCATTATTCTGCGGATGCGTATGAATCCCGCCACAAGCTGCTGCTGGAGAATACCGACCATCTCATTTTCCTCTCCTCCTATCGCACCTATGCCGATCTGGAGCATCCCATCCGCGAGACTTCGCCCAGCTTTCTCGATTCCTCCACGGACGAATATTTTCTCGCCAATGAGACATACGCCATCTGGAAATCAAAGTGCGAGCGCATTCTCCGGGCATCGAAATATGACAATTACACCATCGTCCGGCCGCTCATTTCTTCCTCCAAGCGGCGGTATGATCTGATCACCACCGGCGCGGGCGATCTCATCGGACGCGCACGGGAGAATAAGCCGATCCTGCTCCCGATCGAAGCGCGGGACAAGGTGGCGGGCCTCGGATGGGCCGGCAATGTGGGCAAAATGATGGCGCGGCTGCTGGCAAGCGATGACACCTTCTGCGAGGCGTATACCCTCGGCTCGGGCGAGATCCACACATGGGGCGAGATCGCGGATTTTTACGTGAAGCGCATCGGTGTCCAGCCCATCTGGGTGGATACGGCGACCTATCTCAAATATGCCACCGACGGCTCGGATGCGGTGCGCTGGATGCTGGAATGCGATCGGCTGCTTGACCGAACCATCGACAACAGCAAGGTTCTGGCGGCGACAGGGCTTGCCATGTCCGATTTTGTGGATGTGTACACCGCCATGGATCGGGAGCTTGCAGAGCTGCCGGAGGATTATCGCTGGCGGCCCAATCCGGCTGTGGCGGCGAAAATGGATGAATTTATAAAAACCTGCAAGGAGTGATTCTGCATGATGGGCAATCTGAAGCCGGTACGAAAGCTGACACTGGAGCATTCCCGCATTACACGGCTGGAATATATCGACGGCGGCGTGTTCACCGACGATGCCGGAAACAAATATGATAATCTGCCTCCCTTCACCCGGGCGGCGGTGGTATGGCGGGATATCTCGCTTATCACGCGCTGGCATTTTCGGGAAGTGCCGATCCCTGCGTGCCGTTCCCGGATGCGCTGGGCTACTGCAATCGCGTGGCAGAGCGGCTCGGCCGGGAACGCGCGGCGGAATGCTTCCGCTGGTTCCTCCTTCCCGGCAAGGATCACGGCGCACAGGGCAGAGGTTCCAACTGCATCTGGAACAATGCCGGGGAGCGCGCGGGGCTTTTGACCATTATCCGTCGCTGGCGTGAGGACGGAATCGCGCCGGACACGCTGACTGCGGCGAGAGTGACAGACGGTGAGACAGTGTTTGCCCGCGAGGTGAAGGCTTACGCGGCTGACCTTGTGCCCGGAAAATCCGCACCGCCGGTCTGCGGGGAAGCGTATCTCAAATAAACAGCAAAGCCTCCGCAAAACTGAACTGCCCCAAATTGTGCGGACAGTGCAAAAAAGCCTCGTTTGGTAGAAAATATTAAATTCAAGCAACGAACTGACATCGCATTTCGAGTGGTG
>SVSO01000039.1 GCA_015064195.1 Oscillospiraceae bacterium
AAATCCATCTCCAGATTTTTGAACATCAGCTCGCCCGTGACCTTCTCCACCTCGGTGCGGTAGGGCGATTCAAACACCGCCAGCATGAGATTCTGGGAATGCTCCTCAAATGCGGGGAGATTGGTGTCGTAGAATTCACGCTCCGCCTCGTAGAATTCGTCCCGGGTGTCGATGGAATTGCGCACGGAGGCGATGGAGATCATCGTCTGCGCGTGAACGCTCAGCTTTTCCTGTGCGCGGAAGGCTTCCAGTACCTCCGCACCGCTTTTTGCATTTCTGACCGCCTCGGTCAGCTTGTCAAACTCCGCCCCCAGCGCGTCAAGATCCACGCGCTCATAGGGCATATCACAAAATTTCATTCCGCTTTCTCCTCCAAATAGCTAATTTCCAGCCCCCACTTGCTAATCGTGCCGTCATCCTCACGGGTTTTCCCGAAGGTGATGCCCCAGTGCCAGCTCTCGCCGAAATCGTGGGAGACATAATCAAAAAATCGCTCGCCGTTCACATAGACCGGGATGCTGACCACGGTGTCGCCGCCGCTTGGCCCATCCTCCAGCCGTGCTCCCAGCGCATAGGCTTCCCATTCGCCGTCAAATGCATTCACCGGATAGCCGCGGTGTTTGCAGAATTCCACCCAGCCGTCCACCGTTTCATCCGGCGGATTGATATCCATGAGATTCCATGTTTTTCCGCCGTCCTTGGTAATGTAGACGTTGGGATTGTCCCTGTCCCGCGCTTCAAAGGTGACAAAGCCCAGCGTATCCGTGACAAGTCCGCCGTCAAGCAGTGCGCCGTACCGGTAATTCTTCAGCTTGAAATTGCGCTGCTTCTGCCATGTTTTTCCGCCGTCCTCCGTGGTGTAGAAGAACACCTCGCACCGGTTTGTTCCGACGATCAGCGCTCCCCTGTCATCATCGCGCATGGACAGCACCAGATCCGTCACGGGATAGCGGACGGTCGTTGTGGTCGGCGTGTAGTCGATCTCCGTCTTCTGCCAGCTCTCGCCGCCGTCATCGGAGACGTACATCATCAGCTTGCGGTCAACGATATCCATCTGCTCGCCCGGATGCTCCAGTAAAACCAGCATGATCCGGTCGCCATTCACATACAGCCGATGCACATCCGCAAAATCGTACAGATTCCAGCGATATTCGGCAGGCGTTTTGATGGGCGTTTCGCCGGCCTTCACCAGCTGAACAAATCCCTGCGAATCCACCGACGCCGTCCAATCCGTAAGGTCGAGAGGCTCGGGAATATAATGATTGTGCAGTAAGGCCCCCAGCGTATCCGATTCCGAAAAATCAAGCCCGGTGGCTGTGTCATAGTGGAAGAAGAAGTTGCAGCTGCCGCAGACCGTGCCAACGCTCCGTCCGCTCTCCAGCGCCTCCATCGTGTGATACTCCGCCAGCACCGTCACAGCGCCGCGGTTATCGATTATATCGCGCACCGCAATCACCATCGGCTCATCATACCGGCTGCCGTAATAGTCCGCCAGCCAATCGAGAAAGGCATCGTAATCCAGCGTTCCGTCAAGGGTAAAGCTGTCCTCGTTGCCGTAGGTGAGGATCACAGCCCGCGGCGATTCGGCGGGAAGCTCTGCGGGAGCGGGCAAAACTTCGGCCGGTTCGGTTTCCGTTGGCACAGCGGCCGGCGGTTCGACAGTATTCACCGAAAACGGCGCACCGGCATCGCCTGTCTCCGGCGGCTTCTCCGTGCATCCGGCAAAGCATATCATCATGGCGGCAAGAACCGCTGACGCGATTATCATCTTTATCATTTAGTAAGCTCCTTTCATCGCTGCCTGTCAATGATAAAGACGATAAATCGCGTCAAAAGTTCCGTTATAAATGCAATCTGAGTAAATTTTTATCAGTTGCCTGCTTTGTAGTAGTTGATCAGACAGCCGCAGAGGATGATCGTGCGCTCATCGTCGGTCAGCTCGCCCATTTTCAGCGTGATCGCCTGCACCTCGCCGTCCGCCTTGATGATATACGCCGGGAATTCATACTTCGCCGCCGCCACAGTCTCGCGCACATCCGGCACGTAGATGTGATCGCCCACAGAAAATGCGGATGCATCGTCAAACAGGAAGGGCAGCATACCCCAGTTGATCAGGTTGGAGCGATAACGCTTGGTGGCGTATTCCATGGCGATGTTTGCCCATCCGCCCAGCACCTTCTGGCAGGATGCGGCCTGCTCACGTGCAGAGCCGTCGCCGGGCTTATTGGCGTAAACCACGCTTCCGATGCCCACATTCTTGGCATCGGCGGAGGGCTTGATTTCGCGGATCTTTGCAAAAACGTCCGCCAGCTCGCCGGATGCGTTGTCCGCACCGTCAAGGCGCGCTTTTTCAAACACCTGAATCGCCTTAGCGCGTCCCACATAGGCGGGATCTTTTCTCGACAGGGCGAATTCGGACAGCTTCAGAGGATTGGAGCGGTAGGACGAGGTCTCACCGGAGGGGATCAGCTCGTCGGTGGTGGTCACGGGGTCGGTGATGACCGATGCCACCCGCAGAAGCAGGTCGTCGGTCAGCTCGCTCATGACCGGCCAGTCCGCAATGTTCGGGCCGATCTTCAGCTCATTCTCCGGCTTTGCCTCACCGAAGCCCTTGTAGACGCGGTGATCGTAGACGGTGGAATCGAAATGATAATCCGGCACGGTGTACTCCACTTCAAGCTCGGTGGCGGGGGTCAGGATGCCGCCGTTTCTCGCCGTCGCCGCAATGGAGCGCGCATCCATGAGCGCCACCGATGCGATCTGACCGTTTCCGGGCTTGGAGCCTTCCCGGTTGGGGAAGTTTCTTGTGGAATGACGGATGGAAAGCCCGCCGTTTGCCGGAACATCGCCTGCGCCGAAGCAGGGGCCGCAGAATGCAGTGCGCAGGGTCACGCCGGCCGCCATCAGCTTTGCCGCCGCACCGTTGCGGAGCAGCTCGATATAAGCAGGCTGGGATGCGGGATAGGCGGACAGACTGAATGCGCCGCAGCCGGTGGACTGTCCGGCAAGGATATCCGCCGCCGCCATGAGGTTGTCGAACGTACCGCCGGCACAGCCTGCGATGACACCCTGATCCACGCGGATTCCCTCGGGGGTGATCTTATCGGTCAGCGAGAGATGGATGTTCGGATTGTCCAGCTGCTCGGATGCGCTCTTTTCCACCGCACGGAGAATGTCGGGGGCATTTTCGATGAGATTTTTGATGGTGTAGGTGTTGCTGGGATGGAACGGCAGGGCGATCATCGGCTCAACGCGGGAGAGATCCACCTCCACCACGCCGTCGTAATATGCCAGCGAGCCGGGCTTCAGCTTGCGGAATGCATCCGCGCGGCCGTGCAGATCGAAATAACGCTTCGTCTCGTCATCGGTGATCCAGATGGAGGACAGGCAGGTGGTCTCCGTGGTCATGACATCGATGCCGTTGCGGAATTCGATGGGGAGATTGGCAATGCCGTCGCCCACAAATTCCAGCACCTTGTTCTTGACAAAGCCGCTTTCAAACACCGCGCCGATGATGGCCAGCGCCACGTCCTGCGGGCCGACGCCGACCTGCGGCTTGCCGGTCATATGGACGGCGATGATCTCCGGGCACTTGATGTCGTAGGTGCGGCAGAGCAGCTGCTTGACAAGCTCCGGGCCGCCCTCACCGATGGCCATGGTGCCCAGTGCGCCGTAGCGGGTATGGCTGTCCGAGCCGAGGATCATGCGTCCGCATCCGCTCATCATCTCACGCATATAGGAGTGGATGACGGCGATATGAGCGGGGACATAGATGCCGCCGTATTTTTCAGCGGCGGACAGACCGAATACGTGGTCATCCTCGTTGATGGTGCCGCCCACTGCGCAGAGGGAGTTGTGGCAGTTGGTGAGCACATAGGGGATTGGGAATTTTTCAAGTCCGCTGGCACGGGCGGTCTGGATGATGCCCACATAGGTGATATCGTGGGATGCCATGGCGTCGAACTTAATCTTCAGCTCATCCATGTTCTCCGATGTGTTGTGCGCCTTCAGGATGCCGTATGCCATGGTCTGGCATTTTGCTTCTTCCTTCGTGATGCCGTCCTTGCCCAGCGCCTTCAGCTGCTGAGCGGCATTTTCGTTATCCTCGATGAGCGTGTTGCCGTACGCAAGATACGCGCCGCCCTTGATCAGTTTAACCATATCAATCATTCCTCCGGTAATTGTGAGTATAGTTATAATTTCTTATCACTTTAATATGATACCATGAAAATATGAATATTTCAATAGATATTGCACATATTTTGTCTCATCCGCAGAAATTCTGCATTTTTACAAAAGAAATTTACAAAAGGGGCTTTATATTTTGGTTCAAATATGATAAAATATTAAGTATTGAAGTTTTTTTGGAGGATTATTCTTATGGCAAAATACAGACGCGGCAGAATCAACGAGGAAATGGTCAAGGAAATGGCCTCGATTCTGCGCGAGATCAAAGACCCCCGCGTCACCGACAACTTCGTCAGCGTGACTGCGGCGGATGTGACCCCCGACCTCAAGTTCGCGAAGATCTATTTTTCCGCTATGACCGGTGACAAGAAGGAGATCCGCAAGGGTCTCATGAGCGCGTCCGGCTTCATCCGCAAGCGTCTCGCGGAGACCCTCAATCTCCGTCAGACACCGGAGCTTTCCTTTGTAGCCGATGATTCCATCGAATACGGCGCACACATCAACGAGCTGCTGGGCAAGCTGGAATACGCCGACATTCCCGAGGATGAGGAGACAGACGATGAGTGAGCTGTCGAATATCACCTTTGAGGAAGCCTGTGCGTTTCTCGAATCGGCGGGCACAACCCTCATCCTCACCCATATGCGCCCCGATGCGGACACGCTGGGCAGCGCATTTGCACTGCGGGAGCTGCTTCGCGGGCTCGGCAAACGCTGTGAGGTGGTCAATGCCGACAATCCCATTCCGAAGCGTCTGAATTTCATCTTCGGCAAAGCGTCCATGCGGCCGGAGGAGCTGCCGGAGGATTTTTCGCCGGAGACGGTGATCTCCGTGGATGTTTCCTCTCCCAAGCTGTTGGGCGATCTGGAGGAAATCTACGCGCCGAAAACGATGCTGGCACTGGATCATCACGTCATGGGCACGCCCTTTGCAAAGCACACCTATGTGGCCGATGTGGGCGCGTGCGGTGAGCTGATCCTCGATATTTACCGCGCATTCAAAACCCGCGGCAAGGATCTTCTGACCAAAGAGGCCGCCGCCGCACTGTATGCGGCCATCTGCACGGATACGGGCAGCTTCAAGTTTGAAGCAGTCACGCCCGAGACCCATCACCGCATCGCCGAGCTTCTTTCCACCGGCTTCAATCACGCGGAGGTGGCGCGCAGACTGTACGATTCCCGCCCTATTTCGCAGATCATGGCAACCAAAGCCGCGCTGAACAATCTGCATTTCTACGATAACAACCGGGTGGCGGTCATCAACTTCACCCAGAAAATGCTGGAGGAAAACGGTGTCAGCCGGGAGGATATCGACGACATCGTGTCCCTGACCCGCTCCATTGAGGGCGTGGAGGTCGGCATGGCCATCAAGCAGAGTGCCGACGATCTGCATTTCTTCAAGATCTCCCTCCGCTCCAACCGTGTGGCGGATGTGGCGAAGATCTGCGCGAGATTCGGCGGCGGCGGACACGTCCGTGCGGCGGGATGCTCCGTCACGGCGGAGGATGAATTTGCCGCTGAGGATGCGCTGATCTCCGCCATCCTTGAGGAGCTGCATCAGCTTGACGAGATCGGCGCATTCGACAAAGCGGGTGAGATCTGATGGAACCCTCAGGCGTTCTTCTCTTAAACAAGCCCGCCGGCATGACCAGCCACGACTGCGTGAACAGGATCCGGCGGCTGTACAGCACCAAAAAAGTCGGTCACACCGGCACGCTCGATCCCATGGCCACCGGCGTTCTGCCCATCCTCATCGGCCGTGCGGCAAAGGCGGCGGATCTGCTTCTCAGCGAGAGCAAGGCATACCGGGCCGGGCTGAAGCTGGGACTCGCCACCGATACGGAGGATACCACCGGCGAGATCCTCTCCCGCTCGGATTCGATTCCCGATGAAGCCGCTGTCCGCAAGGTCTGTGCCGCTTTCACCGGGGAGATCCTGCAGATACCGCCCATGTACAGCGCGCTGAAGCTCGACGGGCAGAAGCTGGTGGATCTGGCGCGGCAAGGCATCACCGTGGAGCGGGAAGCGCGGCCTGTCACCGTACATTCGCTGGAGGTGGAGGCCACGGATGACGCGGATTCCTACATACTGACCGTACACTGCTCCAAGGGTACTTATATCCGCACCCTGTGCGCAGACATCGGCAAAACGCTGGGCTGCGGCGGTGCGATGAGCAGTCTCTGCCGCCTTGCCACCGGAAATTTCACCCTTGCGGAATGTGTCACCTTGGATGCCCTCGCCGATATGGATGAGGCGGAGCGGCTGACACTGCTGCGCCCGGTGGAATCCCTGTTTGCTGACCTTCCCGCCGTCAAGCTTCCGCCATTTTTTGAGCGGCTGGCGCGATCCGGTAACGAAATTTATCAGAAAAAGATCGGCACCCAACATCCCATGGGCACACAGGTGCGCATGATGGGAGCGGACGGATTTTTCGCGCTGGGCGAAGTGCGGGAATATCCGGACGGAAGTGCCGTCAAAGCTGTCAAGCTCTTTATGCTGTGAGGTGAGCCATGTTTTCCCTTGTTAAAGCGTCAAACGGCGTGCAGTTTCTCCGCTCGGATTTCATCGCCGCAAAGCATGGCTTTGCCACCCGCATCGGCGGTGTCAGCACGCATCCGCATACCGCATCTCTCAATCTCGCCTTCGGGCGCGGAGACGAGGATGAGACGGTCATCGAAAATCTCCGCCTGTTTGCCGATGCGGTGAAAATCCCCGCCGAAAGTATCATCAGCCGTCCGCAGATCCATTCGGCGACGGTCATCACGGTTTCCGAATCCATGGGCGGCGAGGGCTATTTTGTGCCGTCTGACGAGGGCTGTGACGGCTATGTGACAGGTCGCCCCGGCATTGCGCTGGGCGTGAAAACCGCCGACTGCGTGCCCATTCTCATGGAGGACAGTGCGGCGGGTGTCATCGGCGCAGTTCATGCGGGCTGGCGCGGCACGGCATCCGGCATCGCGGCGGAATGCGTCAGAAAAATGTGCGCACTTGGTGCAGCCCCGGCAAATATCCGCGCCGCCATCGGCCCGGCCATCCATTTCTGCTGCTACGAGGTGGGGGAAGATTTTCTCGAATCCGTAGCGGCGCTGGTGGGAAACGACACGGCGAGCCGTTTCATCCGGCTGTCGGGCGGCAGACTTCACGCGGACATCGTGGGGCTGAATGTTGATTTTCTGACCGGCGCGGGCATCTCTCCGGCCAATATCGACAGGTCGGATTTTTGCACCTGCTGTCATCCGGAGCTGTTCTATTCCCACCGTTTTTCGGGAGGACTGCGCGGCACGATGCTCTCTGTCATTTCACTGTAAATTTCACACAAAATCCCGATTTGTGAAAGCTTCGGGTGAGAAATGTGACGGCAATGTGACGATTTTCTGAGCAGGTACAATCCGGTGAAAAAAATATTTAACTTTATTTTCAATAACCCGCGATTGTTCAAGATTTATTCAAAAAAATATGGTATACTCTTTTCATGCCATAAAAACGCATACGCCGGCGGATTCCGTCGGCCCATCGGTTCATCCAATTATTATCACCAAGAATTTGGGGGAAAAATCAATGATACAAATCCAGAACCTTGTCAAACGGTTCGGCAGCAAGTACGCAGTGGATGATATGAGCTTCACCATCAACGATGGCGAGATCGTCGGCTTCCTCGGCCCTAACGGTGCCGGCAAGTCCACGACCATGAATATCATCACCGGCTTCATGTCGTCAACCTCCGGTACCGCCACCATCGGCGGCATCGACATCCTCGAAGATCCCATCGAAGCGAAGAAGCTCATCGGCTATCTCCCTGAGCAGCCGCCGCTTTACATGGACATGACCGTACGTGAGTACTTAAACTTTGTTTACGACCTCAAGGGCTGCCGTCTCAACCGCGTCAAGCATCTCGCCGAAATCTGCGAGGTCGTCAAGATCGCGGACGACTACAAGAAGAATCGCCTCATCAAGAATCTTTCCAAGGGCTACAAGCAGCGTGTCGGCATCGCGCAGGCGCTGGTTGGCAATCCCCGCGTCATCATCCTCGACGAGCCGACGGTCGGTCTTGACCCCAAGGAGATCATCGAGATCCGCTCCCTCATCCGTACCCTCGGTGAGAGCCACACCGTCATCCTCTCGACTCACATCCTCACCGAAGTTCAGGCAGTCTGCGACCGCATTCTCATCATCAACTCCGGTAAGCTGGTAGCCGATGAAAAGACGGAAAACCTCACCAACATGATCGAAGGGAACCGCCGTCTCAATGCCCGCATCTGCGGCCCGCAGAGAGACATCCTCCGCGCACTCCGCAGCATCAGCGAGATCACCCATGCCGAGGTTGTCGGCGAGCGCGAAGGCGACAGCTTCCTCTATATGCTCGAAAGCACCGCCGGCGTTGACATCAGAAAGCCGCTCTTTAACCTGCTGGCGCAGAACAACTGGCCGCTCATCGGTCTTGAGCAGATCGGCTCCAACCTGGAAGATATCTTCATCTCGCTGGTTGACAAAAAGCAGAAGGAAAACAAAAAATCCCGCGACATCCCGCAGTTTGAGATCAAGCTCCCCGGTGATGCTCCCGCAGAAACCACCGATTCCGAAAAGGAGGAGAATAACTGATGCTGGCAATTTACAAACGCGAGATGCTCTCCTATTTCACATCTCCCATCGGATACGTTTTCATCGGCGTATTCCTCGCCATGAATGCGTTCATCTTCTCGATCTCCACCCTCATGATGGGCGAAGACAGCGCGGTAAGCTCTTACTTCACCTTCGTCATGTTCATCTTCATCGTGCTCGTTCCCATGCTCACCATGAAGATGTTCAGTGAAGAACGCAAAATGCGCACCGAGCAGCTGCTTCTCACCGCTCCCATCAGCCTGATGGGCATGGTATTCGGCAAGTTCTTCGCAGCCTTCACCATGTTCGGCGGCACCTTCATCGTCGGCAATATCATCAATTTCTCCACCCTGTACGTTTACGGTGAGCCGAACACCGCCATCCTCGTGTCCAACTCCATCGGCATCCTGCTCATCGGTGCGGCATTCATCGCCATCGGCCTGTTTGTTTCCGCACTCACCGAGAACCAGATCGTCGCTGCCATCGGCACCATGGGCATTCTCATGTTCATGCTGCTCATCGGCTTCCTCAATGAGTACATCGGCGTTTATGTCATCCGCGTGGTGCTCAGCTGGATCTCCATCTTCAGCCGCTTCGGCAACTTCGGCTACGGCATCCTCGACCTCGCGTCCCTGCTGTATTATTTCTCGATCTGTTTTGTATTCATGTTCCTCACCGTGCGCATTTACGAAAAGCGCCGCTGGTCGTGATGGCACTATAATGGAGGTAAATTCAGATGAATATGAATATGACAAAATTCGATCCCGCACGCAGCCGTAAGCTCAAATACGGCGCTATGTCGGTCATCATGACTACGGTCGTCATTGCGGCTGTGGTCATCGTCAACGTGATTTTCTCGGCGCTGGCATACAACAAGAACTGGTACATCGATATGACCAAGGACAAGCTCTACGGCCTGTCCGATGCCGGTCGTGAGATGCTGGACACAATCGATCACGACATCCAGATCCATTTCTGCGCGCCCTATGATGAGCTGGAGGCGAACTTCTATCAGAAGTTAGTCTTTGAGCTGGTCAAGGAAATGGCCGCATCCTACGACAACATCACCTACGACTACATCGACATCATTTCCAACCCCACCGCCATCAACAAGTATAAATCCACCACCGCAACATCCATCAAGACCACCAACATCATCGTCGAAAGCGGCACGGAATTCCGCGTATTCACGCTGGAAGCCATGTTCGTCTTCAACGAGAGCCAGGTTGTCTGGGCATTCAACGGCGAGAAGAAGCTGATCACCGCCATGATGCAGATCACCCAGGCGGAGACTCCCATCGCTTACTACACCTACACCCACGGTGAAGCCATCTCCGAAAACGTCTACCTGCTTGAGCTGTTCTATGACGCCGGCTACGATGTCCGTCCCATCGACCTGACCAAGGAAGATGTGGATCCCACCGCAGACGTTATTCTCATCTGCAACCCGATCTATGACTTTGAGGGCATCTCCGAGGATACCAAGGGCAGAAAGTCCGAGATCGAAAAGATCGACGACTTCCTCGACGGCTTCAACAATGTTATGGTATTCTGCGACCCCGAGACACCGGTTCTGCCTGAGCTGTTTGAATTCCTCTATGAATGGGGCATCGAATTTGATCAGTCCCAGCTGAAGGATCCCACCAACGCAATCGATACCGAGAGCCTCGCCATCGTGGGCAACTACGCCATCGACGAATCCCTCGGCGCATCCCTTGTAAAGCCCATCACCTCCCTCGGCACGCCTCCCAAGACCATCGTCAAGGAAGCACGCCCCATCAACCTCGTATGGGATGCCAAGGACAGCCGCATCACCTCCACCGTTCTCTACACCTCCGACACTGCGGACAAGTATTCGCTGGAAACCGGTGAAATGGTGGATGAAGGTCAGTTCCCGCTGGTCGTTCTCAGCCGCGAGTCCCGCTACATCGAGAATGTACCGCACTACTCCTACGTATTCGCAGTCGGCTCCAAGTACTTCGCTTCCGATGATTACCTCGGAAAGAGCACCTACGGCAATGCGGATATCCTGCACAACATGATGCTGACCATGGGTAAGGAGCAGGTGCCGATCGACCTCGACTTCAAGCTGTTTGAGGATGAATCGCTGGATATCACCACTCAGGAAGCCGCCAACTGGACCATCTTCCTCACCGCGTTCATTCCGGCTGTCGTTCTCATCGCCGGCATCGTTATCTGGATCAGGAGAAAGCACGCATGAGCATGAACAACGAAAATTTCAACAATCAGCCTGAGGAGGAGGAAAAGATCGACCGGAGCGAATCCACCCTCTTTTCCGCCCCCGCAGAAACGCTGACAACCCGTCAGCGAAAAAGTACCCTCCAGAAGCAGCGCCGGCTGGTCATCATTCTGGCCATCATTGTCGCCGCCGCCATCTGCGCTTACTTCTTCGTCGTCGTTCCCATCGTCAACTATGTGGAAGAAACCGCCGGCCCGGACATTGAGCTGCTGGAAGGCGAAGTGCTTGGCACAAACGACCGTATCCTCATGTTCGAGCAGATGGAACGCTCGGAGATCCAGGAGATCGAAGTCCACAACGAATACGGCGAATTCGGCTTCTACTGGGATGAGGAGGATGAATCCTTCTATGTGACCGGCTATCCGGAAGCTCCCTACGACAAGGAAAAGATCTCGTCCCTGTTCGTCAGCTCGGGCTACACCCTGTCCATGAAGCGTGTCACCACCGAATGCGAGGACTGGTCGGAATACGGCCTTGCACCCGCTGACAATCCCGCATGGTACACCATCCACGGCCGCGAGGGTGAGGAGCACACCGTCTACATCGGCGATCCCATCCCCACCGGCGCAGGCTACTATGTCCGCTACAAGGACAGAAACGCCGTCTATATCCTCGACTCCACCCTCGGCACGACCCTTCTCCAGCCGCTGGAAAACATGATCACGCCCACGCTGGCGCTGCCCATGAACACCAACGACTACTTCACCATCGAGAATTTCACCATTATGCAGGGTGAGGACATCAACATCATGATCACCTATCTCGATGAGGAAGAAAAGGCAGCCGAAGCGTCCATGAGCGCATACAAGATGCTCGCTCCGGCGCACTACACCGTCAACGACTCCAACTATTCCATCGCACTGGAGGTTCTCACGGCATTCCAGGGTACTTCCACGCTGGCCTACGATCCCACCGAGGAGGAAATGGAGAAGTACGGTCTGCTGGATCCCGAATTCGTGCTCTACTATGAGTATCAGGGCATCGAGCAGTATATCATGTTCTCAAAATCCGAGAACGGCGGCTATTATGCCTACTCCATCCTGTTCAATCTCATCACCGAGCTTGATGCGGCCACCATGGAATGGCTGGAATGGGATCTCATTCACTGGGTTGATGCTCCCATCTTCATGATGAACATCAACGACGTGGAGACGATCACCGTTGAAAGCGACACCGCCACCCGCACCTTCGACCTTGTGGGCGAGGGTCAGGAGCTGGTCGTCACCGAGCGCGCCACCGGATTCAAGCCGGAGGTGCAGAACTTCCGCCAGTTCTACAAGACTCTGCTGTCCGTGGATATGCAGGATTATGTCTATCCCACGGCAAACTATGAGGGTCTGACGGAGGAGCAGATCGCCGCACTTGACGATTCCAAGGATCTCTACATGACGCTGACCATTCTGACCCGCGCAGGTCAGGAAAAGGTCTACAAGTTCTATCCCTATTCCACCAGACGTGCTTACTACACCGTCGATGGCAAGGGCGAATTCTACGTCCAGCGCGATATGGCCACCAAGGTCATCACCGACGCGGAGAAGGTCATGACCAACACCGAGATCGACTCGGAAGCGCACAGCTAAACGAACAAAAGCTCACGACAGCTTCATCTGCCGTGAGCTTTTTCATTTTTATTTACATAACATCTTTATAAAGCGATTGACAGCGGGGCGATAATATGGTAAAATAATAGAATACAGATTTTGTTGTGAGGGAGGGATTCTCATGGGCGATAAGCCGAATCATCTGAATGATATTGATAATTTCTGGGATCTCAACAGCCTCCTGCCGAAAAAGCGTCCCGTGTCGCCGACACACCGTGCCGTCAACACCGAGACGGTGGAGCTGGAGCTTGGCGATGGGGGCACACCGTCCGATTCCGGCGCATCCATTCCGCCCCGTCCCGCCGATTACGCGCCGCCCGAGCCGGCATCTCCGCGCAATGAAGCCCGCCGGCTGAATGAAATCCCCATGCGCCGGCGTGCCGAGGCCAATCGCGCACGGCCCATGGAGCCGTATCTCACCTATGAGCCGGATAGCCGTCTGCTCCGTCGTGTCGCCGTCTCAAAATGGCACACGCACTACAATTTCTACGAAAAATTCCGGGACGATGCCAGACGGTACTGGGACCGCGCACCCGCCGAATGTGAGCCGGTGTCCTTTTTCTCCTACATTCCCCAGTACAATCAGCTCAAATATGCCCAGCTCCGATGGTATATCAAATGGCGCGACAATGTGCGCCGGGGCATCTATCTGCGCACGGATTTTTCCTACATCCTGCTGTATATTTTCGAGATCATCAACTGCCCGGATCTTATTGAGCCGTCCCGCGGGCTGGAGCTTCTGTGCGACATCTGGCTCAACTACCGCACCGAGCATCGCCGCATCGACAGCTATCTCTGCGACTGGGTGTGCGATTTCTGCCTCATCAATCAGCTGCCCTGCCCCACCGAAAAGCTGGAGCCTATTCTCGGCGACATCGTGGCGGCGGCGGAATTCAAGGAATTTTACATGGATGCCGGCACGAATATCAGCAGTGCGTCCAGCATCCTCACCTACTGCTCCACCTACGACTGGCGAAGCAGCCGTTATGTGACAAAGGAAAATGTGAAGCTGTTCGCCGCCCACATCCGCGCCGCATTTGATAAAGCATACAGCGAGGTGCTGGCGGAAAAATTCGATGAGATCGAGGCGAAGGAAGCCCACATGGAGCGGGATGCCTACAATGGTGCGCTCTGCGTCTGGGACATGAAGCGTTCCCTGTCCATCGACTACATTTCCTACGCCCGCTCGCCCAAATTCCGCTTTGTGGTGACGGACATCATCAAATACAGCGAAAACCGCATCCGAATGGCGCTGGGTATCAAGGCGCGTCTCAAGGTGGAGGAGCTGTCCGACACGCTGAAGGCCTGCATCGACGAATATTTCGATGCCAATCTGCCCGCACCGGAGAAGCATCGCACGAAGCCGAAGGAAGAATACCGCGATCCGGAATACGACAAGCTCTACGAGCCGGCCACCCGGGAATTTTCCATGGACAATGCCCTTGCCATCGAGAAAAATTCATGGAGCACCACGGAGATCCTCACCTCCGCCCTCACCGATGAGCCGGAACCGAGCCCCGAACCGCCGAAGCCTTCACCGATCCCCGCCCATCCGCCGATCCCCACCGCGCCCATTCCCATGGCGGATGACGAGGACGAATTCGCCGCGCTTCTCACCCTGCTTGACGATGCCGCACGGGAGGCCTTGCGAATGCTTGCAGACGGCGATTCGTCCGGCGTTGCAAAAGCCGCCGCATCCTCGGGAATGCTGGCGGACGCGCTGGCTGACAAGATCAACGAAACCGCCTTCGATCTCATCGGCGACAGCGTGATCGAGCCGGACGGTACGGGATACACGATCATAACCGAGTACAAAGGAGAACTTGAAAAATGGCTGAAATGACACAGCGAATTCCAAAGCGCGTCCTGTCGGGTCTGCTTTCCTCCATTTCCGCAGGCGTCGTGCCGCGTATGGGCGCACCCTATATCGCCATCGGGCGAAGCGAGGAGATCGAAGCCCTGCTCTCCGATCTGGAGGCGGTCAATGACGGCGGCGGCTCCATGCGCTTCATCATCGGCAAATACGGAAGCGGCAAGAGCTTCCTCATCCAGCTGGTGCGCGGATTTTCCCTTGAGCGGGGATTTATCACCGCCGATGCCGACCTCTCCCCCGAACGCCGCATCTGCGGTGCAAAGGGCACGGGAATCGCCACCTACCGGGAGCTTATTAAAAATCTCGCGTCAAAATCCGCGCCGGACGGCGGTGCGCTGGTGCAGATCATCGCAAAATGGCTGTCCGAGCTGCAGTCACAGGTAGCGGCCGCCGGGCTTGAGATCGGCTCGGATGCCTTTGTGCGCGAGCTGACCGCCCGCATCTATACCCAGACAAGAGAGCTGGAATCCCAGATCGGCGGCTTCGACTTCGCCACGGTGCTGACTCAGTATTACAAAGCCTACATGGACGGCGATGAGGACAAAAAATCCGCCTGCATCCGCTGGCTGAGGGGCGAATATTCCACCAAAACCGAGGCTCGCAACGCCATCGGTGTGGCACTTGGCGGCATCATCGACGATGACAACTGGTACGAATATGTGAAGCTTCTGGCGGTATTTTTCCGGCAGATCGGCTATCGCGGCTTTGTGGTATTCATCGACGAATGTGTGAATCTCTACAAGATCGTCAATCGCATATCCCGCGAAAACAACTACGAAAAGCTGCTCTCCATGTTCAACGACACGCTTCAGGGAAAAGCGGAGGGACTTGCGCTGATTTTCGGCGGAACCCCGCAGTTTTTAGAGGATACCCGCCGGGGACTGTTCAGCTATGAGGCACTGCGCAGCCGGCTTTCCGACGGTCAGTTCCAGAAGCAGGGCTTTAAAAATCTCATCGGCCCCGTCATCCGTCTGCGCCGGCTTTCCGACGATGAGCTGTTCGCGCTCATCGCCCGCATCACCGGACTCCACGGTCAGAATTACGGCTGGACGCCCCGCGTTACCAGCGAAGATATGGCCGCATTTCTGAAGATCTGCCTCGACCGTGCGGGCGCGGACACCATGATCACCCCACGCGAGATCATCCGGGATTATATGACCGTGCTGAACATTCTCCTGCAGAATCCCGATACCTCCTTCGCCGATGTGGTAGGCAGCGGCGTTGTGAAGCTGTCTCACGGCGAGAATGAGGACGAAAAGCTCATCGACGATGACGCACCGGCATCGGAGCGTCCCAAGACCATCAACGATTTTTCTGCGGAGGATATTGAATTATGAATACAGCAGTCGCATACATGAACGAAAAGGGCTACGGCGAGCGCGTGAAGGTGCTCACCGAGTCCACCGCCACCGTGACCCTTGCCGCCGCTGCGCTTGGTGTCACCGAGGGCGAGATCGCAAAAACTCTGTCCTTTATGCTGGACGGTGCGCCCATTCTCATCGTCATGGCAGGCGATGTCAAGACGGACAATGCCAAATACCGGGCGCAGTTCGGCGCAAAGGCGAAAATGCTCACTCCCGATGAAGCGATCACGCTGGTCGGACACGCGGTGGGCGGTGTCTGCCCCTTCGGGATCAAGGAGGGCGTGAAGGTATATCTCGACGAGTCTCTGCGCCGGTTTGCGCTTGTTTGGGCAGCCTGCGGTGCCATTGACACGGTCATCGGCCTTACGCTTTCCGAGCTGGAACAGCTCTCGGGAAGCCTTGCATGGGTGGATGTGGCAAAGCCCGCCGCACCGAAAACGGAATAAATTGCGTCAAAAGGGTTGACAGAATTCCCGAAATGTGTTAAGATATAGTTTACGTACACGCAGAAAGGAGCGCGTATGACCGACAACGAGATCTTCTATCGTTTCTCACCGTTTATTCAGGATTTCATCTACAATAACGGCTGGCAGGATCTGCGCGCCGTTCAGCTGGCGGCGGCCAGAGTCATCTTTGAGTCGGACGACAATCTGCTCATCACCTCCTCCACCGCATCCGGCAAAACCGAGGCCGCATTTTTCCCCATCCTCTCCCTCATGAACGAGGATATGCCGAAAAGCGTGGGTGCGCTCTACATTGCGCCGCTGAAAAGTCTCATCAACGACCAGTTCTCCCGCCTTGACGAGCTGCTGGATCTGTCCGGCATCCCGGTGTTCCACTGGCACGGCGATGTGGCCCAGTCCCACAAGGCGAAGCTGCTCAAAAATCCCGAGGGAATTCTCCAGATCACCCCGGAATCGCTGGAAAGTATGCTGATGAACCGCTCAAACGACTTGGTGCGGCTGTTCGGCGATCTGCGCTTTGTGGTCATCGACGAGATCCACACCCTCACCGGCACAGACCGCGGCAATCAGATCATCTGTCAGCTGGTACGTCTTGCCCGCCTCATCGGTCACACGCCCCGCAGAATCGGTCTGTCCGCCACCATCGGCGATGCAGGACAGGCGGCGGATTGGCTGGGCGGCGGCACAGAGCGTCAGACCGTTGTGCCGGAGATCAACGAGGGCAAGACCAAATGGCGGCTGGGCATGGAGCATTTCTTCATTCAGGGCGACGATTTTGATCAGAGCCACGACTTCGCTCACATGGGTGATGTGCCGGAAGCTCCGCCGGAGCATGAGCCCAGCCACGGCAAGATCGAGCTTGACCCGGGCTATGAATACATCTA
>SVSO01000040.1 GCA_015064195.1 Oscillospiraceae bacterium
AGGGCTATATCAAAGCAGGAATATGACAGCGCTTACGGCAAAAATCTCCAGCTCGACTATCAGGGACGCGCATCGGATGCGTCTGTGTCCACCAACTCGTGGTATACCGACCAGGTGATGAAGGAAGTGGCCTATGCGCTGGTGCAGCAGTTAGGCTACAACCTGGAGATGGCATACAACCTCATCTACACCGGCGGTCTGCAGATCATCACCCTGCAGGATCCCCGCGTTCAGGCAACGCTGGATAAGGTCTACACCAACGATGCCAACTTCCCGCGCACCAACAACGCAGTCCAGCCCCAGTCCTCGGCGATCATCATCGATCCCGCCACCGGCGACGTGCTGGGCATTGCGGGCAGACGCGGTCAGAAGGAAGCGAATCTTCTGTACAATCTGGCCACGGATGCTACCCGATCTCCCGGTTCGTCCATCAAGCCCCTGTCGGTCTACGCACCGTCGCTGGAATACGGCCTGATCACCTACGGCAGTGTTTACGACGATGTGCCGGTCATGTTCAACTATGACGAGGAGGATGAGGAGAAAGAAAATCCCATCGCATGGCCGAAGAACCTGCCGGAGGTCTACAACGGCAAGACCACCGTTCACGATGCGGTGACGCGCTCGGTCAACACCGTGGCAGTCCGCATCCTGCAGGAGCTGACCGTGGATCGTTCCTTCGATTTTGTCAAGAATAAGCTGCAGATGAACAGCTTCCTCGAATATGCTACCCTTCCCGGCGGCATCGGCATCACGGACAAGGATCTGTCTCCTCTGGCGCTGGGCGGCATGAACTACGGTGTCACCAATCTGGAGATCACCGCCGCTTATCAGATCTTCGCCAACGGCGGCGTATACAACAAGCCCCGCACATGGCTGAAGGTGCTGGACGCGGACGGTCAGGTGCTCATCGAAAACGAAGCGGAGAGCTACGTGGTCATCAGTGAGCAGACCGCATCCCTCATGACTAAGATGCTGCAGAACGTCGTCACCCGCGGTACAGCGACCTCTGTGACCCTCAAGAACAAGATCAATGTGGCCGGCAAGACCGGTACTACCTCCAGCGACGTTGACCGCTGGTTCATTGGCTACACGCCCTATCTGGTAGGCGGCGTGTGGTTCGGCTATGAACAGCCCCAGTCACTGGGTACGCTGTCGTGGAGCCCGTCCACCGTGGCGTGGGACATCATCATGACAGAGCTGCACGCGGACATTCTCGCCGCCGGAACGCCCAAGACCTTCCAGATGGCGGACGGCATCGTGACGGCCACCTACTGCCGCGATTCGGGCAAGCTGATGAGTCAGGCGTGCTACCTCGATCCCCGGGGAAGCCGTGCGGAGCAGGGCTATTTCACCGCGGCCACCGTTCCCACCGAATACTGCGACTGCCACGTGCTGGTCAATTATGACACCTCCACCGGCGGCATTGCCCATGATGGCTGTCCGGCTTCCAGTGTGAAGCAGGTGGGTCTGATCCGCGCCGACCGTGTATTCCCGACAAACGTGAAGGTGACGGATACGCAGTACACCTACCACGATGTGGCAGAGGGGACGCCCATGCCAGACAACGGTGATGTACCGTATTATATCGGAATGTACGGCGAGAAGGAATATCCGGGCTTTACGGATACCAAGGGCAAGCGGTATTACAACAGCTACTGCTATGAACACGTCCCCGCAGAGCCTGAGCCGCTTCCGGAGGACGATGTGATCCCGCCGGACGATTCTTCGGATCTGTTTGAAGATCTTCCCGCAGTGGAATGAAATGGAAAATCACCTCATACAAATGTGTGAGGTGATTTTTTATGTCAACATGGAAGCAGGGAAAAAATCGATTTCTCAGCCGGATACGCGGCGAGCTTTGCAGGATCTGCCTGCGGTGTGTCATCATCGGCGCGGTGATCGTGCTGGTTGTCGGCGTGCTGAGTGCTCTTGCCGCCGGGCCGACCAGTGCCTTCTACGAGCTGAAAAAGCCGCTCGGAACGCCGCCGGCACTGGTATTCCCCATCGCGTGGACGATCTTGTATGTGCTGATCGGCGGTGCGGCGGGAGCAGTGGCGTGTATTGGCGACCGGGCGGCGGAATCGGACAAATACAAGGGACTGCTGTTTTTCATCATTCAGATGATCTTCAACTTTATCTGGTCGCCGCTTTTCTTTGGAGCAGGTGCGTATTTCGCCGCATTCTGCGCCATCGTGATGATGATCATTCTCACAATCTTCACCATTTTCGCATTCTGGCGGGTGCTCAGACTGGCGGGCGCGGCGATGATCGTGTATCTGCTGTGGCTTTTTTTCGCGGCCTATCTGAATCTGGGGATCATCGTCCTCAACTGATTGCCAAGCTGCACAAAATTAACGGTCAGATTTGTATAAATCAATAAAATATATAAATGTTAACAGTTTGATAAAGGAAAAAATCATCAATTTCTATTGACAAGAGGCGTTTTAAATAGTATAATATATGCATAAGCAAATTTTTGAGTCGCTGCGATGCTGCCCAGCTATCAGCTTCGCGCACCGCTGCTTATATTCAAAATTTCAGGAGGAAATGTAAAAATGAAACTCACTCGCATTTTAACCCTTGCGCTGGCTCTCGTGATGCTCGCTCTGTGCGGCGTATCCTGCGGCGAGCCGAAAGTTACCGTGAACGTAACCCTTCAGATCATCGACGAGAAGGATCCGTCCAACCCCATTCTGGAAACCCCCGTTACCGTTGAGAGCGTAAAGCCCACCGTTCTGGAAGCAGTTCGCGAGGCTCTGTTCGTAAACGAGATCTCCTACACGCTTGACGAGAGCGAAATGTCCATCGTTGACATCGACGAGTACAAGGATCTGGATGCAACCAAGTCCGGCGACGGTCTGGTTTACTACTGGATGTACTTCATCAACGACGTTGAGCCTGCTTCCGGTAAGGCCGGCGACAACACGATCAACGAAGGCGACGTTATCAAGTACGTTTACACTTCCTTCAATCCCGAGGATGTTAAGTAATTTATAAAACATAAAAGAATGAGAAGCATCCGCTTCTCATTCTTTGCATTTAACCGCTCCTCCCCCGGTATATTTTGAAAGCTTGCGGCATAGACTGTATCAGCAATCAAAACAGAGGGAGGATTTTTATGTTTGTCTATTCACTCAGAGCAAGCACACTGAAATTTTTCGGCGTGACCACACTGGCAGTTGTGGCGCTGGTGACACTGCTCGTGTTCATTCCTACCGCCGAGCCGGCCATGTCGGAGGGCGTATTGGAGGTCATGGAGGAGGTGCGCTTCGACAAGATCAAGACGGCGGAGGATCGGCTTGCATTTCTGGCGCAGTTCGGCTGGGAGGTGGAGAGTACGCCGGTGGAGGAAGCGGAAGTGACCATCCCCGCGGAGTTTGACAAGGTGTATCAGAGCTACAACGAGCTGCAGAAAAAGCAGGGCTTCGATCTGACGAAATATCACAAAAAAGACGTGATGCGCTACACCTACCGGATCACCAATTACCCTGATTATACCGGCGAGGTGCTGGTGAGTATCCTCATGCACAAAAATAAGGTGATCGGCGGCGATGTCTGCTCATCTGATGCGGGCGGATTCATCCACGGGCTGGATCGGACAATTTCATAAAAAGCAGGAGCTGACAATCAGCTCCTGCCATATTTTATTCGCCCATGCCTGCCTTTACGAAGCAGTAACGTTCTCTCCAGCTGCTCGGAGAATAATTGCCGTGGGGAGAGAAGCTGTACGGGGAGATGCCGTAAGACTCGCCCTGGGGATTGTGATGGGGTCCCATCAGGTTGCGGTTTCCGATGACGACCTCGAAGCCGATCTCAGCCACCTCTCCGGATTCCACATAATCGGTGATATCCGCGCGGTATTCCGACCAGAGCAGAGACTTGACAAATTTGCCGTTAACGTACAGATTCGCCAGTGCCGCGTAAGGCTTGGGAATCTCCACAGAGATGCGCTTGCCCCACGATTTCTTGATCTTGACATCCTGCACCATCAGCATTCTGCCTGCGAAGAAGGGATAGCCCTGCTCGACGATATTGCCGCCGATGATGGTGTCGGGACGGTTGGTGATGACAAATCCACCGTCGGTGAAGACTGCACGGCGATCACCCTCGGTGAAGCCGGACTCGGAGGAAACGCCGAAGTCGCCCACTAAATACAGGCTCTCAAGCTCCGTGTCGTAGGTGAGCTTGTTGCGCTCCGTCTCCAGCACATTCTTGCCGAACAGCACCTGATAGACCTTCTCGCGCTGTGCAAATGCTCCGTCGATGATGATCTCGTTTAAGCCGGGCTTGACGAACTTTTTGATATCGTAGGCCTTGAAGGATTTGTCCGTCCACCATGATGTGCCGTCGTAGGTGAGGGCATTTCCGTTGACGCGGATGGTGAATTCGTCGGTGAATTCGCTCACCAGCCGGAAGGATTTCATGGCGCTGAGCCTGGTATCCTCCGCCACTTCAAAGGTAAAGCGGAGCTTCAGCGTATCATTTGCACGCGCCGCCAGCAGCTTTTCCATCACGTCGAGGATGTTGCACGGCTCGGAATATTCCTCACCGTCACCGAGGATGTACTGGCAGGTGTCGAGGGTCAGCGCGTTGTCATCGCACCGCGCGATCCGCCATTTGCGGGAGAGAGGCAGAACGAATGCGGGCTTCTGCTTCTCCGTAATCGCGGGAAGATCGCTGCCTGCGAGAATGAGATGGGACTGCATCGGCTCAAAGTGGAGATAAAGCACCGTCTTGCCGTCAAGATTGACTGCATCAGTGGCGAGAACGCTCATATCCTCAAGGGCAAGCTTGACCGTCTCATCGTCGGAATCGAGGATGATCTTGGCATCGTATGCGTGTTCGCGATCCTGATTGGCGAAGAAATACGCCTTTTTGCCGTCGGGAAGGAGATTCACGCGGCAGTGGATGCACTTGATCTCGCCGTTCCGATTGGATACGGTGAGCTTCTTGAGGCCGCGCTCGGTGAGAGCGGCGGTGAGCAGTTCGTTGTCGTTTGCGGGAAGCGTTTCCACATCCGCCATGAATGCGCACAGCTCTTCGGAATATTCACCGTCGATGCGGCAGGGCTTTTCGCCGAGCGCGAGAATCATACCGCCGTTTGCATCAAATTCGCGGAGAAGCTCGAAGGTGGAGGCATCCAGTGTGAGCATGGACGGCAGAATCACCGTGTGATAGCGGCACAGACCGACGCGCAGAGCGTTGCCTTCCACTGCGGCGTGATTCTTCATGATGACTTCATCGCCCAGATGGTAGCCGATGTGGTTGCCGGAGAGGATCTGCAGTGCCTGAACCAGCGCGCTGTCATATTTGGCCAGCATGGGATTGCCGCCGCCGTTGTAAGCGATATAGCCGGTGTGCATGGGATGGAGCAGCAGAACATCCGCCGCTTCATCGGATTCGGCGATGAGCTTGCCGAGACGTGCGAAATAATCGTTGAATTTCTTGTAATCGTCCCACCACGGCGATTGATAGAACATACACGGCGGGTAGTCACGCTTGCGCAGACCGCGGATGGAGTAGCCCTCCAGATGCTGGCACATCCAGTTGATGCCGTTGACATACTGCCACTCGGCGATCCATTTCATCTCCTCGAAGGAAATATCCCAGCCGCAGCAGGCGTAGGTTTCGGAGAGCACCAGCTTTTTGCCCAGCTGCTTGGCCGCAGAGCCGACCTGCTTCGGAATGAGCGGATGGGCGATACTGCGTCCCAGCCAGTCCATGCCGGGATTGTGCATATACTGATACAGCGGCATAACACCTGCGGTACACTGCATCTGCGCATGGAGGTTGTCCTCCATCATGGCATGGCCGGTGAATTTGCAGTTGTGTGCCTCGCACCAGTCGTAGATCTGCTTGCCGAAGGATTCGGTGTAGAGACGGCTGACCACGCGCCAGAAATCGAAGCGGAATTTCTCATAGCCTTCTTTTTCAAGGAAAAGGAGGGGAAGCTTTTCGTGAATCTCGTAGCCGTTGGTGGCCAGAAATTCTTCCGGCAGAATGTAGGACCACGGAGTCTTACTGCGGGAGAACTGCGGCTCATCGGTGAAGAAGCCGGGCATCGTCTCGCCGCCGAAGTCACCGCCCAGCTTTTCGGCGTACGCCTCGTAGGTACATTTGATGAATTCCTTCACGACCTTGGGATTGAGAATGTCCACATAGTTGACATTTTTCTCGTGAGCTACATAGTAGATCGTCTCGCCGCGCTTGGCGGAAGTCTTGGCCTCGCGGATCTTTGTGCCGAGGAAGCGGCACTCCTTTTCGCTGATGCCGTAGAAGCCGAGGATTTTGCCCTCGATCTTTTTGCCTTCATAGGGATTGCACACCAGCCAGCGCACATGATAACGGTCGCCCATGCCGGATACGATGCCGCCGCCAAAACCAGACGGCCAGCCGTTCTCGTCATAGCTCCACGATTCCATGCCGATTTTCTTGCCTTCATCGACGCAGGCCTTGATGCATTCAAACCATTCGTCGGACAGATATTCGGTGATAAGGCCGCCGCGTGCGTGCATGAAATAGCCGCCAAGCCCTACGCGCTTCATCTCCCGGATCTGCCAGCGAAGCATATCGGGATCGAGCTTGTCGTTCCACGACCAGAAAGGATGTCCGCGATACTCGGACGAGGGATTTTCCAGCGATTTGAAATAATCCATAGAAACCTCCATGAAAATTAAATATACTTGTATTCGATCTGATCATACAGCTGACTCAGTGAGCTGATGACGTAAATGAACCAGATCCCGAACGCGAGGAAGGGAATGATCCAGTATGCAATGTCAATGTCCGCCCGCATGATGAGGTAAGCCACATTGGTGGCGAATGCAACGAGGAAGCCGATGAAGCCGGCGACGATGCTGTTGTCCGCTTCATGCTGCTGGCTGGCGTAGATGTCGGTCAGCCGGCGGTCGGTCACATCGGGGTCTGGGCCGAGATGCATCCGGATCAGCCGGCGCAGCTCACCGTAAATCATGTAAACGCTGACTGCCATTGCCGCATATTCCAAAATGGAGAGAATGCGGGTGATATTGTAGAACTCATAAGCGGTGAAGTCGCGCATGATGCTGGAAATGCTGTAGAACAGGCCGAACAGGATCGATGCGGCATAGGAGACGGCGGAGATGGCGGCGAAGATGATCTGCCACCAGACCGTCCATTTGCTGCCGAGGGAGATCTTACGGAGCTTTGCCATGGCGACTGCGAGGAAGATCGCGCCCACAAAGGTGGGGATTACATTGATGCCGTCCAGCCACAGATTGGGGAAGAATACGAATCCGGCGATGAGAAGGGTCACGACGGAGCGCAGGGAGCGGCGGAATCCGAGCCCCACATTCTGGGTGATCTCAAGATCGTAGTCCCGCATGACTCTGCCGAGAAATTCCGTATCGGCGGCGATGCGCTTGAAATAGGGGATGATGTTGACAAGCCAGAGGATGCCGATGAGGGAGGAGAGGAACAGCTGGAGACCGAGAAGAAGATACTTGTAGTCGCCATAATCGATCTGCACACCGGCTGTGACATAGCCCAGATGGTCGAAGTTGGACAGGGAGCAAAGCTCGGGCAGAAGTCCAAGGACAGACTTGCCCGCGAACAACACATAGGTAAGGGTGCGCACATTCTTCAGATTGACAAAGATGGCGCGTCCGTTGAAGCGCGTGCCGAAATATTCAAAACCATCGAAAATACGGCCGATTGCGGGAATCAGGTAGATGAACTCAATGGCCATGAAGCCGAAGGTGAGCACCAGCACATAGGTATCGTCAACCAGCGGCACGAGGATCATGGCGAACATCTTGAGCAGCATGAACCAGCGGTATTTGGACAGCCCGGCCACTGCATCGGCGATGTTGGGGCAGAGATCCGCCCACTTGTTCAGTGCTTTGAGAAGCAGAAGAATGCCGAAAAAGTCAGGCAGGATATCGATAATATTGATGTAGGGATTGAACAGAAAGATGGCGGATGCGATAAACCGACCAAGCCCCATCTGTTTTGCGAGACTGGTTTGACCGGAGTTTTTTGTTTTCATAGATATGTCCCTTTCTGCAGATTACTTTTTGCCTTTGAACCGTGCGAGCACCCGGTCAAAGAGATCCTCCCGATACGGCATATCCTCGTCGCCTTCGAGACAGATGCGCATATAGCAGGTGAACAGAAGCGCGAGGGTGAGAATGAGCCAGAGATAGCCCAGCGCGTATACGGCAAGATTGATAGCCCCCACCAGAGCCGCCTGTGACTCCGGCAGCAGACCGGGAATGCCGGAATAGACGACGATCTGCATGAGATAGTACACCACAGTGACGGCCATCATGCGCTGCGCACGTGCCGACAGCTTGGGAAGCTCCACCTCCCGCGCCAGCTTGTAAATGCCAAGCAGAAGGAAGATCTCATACACGCCCATGACGGCGGAATATGCGAGGCGGAGTACCGTGTCTGCGGTTGTGATAATCGCCGGCACATCGAGAAGCAGAACAAAATCGAGGATCAGCAGCAGCGCGGAGAGAACTGCACCGGGCAGAGTAAGTGTGCGCGCCCGGGAAAAGTGGCGATTATCCGGACAGAAACCGCAGAGTCCGCGCAGAGCCGAGGCCATGATGATCCATCCGATCACGTCCGGCAGAATGTCGATCTCGCCCACCGGAAGCGTCAGAAGGAAGAAATAGCCCAAAAAGAGAAGTCCGAAGCCCATAATAATTTCCTTATGTATCAGAATTCCCGCAATTCCCCGGGTTTACGGGGAATTGCGGTATCCTTTTTATTCTTCAGCGGAATCCGCGTCATCACCGCGTCCGCAGCACTTTTTGTATTTTTTGCCGCTTCCGCAGGGACAGGGATCGTTTCGGCCAACCTTGCGCTCAGCACGTACAGGGGCGGATTTTCCTGTGCTTGCCTGCTTGCCGTCCGCAAAGCCTTCGGTGAGGGGCTTCGCTACCTGCTCACGCTTGATCTCCGTATTCGGCTTCGGAACGACGGACAGCATGAGACGCATGGTATCCTCGCGGATCTGTGCGATCATGTCGTCGAACATATCCGCACCGGTGAGGCGGTATTCGTTGATGGGATTGCGCTGTGCATAGGCCTGAAGCGCGATGGAGCTGCGCAGCTCGTCCATGGCGTCGATGTGGTTCATCCAGTTGGTATCGACAGCGCGGAGCAGCAGGGTGCGCTCAACCTCACGCATACCCTCGCCAAACGCTTCCTCCTTGGATGCGTACAGCTTGTCTGCGCGCTCGTGGAGCAGACCCTTGATGTCCTCGCGGGTGATGTTGTTGAGGTCGTCGGTGGTATACTTGAAGTCATCCGGCTTGCAGAGCAGTCCGAAGAAGTAGGTACGCAGACCGTCGAAGTTCCACTCATCCGGTACTTCGGAAGCGGTGTAGCGGTCGATCACCTCATCGATGGTCGCATCGATCATGCCCTTGACGGTATCCTTGAGATCAAGGCCGTCCAGCACATCGCGGCGCTGCTTGTAGATGACAAGACGCTGCTGATTCATAACGTCGTCGTAGTTGAGGACGTGCTTTCTGCGCTGGAAGTTGGCCTCCTCGAGACGCTTCTGCGCACCCTCGATGGCACCGGAAAGGATGGCGGCATCGATGGGCTGATCTTCATCCAGGCCCAGCTTTTCGATGGTGCCCATGACGCGCTCCGAGCCGAACAGACGCATGAGATCGTCCTCCAGCGACAGGAAGAAGCGGGATTCGCCGGGGTCTCCCTGACGGCCGGAACGACCGCGCAGCTGATTGTCGATACGGCGGGATTCGTGACGCTCTGTGCCGACGATGAACAGACCGCCTGCCTCGCGAACCTTGTCGGCTTCGGGAGCGATCTCCTCACGATGCTTTTCGAGTGCCACATGATACTTTTCGCGTGCTTCCAGCACTTCCTCGCTGACACGGTTTGACATACCGGCGGCGAGAATGATGACGGATTCGTCGTAGCCTTCCTTGCGCAGATCCATTTTTGCGAGGAAGTCGGGGTTGCCGCCCAGCATGATGTCCGTACCGCGTCCGGCCATGTTGGTGGAGATGGTGACAGCACCGAGCTTGCCGGCCTGTGCTACGATCTCCGCTTCCTTCTCATGGTACTTCGCGTTCAGGACGGTGTGCGGAATGCCGGCCTTCTTGAGCATTTTGGACAGCTCCTCGGATTTTTCGATGGAGACAGTGCCCACGAGGACGGGCTGACCCTTCTCGTGGCAGTCCTTGATCTGCTTGACGATGGCTCTGTACTTGCCGGCAACGGTCTTGTAGACCACGTCGCTGTGATCCTTGCGGATCATGGGCATATTGGTGGGAACTTCCACCACGTCAAGATTGTAGATCTCGCGGAATTCGTTTTCCTCGGTGAGTGCCGTACCGGTCATACCGGACAGCTTCTTGTACTGACGGAAATAGTTCTGGAAGGTGATGGTCGCGAGGGTCTTGGTTTCCTTCTGGATGTCCACGCGCTCCTTGGCTTCGATCGCCTGATGAAGGCCGTCGGAATAGCGGCGGCCGGGCATGACGCGGCCGGTGAATTCATCGACGATGAGCACTTCGCCGTTCTTGACGATGTAGTTGACATCGCGCTGCATGGAGCCGTGAGCCTTGATAGCCTGATTGATGTGATGGGAGAGGGTGGAGTTGGACTGATCGGACAGGTTTTCCACCTGGAAATACTGCTCTGCCTTGATGATGCCCTGAGGGGTGAGGGTGACATTCTTCGCCTTTTCATCCACGATGTAGTCTGCCTCGATCTCCTCGTTCAGCTCCTTATCGTCCAGCTCCTTGATGACGAACTTGGTCAGCGTGCGGACGAAACGGTCGGCCTGATCGTACAGATCCGTGGATTTCTGACCTGCGCCGGAGATGATGAGGGGCGTTCTTGCCTCATCGATGAGGATGGAGTCCACCTCGTCCACGATGGCGAAGGCGTGACCGCGCTGTACCAGCTGATTCTTGTAGGTGGTCATATTGTCGCGCAGGAAATCGAAGCCCATCTCGTTGTTGGTGCCGTAAGTGATGTCGGCTTCATAAGCGCGCTGCTTGGCTTCCTGAGACTGGTCGTGGATCACGAGGCCGGTGGTGAGTCCGAGGAATCCGAACACCTTGCCCATTTCCTCACTGCCGCATTTTGCCAGATATTCGTTGACGGTGACGATGTGTACGCCGTTTCCGGAAAGGGCATTCAGATAAGCGGGAAGGGTCGCCACGAGGGTCTTACCTTCACCGGTCTTCATCTCGGCGATTCGGCCCTGATGCAGAATGATACCGCCCAGCACCTGTACCTTGAACGGACGCTTGCCCAGCACACGATCAGCCGCCTCACGGACGGTGGCGAATGCATCGGGCAGAATATCATCAAGCGTCTCAACGCCTGCAAGACGGCCCTTCAGCTTGTCCGTCATTGAGCGCAGCTCATCATCGCTCATGGCCTTGTATTCGGGGGCCATCGCTTCGATCTTTTCCACGATGGGCATGAGCTTCTTGATCTGCCGCTCACTGTACGTTCCGAAAATTTTATCTATGATCTTTCCCATTATGTTCCATCTCCATTTATTTTTCTGCTGAATTTTACTGTCAAAATCACACGGGGGAGCCGTGCCATAATAACTCATTATTAGTATACTATATTTTTAATAAAATTGCTATGAGTAATTGTAAATTTTTAAAGATTTGCGAGAAAAATCGGCCATGAATCGCTTCATGACCGATTTTTTGCTGTTGATTTATGAAAGGTGCGGATCAGTTGCCGCTGAGGGCTTCGATGGTTTTTTCCATTTCGGCTTTGATGGTGGATTCCAGTCCCGCATACTGGGATGCAAGGTCGGTCTTGGTCTTTCTCGCCATGTTGGAGATCATCTCATTCAGACCGCCCCAGCTGAACACTCTGGCGATATCGTAGATGTGGCAGTCGTAGATGATCTGCACCATTTCCGCCGAATCATCGTCGCGGATGGATTTGCCGAGAACGGTGGTGTCGATGAATGCGGGGGTGACATACTGCTGTGTATAGTAGCCCATGGCATCCAGCACATAGCCGGTCACTTCCAGCTTGCGGTTGGTGGAGGGAACGATCAACAGATCCTCCCACGAATAGTTGCTGGTGCTGTAGTAGCTTTCCTGTGCCTCATCGTATTTCGGGATGGGAAGAATACCGAAATCCGCCTCCATTGCACGGTAATCCATGGCCATAAACAGCTGATTGGTATAGAACAGCGCACGGTTTTCCATAAAGTTGGGCACAAACAGATCGGTGAAGGGGGAGGAGTATTTGCTGTACCAGTCCTGATCGAACAGGCAGATATTCTTGGTGCGGAAGAAGGGCACCAGCTTTTCCACGATGTCCACACTGCGGTCGCTGAACATGGTCATTTCGATGCTGCCGTCGGAGTTGACGCGCGAGAAATCAACGCCGCCGCCCATCATGAAGTAGCCGAGAGATGAGCCTTCAAAGATCGCACCGAAGGTGTCCTGCATTTCGTCTACCTTCTGGTTGCCGTTGGTATCGCCTGCCACAGCGGTGGCCATCTCGATCATTTTGTCCTGCGTCCACTTTCCATCGCGCACCAGCTGATAGGGATCGTCCAGCTGATAGGTTTCGACGAGCTGCTTATTGAAGCAGGCGGCGATGGGGGCACCCTTGGAATAGAAGCAGGCATCGCCCTTTACGGCATACTGCACGCCTTGGATGCTGTATTCCTTGACGGAATTCTGATCCCACCAGCTGTGGGAGAGATCCAGCGTTTTAATGGCTGCGAGATCACTCAGCAGTGCGGGCGTTCCCAGCATGGTGGTAACGCCGGCCGCCACGGGAAATGCCGCCTGAACGATGTCTTCATCCGCGTAAATAAGCTTGGTCAGATCTTCCACCTTCACGCGGTCTGCCCAGTCGATGGGGTAGAACTGAAGATCCACATTCAGATCTTCCTCCACTTTTCGGGTCATATCCACAAGCGCATCGTTGAGAACATCTCCGTTCTCCTCCTCCATGATGACGTGGTAGGAAGAGATGGCATAAGAGCTGTTGGGGTTATCAAGACCGGCGATGGTGATGACCTCGCCCTTGTAATCCACATCGGGCTTTTTGTATTCGGAGGATTCTGCGGCGGAGGTGTCGGATGTGCTGTCGGTGGTATCATCGGAAACGGCGGGGGCTTCACCGCAGGCGGCAAGAGATGCAAGGAGAGCAGTGAGGAGAATCGTGCTGACAAAGCGTTTGTTATTCATGACTTGGCTCCTTTTTCTATAATCTTGGTATGATTATTATACAGTATTCCCGGTTTGTTGTCAAGATAAGATCAACAAAATATCAAATTGTTTCTGTGCAAAATTGAACGATGAGCCAATTATTGATGAACGATAAGCCAATGGCCGCCGCATTTTTATGCGGCGGCCGGGGATTTTATCAGTTGCACTTTGCCAGTGCCTGCTCGATGTCTGCGATGATGTCTTCCACATCCTCGATGCCGACAGAGAGACGGATGAGGTCGGGGGTGACACCTGCGTCGATGAGCTGTTCATCGGTCATCTGACGATGGGTGGTGGAAGCGGGATGGAGCAGACAGGTGCGTGCATCGGCCACATGGGTGACGATTGCGCCCAGCTTCAGGCTGTCCATGAACTTGGTGGCAGCGGCACGACCGCCTGCAACACCGAAGGAGATGACGCCGGACGAGCCGTTCGGCAGATACTTCTGCGCGAGGTCGTAATACTTGCAGGACTTGAGACCGGGGAAGTTGACCCATGTCACCTTGTCGCTGGCTTCCAGATATTCCGCAACCTTCTGTGCATTCTCGCAGTGACGTGCCACGCGCAGTGCCAGCGTTTCAAGGCCGAGATTGAGCAGGAATGCGTTCTGGGGAGACTGGATGGAGCCGAGGTCGCGCATGAGCTGTGCGGTGGCCTTGGTGATATAGCCGCCCTTGCCGAAATCCTTGGCATAGGTCACGCCGTGATAGGAATCATCGGGCGTGGTGAGGCCGGGATACTTGTCCGCATGAGCCATCCAGTCGAAGTTTCCGGAGTCGATGATGCATCCGCCCACTGCGGTTGCGTGTCCATCCATATATTTGGTGGTGGAATGGATGACGATATCCGCGCCGAATTCAAAGGGGCGGCAGTTGATGGGGGTCGGGAAGGTGTTGTCCACGATAAGCGGAACGCCGTGTGCATGAGCCTGACGCGCGAACTTTTCGATGTCAAGCACCACCAGTGCCGGATTTGCCAGCGTTTCGGCGAACACTGCCTTGGTGTTGGGACGGAATGCGGCGGCCAGTTCCTCCTCGGATACATCGGGGTGGAGGAAGGTGGCATCGATTCCCATGCGCTTCATGGTGACAGCGATGAGATTGAAGCTGCCGCCGTAGATGGTGGAGGAAGCGACGATGTGATCGCCTGCGCTACAGATGTTGAACAGGGAGAAGAAGGTGGCAGCCTGACCGGAGGAGGTCAGCATGGCAGCCGCACCGCCTTCAAGGGCACAGATCTTTGCTGCAACCGCATCGTTGGTGGGATTCTGGAGTCTGGTGTAGAAGTAGCCGCTCTCGGAGAGATCGAACAGACGGCCCATCTGCTCGCTGGACTCATATTTGAAAGTGGTGGACTGATAGATGGGCAGGACGCGGGCTTCACCGTTTCCGGGGGTATAGCCGGCCTGCACGCAGTTTGTGTTGATTTTGTAGGACATGATAAATTCTCCTTTTTAAGATTTAAAGGGTAATGGTGACGGTTCTATCGGTGCTGTTCCAGTTGGTTTTTGCACCGGCGGCGCGTTCGATGACGGCCAGCGGCACATAGACCGCGTTGCCAACAAGACGGGGGGCGGCGGCAAGCTTGACGGTTTTCGAGCCGACCTTCATGTCGGAGCTTCCCACCGTAACCTTGATTCTGGTGGTGCCGTTTGTGATGGTGGCTGTGCCGTTTTTTTCATTCCACACCAGCTTTTTGCCCAGCATTTCCATGACCTCGGCCAGCGGCACGAGGGGCACATCATTCGCCATCACCGGCTTTGCACCCGATTCCGGCTTTTTGCCGTTCACGAGGATCTGCGCGGGCTTTGTGACGGTGACGGTATAGGTTTTCTCGCCGAGAAGCTTTTCGCCGGAGAATGCGCGGACGGTGATCGTATGCTCACCCGGCTCACAGGAAGAGAGATCGATTTCGGCGGTGTAGGGCAGATTGTCGGCGGATGCGGCCTCTTTTCCATCTAAGAGATAGGTGACGGTCACATCCGATTTGCCGTAATAGAACGCCATGGTGCGAAGCTGGCACACACCCTGCTCGGCGGTGAAATCAGCCCCTGCCTTTTTCCAGCTGACTTTGGCCTTGTTTTCATGGGAATCCTGAATGAACATTCCATCCTTCACCCATGTGAGATACTGCTCTGTCAGTTTGGCGTTTGATGACAGCGCATAGTCGCAGTATTCCGTCGGGCGCACCACGTCAAAGTGAGCGATGGCCTTGATCTGCGGATAGACCATGGGCAGGTTGTAATAGAGTTCGGACAGGCGGTCGATGGCCCAGTCCGTCTCGTCATGGCTGGTCGATTTTCCATCGATTATGCGGTAACGGTGGGATGCACCGGATTCGGAGATGATGAAGGGCTTGCGGTCGCCGTAAGCGGTGATCAGCTCCTCCATGATGCGCACCGGTTCAGCGGCATCACCGGCCATGAAGTAGGTGAAATTGCGCAGCTCCTGCTCGGTGAAGACCGTGCGGCCGAAGGGATGGGCGTTGAGGTACAGGGAGATGCCGATCCAGTCCACATAGTCATCGCCGGGATAGAAGGCGTGTACATCCATCATCCATGCGCGGCCGTAGGTGGGACTCCAGACCATAGCCACGTGATCGGTATGCTCATGCACCAGCTCTGCCACAAAGCGGAAGGCTTCGATGAACGCTGCGGGATCGGCGGGCGTTGTCCATGTGTCCATTTCCGCTCCGAACCGGAGGAAGATCGGCACATCCACGGAGTTCAGCAGCTTGATGACGTCCATGACATAGCGGCGGCTCTTTAATACCTCCGCCAGCTGTGCACCTTCACCGGGAAGATTCAGCGCGAATTCCACGGCAAGCCCGGACTTTTCCGCTTCCTTCAGCAGACGGGCATTGTAGCCGGAATCGGGCGTGCCGAATTCCTGATAGATGAGGGTGAGGGATTCATTCGGGATTTGATCGCGGACACCGCCGTCAGCGGCGACGCCCCAGAGCACGCCCATCTCCGGCTCATTGATGGCGCCATAGTAAACCTGCGGCTCATCGTCGGCATGGTAAAGCTCCAGCGTGGGCGTGTAATAGCGCACCTTTCCGGCAAGTCCGGTGATGCTTTCCGCCGGATCTCCGAGACCTGCGGCGGGGTATTTTTCATAATAGCCGATGGTCTTGGCGTAATATTCGGCGGCTTTTTCGTAATTGCCGATGCTCTCGTACCAGTCCGCGATGCGCTCATGCATGATGCGCAGGATCTCCACGGAGCTTCCGAGGCCAAGCTCATCGTATTTTTCGTAATACGGGAAGCTGGCTTCATAGGCCTTCGCCATGTCCTCATAGCGTCCCATCCGCATATAGGCATTGCCCATTTCCAGATATTTGACGCTGATGTTGGAGACGGCGGCCATATCCCATCTGCCGGCGAATACGTTGATGATGCCCTTGGTGCTTTCGATGATGGCCGGATTATCCAGCGTATTCATGGCGGCGATGTACCGATCGTTGAGCGCCCAGAATGCATCGGGGATTACCGGCTCGGCGGCAGAGACGGGGAGCATGGTAAGCAGCATCAGAAGCGCGAGAAGAACGGATAGCTTTTTCATGGGTATCTGTCCTTATTTTGCGGGCTTGTAGCCGTCCTTCAGCGTGACCACGCGGTTGAAGGTGTTCGCGTTCTTGGTATCCTTGCAGAAGTAGCCGACGCGGACGAACTGGAACTTGTCGCCGGGCTTTGCATCGGCCAGCGCAGGCTCAAGCTTTGCGCCGGTGAGCTTGATGGCGGAGTCGGGATTGAGATAATCGGTGTATTCCTTGTCCTCCGGCTT
>SVSO01000041.1 GCA_015064195.1 Oscillospiraceae bacterium
CAAAATCGCCGCGTAGGAACGCGGCGATTTTGCTATTTCCCTTTCAGCTGACCCGGTGTCATGCCCCAATATTCGCGGAAGGCTTTGACAAAATGCGCTTCGCTGTTGTACCCTGTATCCATTGCCGTTTTTTGAATGCTCTGCCCTTCAAGCAGCATTTCTTTGGCGCGGGTGAGCCGCAGGGTAACAAGATACTGGTGATACGGCACACCGGTAGCCGCTTTGAAATCCGTCTGAAACTTGCCGCGTTTGACATCGAATCGTTGCACAATATCATCAATCGTGCAGGATTCGGACAGATGATCGGCGATAAACGTCAGCACATTCTGGATATAGGAGGTTGCACAGCTGACAATCTCACCGCGTCCGGCGGCAGCGATCTGTATGATGCGGTGGATGATAAGGGAGATCAGCAGGGCCGCGCTGTTCTCATCCTCCTTTTTCAGACGGGCCAGATCCATGTAAGTAACCAGCTCCTCCCATTCGTCCGAATCCGGCATGGCATAGATTAGATTTGCACCGAGAAATGTTTCTTTATCCACAACGTCCAGCGTGAAGCGATTGACCACATCCCGCCTGATGTGCAACAAACGGCGGACATATTCCGTATCCGGCGAGGAATTCATATTATGGAGTGTGAACGGACGATGGAGAAAAACAGCCGGCTTCGAGGAACGGATCACTGCGCGGTTGTTGATAAGCGTATAATTCCCCTTATATACCATCAGCAGTTCATAATGCCGATGCCAGTGGTAGTGGTTCATCGAAACGTTGCCGACTCCAATGCCAGTAGCATTCATCGGCTCCGGGAAGCTGGACTCCTCAAAGTCCCGCAAAAACAGGCTTGCTTCACTGTTATTTGACATTTTTTATACGTACTCCTCGCATTTTTGAACGGAAATGATATACAATCGTCATTCTGTGTGTTATAATTAGTATAGCACACATTCCGAGAAAAGTAAAGTTATGGAGGATAAAAATTTGAAAAAGAATATTCTTGCACTGCTTCTGCTCACGGCTATGCTGGCATCCGCAGCCTGCGGCGGTTCACCGTCAGACACCACCGATACCACCGACGGCGCATCGGACACCACTACCGCTGAAGAAACCGGCGTGACCGACGGTCTCGGCGAATGGGATTTCGGCGGCGATACCTTTGATATGCTGACGCGCGAATATCCGCTGATTCACTCGCACCTGAACAGCGCCGAATCGAACGGAGATGTGCTGAACGACACCATCTATGACCGCAACCGCCGGCTGGAAGACCGGTTTCATTTCACCTTCACAGAGGCCTACTACAGCTCTGAAAACGGCACAAACGATTATCCGAGACAATTCCTGTTGGCAGGCGACACCACCTACGATCTCTATACCGGCCGTATGATCCAGTTTTTCAACTACGCGGCAGAAGGCATGATCATCCCCGCCGCAGAAATTCCGCACATTAACCCTGATAAAGAGCACTGGAACACGCAGCTGTACAATGATCTGCAGGTCGCCGGGAAATACCGCTTCGTCGTCGGCGATTTCAATCTTTCCGCCGCCGATTTCACCCATGTGATGCTGTTCAACAAAACGATGGCAAAGAATTATCAGATCGAAAATCTCTACGATACAGTCCGTTCCGGAAACTGGACGTTTGACAAATTCGCTGAGATCTCAAAATCCGCCATAAGCGATCTTGATGGCAATCAGTCAATGGACGAAAACGATCAATACGGCTATGTCATGCAGGCCAAGCACGTTCTGCCCAGCTTCTGGATCGCCGCCCGTGCCGATCTGATCACCAAGAATGAGGACGGAATGCTCTCCTACATCGCTCCCGAAAACGAAAAGGCACTGAACGTCCTGAACCGCGTTTATGAAATGACATGGGACGGTAATGTATGGCATCCCAACACGGCAGATGCATCGGAGCTTGGCATTTTCAGAGACGAACGTGCCCTCTTTACCGGCGTATCCGGCTTCGAACTTACCACAGAACTGCGCGATTCGGAAGTGGAATTCGGCGTACTGCCTTATCCTAAGTGGGATACTGCCCAGAAGGAGTATTACTCCAGAATCGAGGGCTGTGAACTGTTCGGCATCAGCTACTCTAACGCGAAGCCCGAAATGGCCGGCGTGATCATGGAAGCGATGGCATACGATTCCTATATCCATCTGCGTCCGGCATACTACGACACGGCGCTCAAGATCAAAGGCACCCGCGACGAGGATTCCGTTGAAATGCTGGAGATCATCTTCAAGAACCGCGTATTCGACTATGCGGACACTATCCTTTGCAGTGAGATCCGCGACGGTGTACTGCATAAAGCTTTCAAAGCAAACAACCGGGATTTGGTATCGGTGCTGACCGGTGTTGCCAAGAAAGCACAGGCGAAGCTGGACACCTACAACAGCGGCTTCGCCGCAAACGACAAATAAACCGCGAATAACCGCAAAATCGCCGCGTAGGAACGCGGCGATTTTGCTATTTCCCTTTCAGCTGACCCGGTGTCATGCCCCAATATTCGCGGAAGGCTTTGACAAAATGCGCTTCGCTGGCATAGCCGGTGTCCATGGCGGTCTTCTGAATGCTCTCCCCGTCCAGCAGCATCTCTCTGGCATGGGACAGCCTCAGCGTGATCAGATACTGATGATACGGCACGCCGGTGACAGATTTGAAATCCGCCTGAAATTTCGACCGCTTCACGCCGAATTTTGATGCAACCGTATCGATATTGCACGGCTCGGCGATGTTGTCAGCGATGTAGGTCAGCACATTCTGGATATAGGAAAACGCGCAGGAAACAATCTCTCCGTGCCCCGCCGCCGCGATCTGCATGGTGCGCCGGATGATCATGGATGCCAGCAGTGCGGCACTGACAGCATCCGACTCCAGCTGTCCCGCCATATCGAAAAAGGCATCGATCTCCCGAAGTTCTTCCTCATCGGGCATGGCGTAGATGAGATTCGCACCGTAGAACAGCTCGGAATCCACCGCCTGCGGAGTAAAGCGGTTGACCACATCCCGGCGGATATTGAGAAAGCGGCGTACATAGGGCTTTGCCGGATCGGAATTGAGATTGTGGAGGGTGAACGGGCGGTAAATGAAGATTCCCGGCTTATCGGAACGGATGATGGTACGGTTGCAGACGATGGTATAGCTTCCCTCATAGATGCGCATGATCTCGTAATGCCGATGCCAGTGGTAATAATTCATGGACCATTTGCCGGTGACGCGCTCGTTGACCAGCATCGGCTCGGTGAACGAGTCTTCCCTGTAATCGCGCAATGTGAAGTCATGAACGATGTTTATGGACAATTTTTATATTCACCTCCGAAATTCTGCAAACGATTGTTATATACAAACGCTGTCTTTTCTGATAAAATTATTATAGCACATCCCCATAAAAAAGTAAAGATGGAGGACAAAAATAATGAAAAAGAATATTCTTGCACTGCTTCTGCTCTCTGCTATGCTGGCATCTTCGGCCTGCGGTGGTTCATCGACCGACACCACCGATACCACCGGCGGCGCATCGGACACCACTGCCGCTGAAGAAACCGGCGTAACCGACGGTCTCGGCGAATGGGATTTCGGCGGCGATACCTTTGATATGCTGACGCGCCTTTATTCCATGGTTCATGCCAATCTGAATACCGATGAAACCACCGGTGATCTCTTAAACGATGAAATATATAACCGCAACCGCCGTGTAGAAGACCGCTTTAACTTTAAATTCACCGAAACATATTACAGTTATGACGACGGCGGCAACGACTATCCGCGGCAATTCCTGCTGGCAGGCGATGAAACTTATGACCTCTACTCCGGCCGACTCAACAATATGTTCACATTCGCGGCTGAAGGTCTGATCATCCCCGCAGGTGAAATTCCCCATATTGATCACACCAAGCCCTACTGGAACGATCAGCTGCATGAGATCCTCAAGGTAGCTGGAAAGTATCGTTTTGTTGTGGGCGACTACAGCCTTGCTGCTGCAGACTTCGCAAGCTTCATGATCTACAACAAAACAATGGCAGATGAATTCAGCATCAGCGGTCTTTATGATCTTGTCCGTGAGGGTAAGTGGACGCTGGATAAATTTGCGGAATATGCCAAGCTGGCTGTTTCCGACCTTGACGGCAATCAGAAAATGGATGCAAGCGACCGCTACGGTTATGTTTCCGTTGCCTACGATGTGCCGATCGACCTTGCACTCGGTGCAGGTGTAAGACTGTTCTCCAAAGATGAAAATGATCTGATCACCTATGTGGCACCGACAGATGAAAAGGTTATTGATGTATTCAATCGCATTTGGGAAATCATGTGGGATGACGGTGTATGGCACGTCAACACAGCGAATGATGACAGACTGGAACAGCTGAAGCTCTTCACCGACAATCAGTCCCTGTTCGCTTATGCAACTCCCTTCATTCTTACCACCACGCTCCGTGAAACAACGGTTGATTTCGGCGTACTTCCGTTCCCGAAGTGGGATGAAAAGCAGGAAAATTACTACACCCGCACAGGCGGTATTGAACTGTTCGGCATCAGCTACTCCAACAAGAAGCCCGAGATGGCAGGCGTTATTATGGAAGCGATGGCCTGCGATTCCTACAACAATCTTACTCCTGCTTATTATGACGCCACACTCAATGTCAAGGGTACGCGCGATGAGGATTCTGTGGAAATGCTGCAGATCATACTGGACAGCCGAATCCACGACTATGGCGATACACTGCTGTTCGGCGAGCTGAACAGCCCCATCATCAAGTTCATGATGCGCCAGAACGACCGCAATTTCGTCTCCAAGTTCACCGGTGCAGAAGCAAAGATTCAGGGTGTCCTCGACACCTTCCACCAAGGCTTCGCCGATAACGACAAATAATCCCTTTCCATCCCGACATCCGTCGGGATGGATTTTTTGTGTCAATTCCTCCGCCCGCCGCATATTCTGCTACTACCAGCAAAGGAGGAATCAGCATGGAACAAAAGCAATCGACAGGCTTTCTCATCGTCAACGTATCCACCGCCCGTGGTGCGATCCCGCTCCCCGGCGCATCGGTGACGGTCATGTTCGATGAGCCGGAGAACAACTCCGTTTTCACCGTCGTCACCACCGATACCGCAGGCAAGACCGACCGCATTGAACTACCCGCACCGGAACGCGCCCTGTCCGAATCCCCCGGAAACAGCAAGCCTTATGCCACCTACACGCTTCAGATCGACAAGGCGGGCTATTACACCGTCACCGCCGCCGGTGTGCCGGTTTTCGCCGGTGTCACCTCCATCCAGCCCGTGGAAATGCTCCCTCTCGCCGAATACAACGCCGATCGGGTCTATCCCCGCACCGGCCTCGATTTCGCCGAGGGCACCAATCCCAACCTGTGAGGTGAACCATGCCGCTGCCATACATCCCCGAAACCATCACGGTTCATCTCGGCGCACCCGATGCCCCCGCGCAAAATGTGACCGTTTCCTTCCCGGACTACATAAAAAATGTGGCATCCAGTGAGATCTATCCCACATGGCCGGAAAATGCCATCCGCGCCAACATTTATGCGCAGGTATCCTACGCCCTCAACCGCATCTACACCGAATATTACCGCAGCCGCGGCTACGATTTCGATATCACCAACTCCACCGCCATTGACCAGTCCTACGTGCAGGGGCGGGATATTTTTGAAAATATCTCGGAGATCGTCGATGAGCTGTTCAACGATTATCTCACCCGGCCGGGCAGTGTTGAGCCTCTGTTTGCCGCTTACTGCGACGGTGTGCGGGTGCAGTGTGACGGGCTGTCCCAGTGGGGCACGGTGGAGCTTGCGGAAGCCGGCCGCACGCCTTACGAAATCCTCACCAATTATTACGGCGACAATCTGAACATCAACACCGACACGCCCATCCTGCCCTTCACCGGCTCACTGCCGTACCGCGCCCTCCGCCTTGGCAATTTCGGTGACGACGTGCGCGCAGTACAGATCCGCCTGAACCGCATCTCCGCAAACTATCCGTCCATCCCGAAGATCCTGCCGGTGGACGGCGTATTCGGCCTTTCCACGGAAAATGCAGTGCGGGAATTCCAGCGCATCTTCGATCTCACGCAGGATGGCATCGTAGGGCCGGCCACATGGTACAAGATCCTGCGCATCTACAACGGTGTCAAACGGCTGTCGGAGCTGTCCAGCGAAGGGCTTGCACTCTCCGAGGTGTCCGCCCAGTTCCCCACAGAGCTGTCACGCGGCGATTCCGGCATTTTCGTCCGGGAATTCCAGTATTTCCTCAGCGTACTGGGTGAAAATCTCGCCGCCATTCCGGAGATTGCCATCGACGGTGATTTCGGTGCGGCCACCGAGCGTGCCGTCCGCGCATTCCAGCAGGCTTACGGACTGCCCGTCACCGGTATTGTGGATGAGGAAACATGGGCGGAGCTGTACAATGTCTACCGCGGCATCGTGCTGTCAACGCCCGATTATTACACCGGCGTTCCGACTGCGCCGTTCCCCGGATTTCTGCTGCTCATCGGCACGCAGGGCAACGAGGTGCGGCTTCTGCAGGAGTATCTGAACGCGCTGTCGGAGGTCTACGGTGAACTGCCGCCGGTGACTGCGGACGGCGTGTTCGGCATGGCAACCCGGAATGCGGTTTTGACCTTTCAGCGGCTGGCGGGGCTGAATCCCTCCGGCATCGTGGACGCGCTGACGTGGGATGCCATCGCCGATGCCTACAGCGACATCCGCTACGGCCTGTACACATCGGAGGGGCAATTCGGCGGCACAACGCTGGGGCAGTAGGAGGACGATATGCGAAACGTGATGAATGAAAGCGAAAATATCAGAGAGCTTCAGCGATATCTGCGCGAGCTGCATCATGCCGATCCGCGCATTCCGCTGGTCAATCCCGACGGCATCTACGGCCCGGAAACAACTGCCGCCGTGGAGGAATTCCAGCGGCTGTTCGGACTCCCCGTCACCGGCCGCACGGATTTTGCCACATGGCAGGCCATCTACGCCGCCTATCTTGCCGCGCTGGAGAACAATGCACCGCCCCGCCCTCTTGCACCATTCCCGGAGGATGGCGAATATATCCTGCGTGCCGGGGAATATTCGGACATCGTGGCACTGGTGCAGTTCATTCTGCGGGCACTGGCGGACAGCTTTGACGATATCGACGGCGGCGAACCGGACGGTGTACTGAATGATGACACCATGGCTGACATCCGCCGTTTTCAGGCGCGGCACGGACTTCCCGCCACCGGCGAGGTGGATAAAGCCACGTGGAATGCCCTCGCCGATGCTTACAACCGGCAGGCGCGCTCTCTCGATTCACAATAAGTTTACAATTTAATCTTGCCCAAAAAGCTTGACTGTGCCCCCGGGTCATCGTTTATAATGGAGGAAAGATAACAGTCAAGGAGACATTTATGCGAATCCAGGAAATTGAAACTCTCACCGGTCTCACCCGCAAATCCATCCGTTATTACGAGGACAAGGGGCTGATCCGGGTATGCCGCTCCGGGAATTCCTACCGGGAATACGACGATGAGACGCTGACCCGTCTCCGTCTCATCGCCGCACTCCGTCAGGCCGGTATCTCCATCGCCACGCTTCAGCTCTGGACAGACGGTGTCATCAGCGCCGCCGAGCTGCTGCAGGGGCGAATCGGCGAGCTTCGTGACGCCGCCGCATCCAATTCCGGGCAGCGTGAGCTGTGTGAGCAGATGCTTGCCGGGCTGAAAAACGACGATTTTCCGCAGGATGTTTATGCGGCGTCAGTCGCTCCCCGGGATGAAACGGTGGAGAGTCCGATTCCCACCGGCGGCACGCTCTGTCTCGGCATCGACATCGGCACGACCACGCTGAGTGCCGCTCTCATCGACATCACCCACCGCCGCCAGCTGGAAAGCTACACCCTCGCCAACGATTCCACCATGCCGGGCAAGCCTTATGAGCATATGCAGAACGCCCGGCGCATCACCGAGCGCGTGACCCGGCTCATTGATGCACTGTCCGCACGCTATCCCCACATCCGCGCTATCGGTGTCACCTCGCAGATGCACGGAATTGTTTACACCGATGCGGACGGCGGCATCCTCTCACCGCTGTACACGTGGCAGGATTCCCGCGCGTCCCTGCCCTTCGGCGATTCCACCTACGCAGAAGTGCTTGGAATTTCCGCCGGATACGGGCTTGCCACACATTTTTACAACGTGCAGAATCAGCTCGTGCCTGCGGGTGCGCATCGGTTCTCGTCCATCGGCGACCTCATCGCCATGAAGCTGAGCGGCAATTCCGAGCCGATGGTTCATCCCTCCATGGCGGCAAGCTTTGGACTCTTTGATGCGGCGGCGGGAAGGTTCACCGACAAAGCTGCACCGTTTGCCGATCTGCTTCCTGCTGTTGTGGGGGATGGCATCATCGGCGACTATCACGGCATCCCCGTTGCGGCGGCGATCGGTGACAATCAGGCCAGCTTCTTCGGTGCAGTCCGTGAACCGGGCCGCTCCGTGCTGGCAAATTTCGGCTCGGGCAGTCAGATCTCCATGGCAACCTCCCTGATGACCGACATTTCCGGCAGTCTGGAGCTTCGGCCTTATGTGGCGGGCGCACAGCTTTTCTGCGGATCGGCACTCTGCGGCGGCCGCGCATATGCCATGCTGGAGCGATTCTTCGGCGCATTCATGTCCGCATCGGGCATGGGCGGCTCTCATTACGAAACGCTCAACCGGCTGGCCATGGAAAATCTCGACCGGCCGCTTCATGTGCGCACCACCTTCTGCGGCACGCGGGATGAGCCATCCATGCGCGGTCTCATCGATGGCATCGGCGAGGACAGCTTCACGCCCGGCGCACTGGCGGCGGGGATTCTTCGCGGCATGGCGGAGGAGCTGCACGGGATGCTGTTTGAGATGGACAAGCGCCGTCCGGAGACAACGCCCATTGACCGCCTTGTGGCATCGGGCAACGCGGTGCGCAAAAATCCCGCGCTCCGGGAAACGCTGACCCGGGTGTTCGGCATGAAACCCGCCATTCCCCATCACACGGAGGAAGCGGCCTTCGGCGCGGCACTTTACGCGGCAAAATGCGCCGGGCTGGCCGATGATGTCACACTTCGCGAATGCATCCGATACGAACAGGAGGACGAAATATGAACGCATTCCAATTCCCGATCCCGAACGTCGCTGTCCGCGGTGAAGGCTTTGCCCTCACGCCGGATCACGGCACGCTGACACTGGAGCTGTTTTACGATTTTCGCGAGAAGCCTCTCATTCTCACTGCCGCCGGTGCAAAAAATGAGGCGGCGCTGATCATCCTGCACCACCGCATCGAGCTGTATGCGGACGGTATACTGGCGGATGAAGAATGGCCATGCGGCGCACCGGTTTTCGACGGGGATACCCTGTGCAAAGCCCTCGGCGGCACAGCATTTACGCCGGATGCACCGTCCGAACCGCCCGCAGTCACCGGCACGCTCATAAATGCGGAGGGATGGCATCCCGGCGGCGGTGTATTTGTCGGCGACTGTATGCCTTACACCGACGGCGGCCGCTATCACGTGCTGTATCTGAAGGATCGCCATCATCACAGAAGCAAATGGGGCTTCGGTGCCCATCAGTGGGAGCACATCTCCACTGCGGATTTTTCCGAATGGCAGATGCATCCCATGGCCGTTGCTATCGATGATCCGACGGAAGGATCCATCTGCACCGGTTCATGGATGCGGGTGGGCGATACCCATTATCTCTATTATACTGTGCGCATGACCGACGGCAGTCCCGCCCCCATCCGCCGCTCTGTTTCCCATGACGGCTGGCATTTTCACAAGGATGCGGACTTCGGCTTCACCCTGAGTGAGCGGTATCATCGGCCATCCGCCCGCGATCCCAAGCTCATCCGTGCCGACGACGGTTGGCATATGCTGGTCACAACAAGCGAGACGGCATCGGGGCGCGGCGCACTTGCCCATCTCATCTCAACGGACGGCGAAGCATGGACGGAGACCGATCCCATCTATCTCGCGCCCGATTCCGCCCAGCCCGAATGCCCCGATTATTTCTGTTTTGGCGGACGGTATTACCTCGTTTTCAGCCTCCATGCCAAGGCGCACTACCTCTTCTCGGACAAGCCCTTTTCCGATTGGCGTGAACCGCGCGACCCCATCATCCCCGCCCACAGCGTTCCCAAGGCGGCGATCTTTGACGGCAGGCTCATCTTCACCGGCTTCAAGCCCATGGGCGGATATGCGGGCACGATGACCTTCCGCGAGGCTTTTGCCGGCGAAACCGGTGAGCTGATCTTCCCCGATCGCGGCTGAAGTCGGCCTGATTGCAAAAAAATTCGGCCGATATTTACAAAAATTTTGTCAGATATATTGAAAAATCCGCAAAAAAGTAGTATAATAAAAGTGCAGCGTGACGACGACGGCGTGTGAACCCGGTTTAGGGGCGACCGTTGCCGCACGTATCTTCTCAGAAAACGGAGGATTTTTCAAATGGCGGATATGTATCAATACCGTCGTCAGAGAGCCGAAGCCGTCAGCGAACCGGAAAAGAAGCTGAAGGTGGGCATCATCGGTACGGGCTGGATCGCGGAGTCCCACATCCAGCAGTACAACAAAATGCCGGACGTGGAGGTCGTGGCCATGGCAGACCTCATCCCCGGCAAGGCGCAGGCCTTCAAGGACAAGTGGAACGTGCCGGGAAAGGTGCGCTTCTATCCCAATCACAAAGCCATGCTGGACGCGGAGGAGCTGGACGCGGTGAGCATCTGCACCTACAATGCCACCCACGCCGAATGCACAATCTATGCGCTGAACAAGGGCGTTCACGTGCTGCTGGAAAAGCCCATGTGCGTCACTCTTGACGAGGCGGTGGACATGGTGCGCGCGGAAAAAGCCAGCGGCAAGATCCTGTCCATCGGCTTCCAGCCCCGCTATGACGCCAATATGCAGATGATCAAAAAGATCGTGGAATCGGGCACGCTGGGCGAGATCTACTACATCCAGACCGGCGGCGGCAGACGGCGCGGCATCCCCAACTCCACCTTCATCGAAAAACGGACAGCGGGCATCGGCGCGCTGGGCGATATCGGCTGCTATTCCCTCGACATGGTGCTCAACGCCATCGGCTATCCGATCCCGAAAACCGTCTCCGCTTATAAATCCGCATTCTTCGGCACAAGCACCGAATATCAGTCAGAAGTGGATGCGGCGCGCTTTGACGTGGACGATTTCGCCGCGGCCTTCATCCGCCTTGAGCCGGGAAGCTACGGCGACCGTGACGGCATTGTGCTGGATTTCCGCATCGCGTGGGCCATGCACATCGACACCCCCGGTGATACCATCATTTTCGGCAAAAAGGGCGCACTCCGCATCCCCTCCACCGACTGCTGGAACGGCTCGGTCGGCGGCCCCATGAAGATCTACCACGATGTGGCGGGCGCGAGAGTGGAAACCGTTGTCCCCATCATCCAGAACAAGGGCGAGGGACTGTTTTACAAAAAAGTCCGCGCCTTCGTGGATGCCTGCAAGACCGGCGGCCCAGCTCCCATTTCCTCCGCCGAGATCATCAAAAATCAGGCGATTCTCGACGGCATCGTGAAATCGGCGGAAGCGGGCGAGGAAATCAAAATCATCATGCCGGAAATCTGAATCCGCAAAAAAATCCGCTCACAGAGCGGATTTTTTGGTTGCATCCCTCGGACTGCATCCGAAAAACTGGTGAAACAGCTTGTTGAAATATGCGAGGTCGTTGATGCCCACCGTTTCGGCCGCGCGGCTCACACCGGCACCGGCTTCCATCAGCTCCCGCGCTTTTTTCACCCGCAGCCAGTTTTTATAGCGCTGGGGCGGCATTCCCGTCTCCTCCTTGAAGCGGCGGCGGAATTCGCTCTCGCACATGGCGCATTGACGGGCCAGCTCCGACGTGCGGATGTCCGGCGAATCCTCGGTAAATCCGCCCTCCATTGTCAGAATGGCGCGGTGAATGGCACTCTGCTCCGTCTTTTCATCGCTGATCTGCGCCTTCTGCAAAATGGCGCGGGCGATATCGTAAAAGCCGCTTTTCAGGCGAAGCTCCCACCCCGGCTCACCGATCTTCCACGCCTCGTAAAGCGCGAGAAAAATTCCGAGCACTGTCCCGTCATCGTGATACGCAAGGCAGATGTCCTCCGACAGCAGCACGCCTTTTCCGTCAGCATCCGTCAGGGTGAAGTGGAGGGCGGTATATGCACCTTCGTCAAACCAATGCCCCCGGTATTCGCATCCGTTGGGGAGGTAAACAATATCCCCCGTCTGTGCGGTCAGATCCGCACCGCCCGGGGTAACAAATCGCATTTTTCCCGAAATGATGTAAAAAAAACGGCAGTAGTTGCGGGTATTTTTGAGAATATAGGAGTCAAGCGTCCCATGTGTCCGCCCCTGGCCCACGCATATCACGCGCAGGAGATAATCCTCGCTCAGAAGCTTTTCGATGTTCATTTCATCACCTCTCCTGCATTATACCACATTTCATCATTTTATACAAGTAGTTTCTTCATTTTTTCTATTGAAAATTTCAACGTCCGGCGGTATAATGATAATGCAGACCGGCAGCAGAATGCCGGAATCCAAAATTGCAAAGGAGAATCATCATGCCAAAAATCCGTGCAGGAATCATCGGAACCGGCTTCGGCTCCAGCTTTATGAAGCTGCTGCATATGCATCCCGACGTGGAAAAGGTCGTGGCCTGCGACATGAACGAGACACGCCGCAAGAACAACTGCGACCCGCTGGGAATCGAATCCTACAACACCTATGACGATATGCTGGCGGCAAATCCCGACCTCACCGTCATCGGCGTTTTCACCGAACGTCACTCCCACGGCCCGCTCATCATCGACGCACTGAAAAAAGGGATGCACGTCCTGTCTGCCGTGCCCATCGCCGTTGACATCGAGGATATGCGGGAGATCATCCGCCTTGTGGAAGAAACGCGGCTCATCTGCATGATCGCGGAGACCTGTTATTATTTCCCGGACGCCATCTTCTGCCGCGAGGAATACAAAAAGGGCACATTCGGCGATTTCGTGTTCGGCGAGGCGGCGTATTATCACGACATCAGCGAATTTAACAGTCTGGCGAAAGATCAGCGCGGCATTCCGCCCATGTTTTATTCCACCCACTCCATGTCCATGCTGTTCGGCGCGATTGCCGATCATCCGGTGGATGTGTGCTGCTTCGGTGCGGCAGATCCGCTCCATGAGCATCCCACAGCCGGCGGCATATGGGGCAAGGGCAACAACATCTGGGACAATCCCTTCGCCAACGAAACGGCCATCTTCCATATGTCAAAGGGTGGTATCGCCTGCATCAACGAATACCGCCGCATCGGAAAATCCAAGCCTTCGTCGGTGCTGTCCATCCTCCGCGGCACAAAGGCCAGCTACGACAGTGCCGGACGTGTGGCATCCCTCGACTTCGGCGAGCTTCCCCATCTCGATCAGAAGGCGGACTTCCGCTATGTCAGCGACGAGATCGCCACCAAATATCTGCTGGAGGACGGAGGAAAATCCGCCCGCCTCACCTCTTATGCTTACTCGGTTGGCTATTCGCACAACCAGAACGTGGCACGGATGCCGAAAGCCTTCCGTGACCTGCAGAACCTGCGGCCACTTTCCACCCATCTCGGTCACAACGGCTCCCATCCGCTGCTGGTGGACGACTTCGTGCGCGCGGTCATGAGCGGCAAGCTTCCGCCCAACAACGTGTGGGAATCCGCCACCTATGCCGCACCGGGCGTCATCGCCCACGAATCCGCGCTGGCCGGCGGTGTCACGATGAAGATCCCCACCTTCGGCGAGCCGCCCGCAGATTGGGCGCGCCTCGATTACGCCGACCGGGTGTACGATGACAACGAGTGAAACCTGCAAAAAGAAAAGCCGCAGAGCGGCTTTTCTTTTATTCCTTTCGTTCCCGTCGGTATTCGCCCGGCGACATTTCAAAATGCTGGCGGAATACACGGTAAAACTGTTTCGTCGAGGTAAATCCGGCGCAGCTGCTGATCTCCTCCATGGTGAGATCGGTGGAAAGGAGCAGCTTCTCCGCCTCATCGACACGGGCAGTGTTGACGATCTCCAGAAAGCTCCGTCCCGTCCGTTTTCTCAGCAGACGGCAGAGATAATTTTTGGAATATCCCGCCTGTGCCGCCGCATCCTCCAGCGTCACCGTTTCGCGGTTTTCCACGATATACTGCATGATCGCCCCAAGCTCCGAGCTTCCCTCATCGCCGGAAATATCCGCGTCATCCAGATATTCCCGCGCCAGCTTGCAGAAGATCTCCGTCAGCCGGCTCTCCGCGATGATGCTCCGATAAGACCGCCACGACATCAGCTCCGCCGTCAGCGAGACAAAATCCCCCTCGATGGCCGGATCGCCGCCTGCATGGAAGATCATGTAGGCGTTTTTCTTTTTGTCATACACCGTCCGCCGCATCAGATCGGACATCCGGTTGTTTTCGCCCAGCCATTTGTAAAAGGTGCGGTCGAAGGTGCTGACCCGGATGTAGAATTTGAGCACCAGGCAGTCGTCGCTGTATACCTGCAGTCGGTGCATGGTGGCGGGAGAGATGAGGATCACATCGCCTTTTGTAAAGGGCACGTCCTTGTCGGAAAGCGTGATCTGCGCACTGCCGGAAAGGATATAGCACAGCTGGAAATATTCGTGGGAGTGCGCGATGTGATAATCGTAGCGGTAATGGGGATGGCAGATGATATTCTCGCCGGCATCGAGATTGCGGAAGCGGTAGGTTTCGGTGTTGTCGCCCGACCACATGAACGCCCGGATGCCGCCCTCATACAGCTCCTTCAGGTATTCCTCCACCGGCTCCATATGCCCGACCAGAGACCGTACCTCCTCCTCGCTCATGGTGCGTGATCTGTCATAATACCATTCCTCATACGCATCCTGCAAGCACCGGAATTCCTTATAATATGTCATAAAAACGATCACCTCACATCAGGATAATATCTGTCCCAATCGCGTTAATATTTTTGATTTACAACGGGCAAAAACTGTGTTAAAATGAAGTTACAAGTTCGCGGCTTGAAATTTTTACACAAGGGAGAAACGATCAAAATGAAGAAACGCATTTTTGCAAGCCTTCTTGCAGCACTTTCCGCATCGGCACTCTTTGCATCCGCTGCTGCTGCTTCCGATATCAAGTTCAACATCAACAACACCAAAACCGCCCCCACCGCTGACGGCGTGATCACTGTGGAAGAATACGCAGGCAACGCGCCGCTGGTATTCGACGGCTCGGGCAAGAATACCGAATCCGGCTGGGATGCAAATACCCAGTGGGCAGAACACGTATTCAACCTCTACTATACTTGGGATATGGACAATCTGTATGTCGGCATCACCGTTGAGGGCGAAAAAACCGCCGCACAGGATTCTTCCTTTGATAAGCCCACTGCCTGCTACTGGAGCAAGGCGGATATGATGCAGCTTGGCTTCAACCCCGGCATGATGATCTCCGGCAACGAGCCGCTCTACATCTGCATTGCATTCACCGCAGACGGTCAGCCCGGTGTACACGGCGACGCATATCAGTCCAAGGTTGACGGCGAGCAGTCTATCCATCTGGAAGATGTAGTCAAGGGCTACTCCAAGGCATACTCCGCTGAGGGCATCAACTACTGCGCAGAGCTGGCAATTCCGTGGGATAAGATCATGGTAGACGGCGTGTGCCGCTCGAATCAGGGCGCAAAGCTGTACGAAATGTCCGGCGAGCTTGCGAAGATCGGCGACGGCTATGAGCTTCCGATTATGATGCTCTACCGCGACAAGGATGCAAAGCAGGTGTACCGTACCGCCGCCGCATCCACCAATTACAGCAACGATGCAAAGGATATGTTCCCGCTCAAGCTGGTGCTGACTGAAGTGGCAGATGAGCCGGTTGAGCCGGAAGCATCTCCGTCCACCGCAGACGGCGCATCCCTCGCGCTGGCGGCACTTGCAGTCTCCGCACTGGGTGCAGGTGTAGTGGCAAAGAAGCGCAAATAAGCGAAAATTAAATCTTCTCATGTGGGAGACAGTTTCGGCTGTCTCCTTTATTATAACATATTCTGGTTTTATTTGCAATATCTGACAATATAAAATATTTTATATTTTTTTCAAAAACCCCTTGACAAACGCATTCAGATGTGATATAATATTGTTCGTGATGAAGAGATGGCCGGGTAGTTCAGCTGGTTAGAACGCTAGCCTGTCACGCTAGAGGTCGTGGGTTCGAACCCCATCTCGGTCGCCATCACGCTGCTATGGCTCAGTCGGTAGAGCGCATCCTTGGTAAGGATGAGGTCATCAGTTCGATTCTGATTAGCAGCTCCAAAGTAAAAGCCGTTGCAATCGCGACGGCTTTTTGGTTTTTGTTGGATCTCCGTAGGGCTGGCGTCCTCGACAGCCCGTTTTCCGTTATTTGGATATATGTAACATAAACGGTAAACTGCAATAAAAAAATCCGCTGCCGCGGATTTTTTTTGAAAGCAGGCTGCGAAGCAGACTGCTGGTGGGAGGGGGTCGATGACCCGCACACGATGGGCTTGCACCCATCGTGGTCGAGAACGCCCTTGGGCGTTCTCGAAGTGCAAATTCTCGCCCTACCATCAGCAAAAAACCAGCAAAGGCCTGCGGCCTTTGCAATAAAAAAATCCGCTGCCGCGGATTTTTTTTGAAAGCAGGCTGCGAAGCAGACTGCTGGTGGGAGGGGGTCGATGACCCGCACACGATGGGCTTGCGCCCATCGTGGTCGAGAACGCCTTCGGGCGTTCTCGAAGTGCAAATTCTCGCCCTACCATCAGCAAAAAACCTCAGGATCGGGGACAAGCCCCCGATCCTGAGGTTTGGTGCCGGTGGCGGGGGTCGAA